>NZ_JAATEP010000004.1:0-338190 GCF_012034275.1 Nonomuraea composti | reverse complement strand
CCCCCGGGTGTCTTGTCGGGCGGGCGAGGAGGCGCGCCTCCGGGGGGGGGGGTGGGCCCCCCCTCGGGGGGGCTGCGGCGGCCCCCCCCTCGGGGGGGTGGCCCCCCGCCGTAACGCCCATTCGGGCATTTTCGATGCTTTTTCATGAAGCGTCTTCTCGCTCTCACCGCAGCAGCCTTCCTCGCGCTTCCGCTCACCCCCGCCACCGCCTCCCCGGCGGGCACGCCCGGCGCACCCAGCGCGGGCGACCCGTACTTCCCCGGCCAGGGCAACGGCGGCTACGACACCCGGCACTACGACCTCACGCTCGACTACGACCCGGCCTCCGGCCACCTGTCCGGCCGCGCCGCCATCTCCGCGCGGGCCACGCAGGCGCTCAGCCGCTTCAACCTCGACCTCGCCGACACGCTGACCGTGCGGTCCGTGACCGTCGACGGCAGGCCCGCCTCCTTCACGCAGAGCGGCTCCGAGCTGGTGGTCACGCCCGCCAGGACCCTGCACGACCGGCGCGGCTTCTCCGTCGTCGTCCGGTACGACGGCACCCCCGCGCACGTCCTCGACCCCGACGGCTCCATGGACGGCTGGATCAGGACCGCCGACGGCGTCTACAACGCCAACGAACCCCAGGGCGCCATCACCTGGTACCCCGGCAACCACCACATGACGGACAAGGCGACGTACCGCTTCACCGTGACCGTGCCCGCCGACCGGGTGGCCGTGGCCAACGGCGACCTGGTGCGCAGGACATCGATGGGCGGGCGCGCCACGTACGAGTGGAACGTCCGCGAGCACATGGCCAGCTACCTGGCCACGGTATCGATCGGCACGTTCGACCTCACGGACCGCCGCGTCGGCCGCTACCGGGTCACCACCGCCGTGGACCCGCAGGCCAGGGGCGACGCCACCGGGTTCGCCGAGCGGCACCCGCCGGTGCTCGACTACTTCGGCGAGCTGTTCGGGCGTTACCCGTACTCCTCGACCGGCGGCATCGTGGACAACGCGCCCGAGGTCGGCTACGCGCTGGAGACGCAGACCCGGCCGCTCTACCCGCGCGTGCCCAGCGAGTCGCTGCTCGCGCACGAGCTGGCCCACCAGTGGTTCGGCGACTCGGTGACGCCCACGCTGTGGCGCGACATCTGGCTCAACGAGGGCTTCGCCACCTACGCCGAGTGGCTGTGGGCCGACAAGCTCGGGACGCGCACCGTGCAGGCCGCCTTCGACGAGGCGTACGCGCGGCCGGCCGACGACGAGTTCTGGCAGACGCCGACCGCCGATCCCGGCGGCCCCGAGAACCTCTTCCACGACCCCGTCTACGACCGGGGCGCGATGACGCTGCACGCGCTGCGGGGCGCGACCGGCGACGCCGCGTTCTTCGCGATCCTGCGGGCGTGGGCCCGCGAGCACCGCTACGGCAACGCCGACACCGCCGCCTTCATCGCCCTGGCCGAGCGGGTCTCGGGCAAGGACCTCGGGGCGCTGTTCGACGCGTGGCTGTTCAAGCCCGGCAAACCGGCGTTGTGATCATTCTGGTACGGCTTGTCCCCGGGTTCGGGGCGCAAGCCGTACCAGACCTGGCTAAGCTCAACGGCCATGGCCGGTCGTCCGTTGAACGAAATCGTCGAAGCGGGATGGGCGCGCGCGCTCGAGCCCGTGTCCGAGCAGATCTCCCAGATGGGAGAGTTCCTGCGCAAGGAGATCGCCGAAGGCAGGCAATACCTGCCGGCAGGCGCCCACGTGCTGCGCGCCTTCACCCAGCCCTTCGACGAGGTCAAGGTGCTGATCGTGGGCCAGGACCCGTACCCGACGCCCGGCCACCCCGTCGGGCTGTCGTTCTCGGTGGCGCCCGACGTGCGGCCGCTGCCCGGCAGCCTGCTCAACATCTTCAAGGAGATGGAGACCGACCTGGGTCTCCCCCGTCCCGCCAACGGCGACCTGACGCCGTGGGCCGAGCAGGGCGTGCTGCTGCTCAACAGGGTGCTCACCGTGATGCCCGGCAAGCCCGCCTCGCACCGGGGCAAGGGCTGGGAGCAGGTCACCGAGCAGGCCATCCGCGCTCTGGTGGCGCGCGACAAGCCGATGGTGGCGATCCTGTGGGGCCGCGACGCCCGCAACCTGGCGCCCATGCTCGGCGAGGTGCCGCGCATCGAGTCGGCGCACCCCTCCCCGCTGTCGGCGCGCAGCGGCTTCTTCGGCTCGCGGCCCTTCAGCCGGGCAAATGAGCTGCTCGTCAAGCAAGGCGCGGCACCTGTCGAGTGGAAGCTGCCCTAGCATCGTCGCCATGAGTGATGAACCGAAATTCCTGCGCCTGACGGTCGAGCTGACCGTGGAGGTGCTCGACATGGACGCGCTGCAGGCCGCGGCGCTCGCCGAGATCAGGCACCCCGACGCCGACCTGACCGAGGAGGAGCGCACTGAGCAGGCCGAGCTGGTCGGCTCCGACGACTCCGGCGCCTCGGCGCTGCAGTGGCTGATCGAGCCCGACCACGTGCTGGGTCTCGTCGAGCACATCAGCGAGATCGAGCCTCGCGAGGCCGTGCTCGGCGTCGAGCCGTCCGAGGGGCCGAGCGAGGAAGAGGACGACGAAGAGCACGACCACGCGTGACGTACGGCGGTGGCCACGACGTTCCAGGGGCGTCGTGGCTTTTCGCTTTCCTGGGTAAGGAGTTCTCATGATCGTCGCTTTCTCCATCACCCCGCTGGGCGTCGGCGAAGGGGTCGCCGAGCCCGTCGCCCGCGCCGTCAAGGTCGTGCGCGACAGCGGGCTGCCCAACCGCACCGACGCCATGTTCACCACGATCGAGGGCGAGTGGGACGAGGTCATGGACGTCGTCAAGCGCGCCGTGGACGCCGTGGCCGAGGTCGCTCCCCGGGTCAGCCTCGTGCTGAAGGCCGATCTGCGCGAGGGGGTCACGGACGGCATGACGTCCAAGATCGAGTCTTTGGAGCGCCACCTCTCCTGACATTTCGCGATATATCTTGACCCTTCCTTGGACGCGTCATATCGTGTTGCTCGTCGCAAACGCGATACTACGCGTGCTCGGAGGTGGTTTCCATGGAACGAGTGCCCGTCCTGGTGGTCGGCGGCGGCTACGCGGGCCTGAGCGCCGCGGCACTGCTGGCCTGGCGGGAGGTACCCGTGACGCTCGTCGAGCGGCGTCCGAGCACCTCCGTGCAACCCAAGGCATTCGGGGTCGGGCCGCGGGCGATCGAGCTGCTGCGCCCCCTGCCGGGGATCGAGGACGAGCTCGCCGGCATCTGGGCGGGCATCGGCGACGGCATGCGCATCGCGATCGCCCGCGACCTCGCCGACCCCGAGCCGCACCTGATCAGCGACGGCGGGCAGGCCGAGTACGCCGCCCTCGCCGAGCTCACCCCCGCCGCGCCGGTCGGCGCGCCGCAGGCCGACGTCGAGCGCGTGCTGCGCGTCAAGGCCGAGGAGCTGGGCGCCGACCTGCGCTTCTCCACCGAGCTGGTTTCCCTGGAGCAGGACGACGACGGCGTCACCGCCCTCGTCCGCGGCAAGGACGGCGACCGCGTCATCCGGGCCGACTACGTGGTGGCCGCCGACGGGCACCACAGCGAGCTGCGTACCGCGCTGGGCGTGCCCACCTCCGGCCACGGCACGCTGAGCCGGATGTGCTCCATCATGTTCGACGCCGACCTGTCGGAGCTGGTGCGCGAGCGCGAGGTCACCCTGTGGTACGTCCGCAACGACACCCTCACCGGCGCCCTCGTGACCGGCGCCGGGGCCGGGGCGCACGTGCTCGGCGTCCACCAGGCCGCCGACGAGGGCCCCTTCACCGCCGAGCGCTGCGTCGAGCTGGTCCGCGTCGCGACCGGCCGGCCCGGCCTGGACGTGCGGATCCTCGACCGGGCCACGTTCGGCATCGCGCACGTGCTGGCCGGCAGCTACCGGGCAGGGCGCGTGTTCCTCGCCGGCGACGCCGCCCACACCATGCCGCCCACCGGCGGGCAGGGCGGCAGCACCGCGCTCCAGGACGGCGCCGACCTCGCCTGGCGGCTGTGGCTGGTGCTCACGGGGCAGGCCGGGCCCGCGTTCCTGGACACGTACGACGCCGAACGCCGCCCCGTCGGGACGCTCACGGCCGACGCGCAGCTCGCCGAGCTCGGCGCCCGCATGCCGCCCGCCGCCAGGATCGGCTACCCCGAACGGCTCCCCGATCCCCTGCACGCCCTGCTCGTGCACCGCTACCACTCCACCGCCATCCTCGACGAGCCCGGCGACGACGGCTCCATCCTGGAGGACCCGCGCCTGGCCGGCGGCAAGCCCGGCAGCCGGGCGCCGCACGTCGTGCTCGACTGGGACGGGCAGCGCCTGTCCACCATCGACCTGTTCGGGTCCGGGTTCGTGCTCATGGCGGCCAAGCGGGGGTCGCAGGCGTGGATGGAGGCGGGGCGGCAGGTCAAGGAACGGCTCGGGGTGCGGCTGACCCGGCTGCCCATGGACGACGAGCTGCTGGACGTGGAGGGACGCTTCGAGGAGCGGTACGGCGTCAGCGGGGGCGGCGCCGTGCTCGTGCGGCCGGACGGGTACGTGGCCTGGCGCTCACCGGGGCCGGTCACGGACCCGGCGGCCACGCTGGAGCACGTGCTCCGCCAGATCCTCAGCCGGCCCGCTTAGCCCTTGGGATGGATCCCGAGAGGGCCCCCTAGAACAGTCTGAGCTGCCCCGTCCGCTGCGCCCGCGCCTCCCCCACCCGCAGCGCCACGACGGCGGCCAGCAGCAGCGCCGCCGACAGCCCGGCCAGCATCGCCAGCTCCCCCGCCAGGTCGCCGACCCCCTGCCCGTCGAGCAGCGCGCCCCGCACGATCGCCAGGCTCCCGGTCAGCGGCAGCACGGATCCGGCCGCCCGCACCAGCTCCGGCAGCGCGGACGTCGGCAGCCGCACCCCGCTCACGAACCACATCGGGTCGTCCAGCAGCGTGTAGACGAACGCCGAGTCCCTGGAGAAGATCAGCAGGCTGTTCAGGAACGCGCCCCATGCCACGGCCGGCACCAGCAGCGCCAGGAAGACCACGGCGTACATGCCGGGATGCGCCACATTCACCACCCCGAGCCACCAGAACATGGCCACCGAGAAGCTCACGAACAACCAGACGTTCTGCACCAGCGCCCCGAACCCGTTCGCGATCACCACCACGAGCCGGTTGGCCGGCGACAGGAACAGCAGCTCCAGCGTCCCCGACTGCCGCTCCATCGAGAAGTGCCAGGACGACTGCACGAGCGAGAAGAAGAACGTGAACCCCATCGTGCCTGTAGCGAGGAAGGCGAGCAGCCGCTGCCCGCCCGAGTCGCCGCCCTGGAGGGGGTGGAGCATGTAGTACGCCTCGGCGAGCTGCAGCAGCGGCCAGACCAGCATCGAGAACAGCACCAGCTTGCTGCCGAAGATCTGCCGGTGCTGCTTGAGCGCCTCGGCCCTGAGCACCCGCAACGCATGCCTCACCTGGCCACCTGCGCCATCGCCACCGCGCTGCGGTCGTTCAGTGCCAGGATGGCGTCCTCCAGGGAGGGCTCGGCGATCTCCAGACCGGTCAGTGTGCCGCCCGCCGCGACGATCGCCATGGTGAGCGCGCCGGCCACGTCCCCAGGACGGGACAGCTCGACCACCCCAGCGGCACTGTCGACGCGCACGGCGGGGTCGAAGGCGAGCGCGGCGGCCTCGACCTCCGGCGTCAGGCCGGACACCTCCACCCGTACCGTGCGATGGCACCCGGTCTGGGCGATCAGCTCGGCGGGAGTGCCCTCGGCGAGGTGGCGGCCGTCGCCGATCACGTACACGTGCTCGCAGAGCTGCTCCACCTCCGCGAGGTAGTGGCTGGTCAGCAGCACGGCCTTGCCGCCGCGGGCCAGCTCGGCCACCACCTTGCGCAGGTCGCGGGCGATCGGCGCGTCGAGGCCGAGCGTGGGCTCGTCGAGCAGCAGGTAGTCGGGGTCGTTCACGAGGCCGCGGGCGATCGACAGGCGCTGGGTCATGCCGCGCGAGTACCGCTCGACCCTGGTGCCGGCCGCGTCGGTGAGTCCGACGAGGTCGAGCAGCTCGTCGATGCGCGGCTTGAGCACGCGGCTGGGGATGTCGTAGAGCTGGCCGAAGTACCAGAGGTTCTCGCGGCCGGTCATGCGGGCGTAGACCATGCGCTCGCCGCCGGCGATCAGGTTGATCCGCTTCCGTACGGCGTGCGGCTGCCTGACCGGGTCGAGCCCGCCGATCCGCACCGTCCCCTCGGTCTGCCTGAGGAGCGTGGCCAGGATCTTGATGGTGGTGGTCTTGCCGGCGCCGTTCAGCCCGAGCAGGCCCGTGACGCGGCCCTGGGGGACGACCAGGTTCAGGCCGTCCACGGCGGTCTTGGCGCCGAACCGTTTGCGCAGGTCGTGAGTCTCGATCATCAGTAACTCCGTTCCATGGCCCTGCGCTCAGCCCACGGCATGGCGAGGAACCCGGCGGTCGTGTAGAGCAGGCCGATCAGGAGGGTGGCGGCCAGGCGTCCCGGGTCGACGCCGGTGCCGGCGTTGAAGACGCCCCGTACGACGTCCATGGCGGCCGTCACCGGCACCACCTCGCCGAGCCACTGCAGCGCCTCGGGCAGGTACGGCCTCGGGAACGTGAACCCGGACAGCACGGCGATGGCGTAGAAGACGCTGTTCTGGGTGATGTGCGCCTCACCCGCGACGATCATCACGTTGCTCAGCACCACCGACATCCCGAACACGGCCAGCGCCAGCCCCGCCACCGCCAGCAGCCCGTCTCCCCAGCCGGTCGGGGCCAGCCGCACCCCGAGCAGCGTGGCGCAGCCGAACAGCACCGCGACCTCCAGCGCCACGGCCGTGAACGAGAACATCGAGAACCCGGCCAGGTACGGCAGGCGCCGGGCGGGCGCCACGATCAGCGCGCCCATGGTGCCCTCGCGCTGCTCCTGGATCATGGCCTTGCCGGTCCACAGGATGCAGTGCTTGACGAACATGAGCGCCGCCGCGCCGACGGCGATGTACGCCAGGTAATCCCCCGTCCCCGACTTCTCGCGAAATTCCGCGCCCACCTCCCCTCCGCCCAGCACCCGCAGCCCGAGATAGGCCAGGCCCATCGTGAGCACGCCGAGCAGGAGGTTGCCCACGAAGTACGTCCACGGGTAGGCCCGTCTCGTCACCAGCCACGACCGCCGCAGGGTCGCCCACGCCACCACCATAAGTCTCCTTTGGGAACTGACTCAGTTTCTATCAGAGACTCACGATCGGGTAAAGTCACGTCATGGTCAGAGAGCTACGCGAGCAGGACGCCCAGTGCTCCATCGCCCAGGCCGCCTCTGTCATCGGCGACTGGTGGAGCCTGCTGATCGTCCGCGAGGTGACCCGCGGCCACCGCCGCTTCGACGACCTTCTGCGCGAGCTCGGCATCTCACGGAAGGTCCTGACCGAACGCCTCAGACACCTGGTCGAGCACGGGGTGCTGGCGCGGCGGCCGTATCAGGCGGGGCCGGTGCGGCACGAGTACGTCCTGACGGAGACCGGCTGGGCACTGGCGCCGACACTGGTCAGCATGCAGGACTGGGCCGACCGCTGGCTCCTGGGTGACGGGTCGGCGACGGGCGCGCCCCGGGAGGGCGGAACGGAGCAGGCCCGCGTACGCGCCCTCCTCGGCACCCCTGTCCCCACCTCTCTCCTCCTCCCCGCCACCCTCGAGCCCACCACCTCCAACACCTCCCCAAGCGCTGGTCCGACCACCTCCGCCGATGTGACCCACCCACCCCAGCTCGACGTGGTCGCCGACACCGCCACCGCCACCATCCTGTTCACCTATCCGTCAACAGGCGTGGCCACCTCCCTCCCCCCGGACTGGGACCAGGTGCCGGGAGCAGTCGGCTGCACCCTGGAAAACCGCCTGTTCCGCGACCGCTTCCCGGCTCTCACCACCGCCGGCGTCACCGTCCACGGCGTCAGCACCCAACGCCCCGACGAACAGGCCGCCTTCGCCACCGCGGAATCGATCCCCTTCCCCCTGCTCTCCGACATGGACCTCCACCTGACAGCGGCCCTGCGGCTGCCCACGTTCCGAGCCGGCCAGGACCTGAAGCTCAAGCGCCTCATCCTGGTGATCGACCGCTCCCGAACGATCCGCCACGTCATCTTCCCGGTCCTGGACATCCCCTCAGCCATCACCGAAGCCACCGACGCAGCCCTCACCCTCCACTGACCACCCCACCGAATCCCCTCACGGGCCAGCGCCCCCACGGCCGGCGCCCCACGCACCGGCCGCCCCCTCAACCCAGCCCCCACCTGCGCCTGTGCTCGCGCCCGCCCTCGACCTGCACCGCGCGCCTGCGCCGCACCTCAGCACCTCAGGCCCGTGCGGCCCGGGCCGCCGCCGCCGCAACCTTCACCTGCGTCGCCCGTCGCCTGCGCCGAACACGCCTCCCCCACCCCTCAGCGCGCCCACACACGCACGTCAGTCATAGGCCCAACACACCACCCGCACAGTTATCCACAGAACGCCGTTCGACCCCTCGCCCTCCACCCCTCCTCCCAGATCCTGGGTGCCTCCCGATCACGACCCAGCCATGCACGGAGGCCCACCATGAAGATCACGATCCCCCTGCCCACCACCATGACCTCCCACTTCATCGTCGCCATGGAGCAAGTGCCCTTCGACGTCGAGTCGTTCGTCCCATGGCGCGTGGGCGGCCCGTTCAAACGAGCCGCCATCACGGCGGCAGCCCACGGCACCCTGTCGGTGACCCACCACCCGACCCCGTGGAAGCCGACCACCACCACGTTCACCGACGACGAAAGACGCCGACTGCGCCGCACGAGACAACACGTGGTGGTCTCCGCCACCGCACCCCCGCACAAGCTCCCGACCGCCGTGCAGGTGGCCCGCGCCTCGGCCAGGGCGCTGGCCAGGGAGAGCGACGGCCTGCTGATCGACCCGCTGACCGACTCGACGATCCTGACGTGCGGCAGGTGCGCGGGCGAGCCCACCCATTTCCGCCTGGACGACGACTGGCTGTCCTGGGACGTCCAGGTCCACGACGCCGCCACCTGCCCGCCGTGGGACCCGTCCGACATGGGCGCGTGCGACTGCCTGCGGGTCACCTCCCGGGGCCTGCGCCGCTTCGCCCTGCCCGAGATCACTCTGGACGGCGCCGCCTGCGCCCACAACCTGTGCGCCACCAACCTCCTGCGCACGGTCGCCGGCCGCCTGCTGACCGACCACCTCTCCTACCTGGCCCGGCACCCGGAGGCGACCACCCACAAGATCGACGACTTCCTCCACATCCAGCCCGCCGACCAGCCCGACGGCGGCCTCCCCTTCGGCGTCCGCCTCACCCCGTACGACGCGGACGCCGGCGAGCTGGGCCGCACGGGCAGCATCCGCCGCCTCAAGGTGGGCCCGGCCCCCGGCACCGGCCAGATCACCTGCCTCAAGGTCGGCCCACCTTCAGGCTTCACGGGCTCTCTGAACGACTGGCTCTGCGCCACCCAAGCCTCCCAGCACGCCACCCTGACCTCGATCGACTTCCACTCCCCAGACCCGGCCCGCGTCCTGGCGGCATGACCCGGGCCGTCCCCGCACCGACGGCCCACCCCACCCCTCACCCCCAACCGAACGGGAACCATCGCGCATGCCGACCGCACCCACCGCAACACGACGCCGCGAGCAGGGCCCCGCCTCCCCTGAACACCCCGAGCCGCCCTCTCCCGCCCGCATGCGAGGCGCACCCCCACACCCAACCGCGGCGACTCCCCGCACGCGCCACTCTGACGAGGACCAGCTACCTCATGGGGATGGAGGGCGGCAGATGACCATGGACTGGGCGGGGAGCCGCAGCCCCTCGTCGTCCGTCGCCACCGGCTCGTCCGAGGCCAGCAGCACCGTGCCGGGCGACACGGGCACCGTCACCGACTCCTGGGAGAAGTTGACCGCCACCGCCAGCTCCCCCCGCCACACCAGCAGCCACTTCTCCAGCGGATCCATCTCCACCCGCACCCGGTCCAGCCGCGGGTCCGACAGCTCGGGCAGGGCCTTGCGCAGGGCGATCAGGTCGCGGTACCAGCACAGCAGCGACCAGTGCGCCTCCTCCTTCACCTCGCCCCAGTCGAGCTTCGACTTGAGGAACGTCTCCTCGTCCGACGGATTCGGCGCCTCCCACACATACCCGAACCCGTCGAACTCCCGCTCCCTCCGCACCCCTTCGCTGTCGCGCAGCTCGGGCTCGACATGATCGGAGAAGAAGAGGAACGGCGTACGCGCCCCCCACTCCTCGCCCATGAACAGCATGGGGGTGAACGGCGAGGTCAGGAGCAGTCCGGCACCGAGCTTGAGTGCCGGCATGGGAAGCCGGTCGCCGGCGGGCCGGTTGCCGATCTGGTCGTGGTTCTGCAGGCAGGCCACGAGCCGGTATCCGGGCACGCCCGCGTACGAGCTGCCGTGCGTGCGAGCCCGGAAGCTGGAACGGGTGCCGTCGTGCACGACCCCATGCGTGAGCACCTTGGCGAGGGCCGGGAGGTGGGCGAAGTCCTGGTAGTAGCCGTGGCTCTCGCCGCTGACGGCGCAGTGCAGGGCGTGGTGCACGTCGTCGTCCCACTGCGCGGTCATGCCGAGCCCGCCGGCGTCGAGCGGGCGCACCATGCGCGGGTCGTTGAGGTCGGACTCGGCGATCAGCGACAGCGGGCGTCCGACGAAGCAGGCCAGCGCGTCCACTTCCTCCGACAGCTCGGCCAGCAGGTGCTTGGCGCGCTTGTCGTGCAGCGCGTGCACGGCGTCGAGGCGCAGGCCGTCGATGTGGTAGTCGCGCAGCCATTGCAGGGCGTTGCCGATGAAGTAGCGCCGCACCTCGTCGGAGTCCGGCCCGTCCAGGTTGACCGCTTCGCCCCAGTAGCTGCCGTCAAAGCCGGAGAAGTACGGGCCGAAGGGCCGCAGGAAGTTCCCCGACGGTCCGAGGTGGTTGTAGACCACGTCCAGGATGACCCCGATCCCGGCCCGGTGGCAGGCGTCCACGAGCGACTTGAGCCCGTCGGGCCCTCCGTACGTCTCGTTCACGGCGTAGAGGTCCACGCCGTCGTAGCCCCAGTTGCGGCCGCCCGGCACCGGCGCGACCGGCATGATCTCCACGAAGTCGACGCAGAGCTCCACCAGATGCGGCAGCTTCTCGATGGCCGCGGCGAACGTGCCCTCCGGCGTGAACGTCCCGATGTGCAGCTCGTAGATCACCGCTCCACGCAGGTCGCGGCCCTTCCAGTCGTGGTCGGACCAGGTGAAGCGGGCATGGTCGTACACCGCGCTCTGCCCGAAGATCCCCTCCGGCTGCCGGTGGGTGCGGGGGTCGGGGTACGGGCCGTCGCCGTCCACCACGAAGCCGTACCGGGTGCCGTGCCCGGCACCCTCCACCTCCACCGACCACCAGCCCCCTTCCCGGGGCGACATCGCCCGGCGCCCGCCCAGGACGTCCACTTCGACCGACGTGGCCTTCGGTGCCCAGACCTCAAAGATCATGTCTCTCCAGGAGTGAGACCGGATACTGACCGAGCAGGTGCGCGAGCGGGATCCGCCCGGTGAACAGGCCACCGGTGAGCAGGTCCCGCCAGGTGCCCGCGGGCAAGGTCAACGTGGTGGACCCCCACCCGCCCGCGGCGGCCAGGCCCACGGGCAACCGCGTCGCCACCACAACCGCCCGCGGCCGCCCCCCAACCCCAGCAACGCCCCCGCCTTGCTCCTCGGCAACAGCCCCCGCTCGCTGCTCGGGCTCGACGGAACCTCCGCGTTCGCCGTCA
Source organism: Nonomuraea composti (assembly GCF_012034275.1). Lineage (NCBI taxonomy): Bacteria > Bacillati > Actinomycetota > Actinomycetes > Streptosporangiales > Streptosporangiaceae > Nonomuraea > Nonomuraea composti. Next base: position 326,405 of record NZ_JAATEP010000004.1, on the reverse strand, counting down.
GGCCGGACACCCTCGCCGTCGGGGTGGTCGCCGTGCTCGCCACGGGATTGGCCGGCGTGCTCGCCGTCCGGCCGGACACCATGGACGTCGTCCGTCCGGGCGCCGCCCACGCCATCGAGGTGGGCCCCGTGCTCGTCCGCTGGCGGCGCACCATACCCGACATCGGCCCGCACCCGATACGCATCGGCAGGCCGCGTGCCCTGTGCGGCATGGGTGCGCGCTCGCTCGCGGGCGTCACCGTGCGCGGCGGCGTTGGCCTCGCCGCAGGTGGCGGCACCTGCCCCAGGGTCGGTGTCAGCCGTGGCGGCGGCTCGGGACCGAGGTGCGTCGACGCTGGGCACACCAGCGTCCGCCGCATCGCCCCCGGATGCGCCGTCATCCGGTGTGCCAGTGCCCGGCGTGCTGGGGCCCGGCGTGCCGGGGCCCGGCATGCCGGTGGGGTCCTGTGTCGGCGGGCGTGCTCCGAGGCCGGCCGCCGGGCCGGCCTCCAGAGACCAGGGGGCGCCCGTCCCCAGTGCCGAGCGAGCCCCAGGGCCGGCCTCCGGGGTCCAGGCGGTGCCCGCTTCCGGGGCCGGGCGAGCCCCGGGATCGGTGGCCGGGTCGTGCTCCGGGGCCCAGATGGTCTCTTCCTCGGTGAAGGTCCAGGTGGCGGGCCGCGGAGGGGCGGGGGTGGTGGTGTCGGGCGTGGTGCGGGCGAAGGCGATCACGTGGTCGGCCTGAGGGCCGTCCGCGTACAGAGGCGAATATGCGGCGGCGCCCCCCAGCCGCCGCCTCAAGCGCAAGGCCTGGGTGGTGACCAGGAGTTTGGCGGAGTCCCAGGAGGTTTCGGGTTTGCGGGGGTAGGTGATCGGCCGCCGGTTGTCGGGGTCGACGAGGGAGAAGTCGGTGGTCTCGTTACCTTGGTAGACGTCCGGCACCCCGGGCATCATGAGCTGCACGAGCTTGGCTCCGAGGGAGTTCGACATCGCGTACCGGTCGATGCGTTCGGTGAAGCCGCCGATGGGGAGGCGGACGGCGGCTGCGGCGAAGGCGCGCAGGCGGCGTTCGTAGTCGGGGTCCGGGTTGACCCAGGAGATGGCGGTCTTGGCTTCGCGGGCGGCTTTGAGCAGGTATTCGGTGAAGCGTTCGGCGGAGATGGGCCAGGCGGCCATGAGGTTCTGCCAGGCGAGGTAGTCGAGGTGGGGGTCGAAGCTGACCTGCGCCGACCATTCGGCCACGGCCGCGGCCCACTCGCCGGGCAGCTCCGACAGCACCGACAGGCGGGCCCGCACGTCCTCGGAGCGTTTGGTGTCGTGGGTGGACAGGGTGGTCATGGTGTAGGGGGACATTTCTCCGCAGAATTCGTGGAACTCCTGCACCGAGATGCCGAACACGTCGGGCTCGCCGCCCACCTCGTTCAGGCAGGCGAGGGGGAACCACCGGTAGAGCGCGGTGTCCTCCACGCCCTTGGCCATGACGGGCCCGCACGTCTGCTGGAAGCGGACGATCGACTCGGCGGAGCCGTACAGGACCTCGTGGACGAGGGGGCGGACGGCGGGTGAGCAGGAGGCGGCGGCCAGCTCGACGGTCTCGACCGCCACGGGCGGCGGGGGCTCACCGGGCACCACGTACGCGCGGTAGACCGGCATGGCGGCGAGCAGCTCGCGGACGGCGGCCGGGTCGCAGGAGGTGGCGCGGGCCAGCCGGTCCACCTCGGCGCCGAAGAACAGGTCGAGCACGTCCTGCTTGGCCTGGGCCATCACGGGCCGGTAGTCGGCGGGCTGCCCGGTCAGCTCGGTGAACAGCCGGATGAGCGGCTCCTTGCCGGCGGGGTCGACGAAGAGGCCGTTGACGCGGTTGAGCACCTCGTAGCCGGTGGTGCCGTCGCAGGCCCAGTCGGCGGGCAGCCGTTCGGGGCCGATGAGGATCTTCTCGACGACGGTCCAGGCGCTGCCGGCGCGGGCGCGCAGGCGTTCGAGGTAGCCGCGCGGGTCGGCGAGGCCGTCGGGGTGGTCGACGCGCAGCCCGTCCACGAGGCCCTCGTCGAGCAGCCAGAAGATCACCTCGTGCGTGGCGAACAGCACGGACGGGTCTTCGACGCGCAGCCCGATCAGCGTCGACACGTCGAAGAAGCGCCGGTAGCCGGGCCCTTCGCGCCAGTCGACGAGCCGGTAGTGGCCGGGGTGGGGGAAGGCATGCTCGTGGTAGCGCAGCACGTCGCCGTCCACGACGGGCGGGGTGTCGTCGCCCAGGACGGGCAGCGCGACCTTGCCGTCCACCCACTCGATGTCGAACCAGGAGGCGCACGGCGAGGCCGGCCCGTCCTTGAGGACGGACCAGAACTGCGCGTTCACGGTGTTCATGTGGTTCGGCACGATGTCGATGACGATGCCGAGGTCGTGGGCGGCGAGCTGCTGCGCCATCTCCCTGAAGCCGGTGGCGCCGCCGAACTCCTCCCTGATCCTGGAGTGGTCGGTGACGTCGTAGCCGTGCCGCGACTCGGGCGTGGCCTGGAGGATCGGCGAGAGGTAGACGTGGCTCACGCCGAGGTCGCGCAGGTAGCCGGCGATCTCGGCGACCTGGGCGAAGCCGAAGTCGGGGGTGAGCTGCACCCGGTAGGTGGAGAAGGGCCTGGACAGCGGGGTCGGGGGGCTAGACACGGCGCAGCACCCGCATGCTGCGGCCGGGCACGGCGATCGCGTCGCCCGCCTTCACCATCCGGGCGTCCAGCCTGATCGGCATGGCCGTGTCGATCTCCGTATGCCACATCTCGCCATAGTCCTTGGGGATCGTGAACTTGATCGTGTCGTGGTGGGCGTTGAACAGCAGCAGGAACGAGTCGTCCCTGATCGTGCGGCCGCGCCGGTCGGGCTCGGTGATGGCGTCGCCGTTGAGGAAGACGGCCAGGGACTTGGCGTAGCCGACCGTCCAGTCGCCGTCGGTCATCTCCTCTCCGGACGGGGTGAGCCAGGCGATGTCGCGCAGCCCGCGTACCGGCTTGCCGTAGAAGAAGCGGCGCCGGCGGAAGACGGGGTGTTTCTTGCGCAGCTCGGCCAGGCTCTGGGTGAATTCGAGCAGCAGCCAGTTCTCGCGGACGTCCGACCAGTCGACCCAGGTCAGCTCGTTGTCCTGGCAGTAGCCGTTGTTGTTGCCGCGCTGGGTGCGGCCGAGCTCGTCGCCGTGCGAGAGCATCGGCACGCCCTGCGACAGGAACAAGGTGGTGAGGAAGTTGCGTTTCTGCTGCTCGCGCAGCGATTCGATGGCGATGCCCGCAGGGCCTTCCTCGCCGCAGTTCCAGGACCTGTTGTCGTCGGTGCCGTCGCGGTTGCCCTCCTTGTTCGCCTCGTTGTGCTTGTGGTTGTACGAGACGAGGTCCTGCAAGGTGAAGCCGTCGTGGCAGGTCACGAAGTTGATCGAGGCGGCGGGGCGGCGGCTGTCGTCCTTGTAGAGGTCGCTGGACCCGGTGAACCGGGAGCCGAACTCGGGCAGGGTGGCCGCCTGCCCGCGCCACAGGTCGCGGATGGTGTCGCGGTATCGCCCGTTCCATTCCGTCCAGCGGGACGGGAAGTTGCCCACCTGGTAGCCGCCGGGCCCCACGTCCCACGGCTCGGCGATGAGCTTGACCTGCGACAGCACCGGGTCCTGCTGGACGAGGTCGAAGAAGGCGCTCAGCCGGTCGACCTCGTGCAGCTCGCGCGCGAGCGTCGAGGCGAGGTCGAACCTGAACCCGTCGACGTGCATCTCGATGACCCAGTAGCGGAGCGAGTCCATGATCATCTGCAGGACGTGCGGCGAGCGCATGAGCAGGCTGTTGCCGGTGCCCGTGGTGTCCACGTAGTACCGCTTGTCGTTGGCGACCAGCCGGTAGTAGTTGATGTTGTCGATCCCCCGGAACCCCAGCGTCGGCCCGAGATGGTTGCCCTCGGCGGTGTGGTTGTAGACGACGTCGAGAATGACCTCGATGCCCGCCTCGTGCAGCGAGCGCACCATCGCCTTGAACTCCAGCACCTGGCCGCCGCGCTGCCCCTGGCTGGAGTAGCGGTTGTGCGGCGCGAAGAACCCGATCGAGTTGTAGCCCCAGTAGTTGGACAGCCCGCGCTGCTCCAGGATGTGGTCGGTGACGAACTGGTGGACCGGCATCAGCTCCAGCGCGGTCACGCCGAGCCTGGTCAGGTGGTCGAGGATCTCGGGGTGCCCGAGCGCCGCGTACGTGCCGCGCAGGTGCTTGGGGATCTTGGGGTGGCTGATGGTGAGCCCGCGCACGTGCGCCTCGTAGATCACGGTGTCGTGGTACGGCGTCGCGGGCGGCCGGTCGTGGCCCCAGCCGAAGAACGGGTTGATCACCACCGAACGCGGCACGTACGGAGCGGAGTCGCGATCATTCCTGATGTCGGGCGAGCCGAACCGGTAGCCGTAGACGGCCTCGTTCCACTTGACGCCGCCCTCGATGGCCATGGCGTACGGGTCGAGCAGCAGCTTGCTCGGGTTGCACCGCAGGCCGTGCGCCGGCTCGTAAGGCCCGTGGACGCGGTAACCGTAGCGCTGACCAGGCCCGATGCCCGGCAGGTAGCCGTGCCAGATGAACCCGTCGACCTCGCTCAGCGGCACCCGCGACTCGACGTTGTCCTCGTCGAACAAGCACAGCTCGACCTGGTCGGCCACCTCGGTGTAGAGCGAGAAGTTGGTGCCGGCCCCGTCGTAGGTAGCCCCGAGCGGATAAGGGTCTCCCGGCCAGATCTCGATCATCGAGGCTCCCTTACGGTCTCTCCCCATGTTCCGTTCCCCCGCTCCACCGGACAACCCCGGGCCCCAGCTAGATCACTCTGTTCCTTCCCACGCTGAGGGCGTCATTACTCCGCCTCGCTTCTTCCGAGGTCAAAACGGGTGAGCCGCCCCGACGGCGCGGTATCGGAAGCGGCTCACGCACTCAGCATCCCTTACGTCACCGGTTTCGGACCGTCTTGTACGGCAATGTGCCGACTCCATGGGCGGTTTCAAACAGTTCTTACTCCGTGGCAACATCGTCGAGCTGGCCGTCGCCGTGATCGTCGGCGCCACGTTCAGCGGCCTCGTCCAGGCGTTCGTGGCGGACCTGATCACCCCGCTGATCGGCGCGGTGACGGGCGGCCGCCAGCCGAACTTCGCCGAATACTCCTTCACGATCAACGGCAGCCGGTTCAAGTACGGCGACTTCCTCAACCACCTGCTCACCTTCCTGATCATCTCGGCCATCGTCTACTGGCTCGTCGTGGCCCCCATGACCCGGCTCATCAGCCTCCTCGAGCGGAACAAGACGGCCGCGACCAAGCAGTGCCCCGAATGCCTGTCCGACATCCCGACCGAGGCCCGCCGCTGCGCGCACTGCACGGTGGAACTGGTGCCGGATTCGGAAAAACCCAGGCCATGACGCGCGACCGCGCGGCCCGTCCGTCAAGATGGACCGATGAGCGTTGAGTTGATGGTCTGGGACGAGCCGGTGCCGATCAGCAGGGACCAGGCGCGGGCGACGTACCTGGCGGTCAAGCGAACCCCGCCCGGCACCGGCACCGCACCCGACGTGGCCAAGGAACTGCCCGGGGAGGTCACGCTCTACCCCGGGCACGTGCTCGTCTCGATGGACCTCGACACGATGGACGAGCTGTCGGCCCAGGTGTTCACGGTCGCGCGCGCCCACGGCCTGGTCTGCTACGACCCCCAGCGGGACCTCGTGCACAACGTGGCCCCGCTGGGCGTGTACGAAGGGATGCAGCTGCACACCGGGGACGGGATGGTCGTCCATGATCCTGACCTGGGGCTGATCCACGACGTGCTGGGAACCATGTCGGCGCAGAACCCGTTCGTGGCGCTGGTGAACTTCGGGCAGCACTTCTTGCAGGTTTCGCCCGGGTTCGAGCTGGAGTACAAGGAAGGAAACCTGGTCAGGGCCATGGTGGCGGAGCTGGAAGAGGTGCGGCAGGCGTTCAACGAGTACGCGACGGGCGAACGCGGCTTCCTCAGCCGCCACCAGTGGGCTTAGGCGACGTATGACGACGCAGGGGCCGGCATGCGGCAGGATCGGGGCGTATGAGAACCCTGTATCCGCCCATCGAACCGTACGACTCCGGCCTGCTCGACGTCGGTGACGGTAACCAGATCTACTACGAGGTCTGCGGCAACCCCGACGGCAAGCCCGCCGTCATGATCCACGGCGGCCCGGGGGGCGGGTGCAGCGCCAAGCATCGCCGGCAGTGGGACCCCGAGCGGTACCGCATCGTGCTGTTCGATCAGCGCAACTGCGGGCGGAGCCTGCCGCACGCCTCCGACCCGGCGACCGATCTCGCGGCCAACACCACGTGGCACCTGGTGGCGGACATGGAGAAGCTGCGCGAGCATCTGGGCATCGAGCGGTGGCAGGTGTTCGGGGGGTCGTGGGGCAGCGCGCTGGCGCTGGCGTACGCGCAGACGCACCCCGACCGGACGAGCGAGATCGTGCTGCGCGGCATCTTCCTGCTGCGGCCCCACGAGCTGCGCTGGTTCTACCAGGAGGGAGCCTCCTACCTGTTCCCCGACCTGTGGGAGCGGTACGTCGCCCCGATCCCCGAGGAGGAGCGGGGCGACCTGATCGAAGCGTTCGGCAGGAGACTGGAGGGGGCGGACGACGAGGCCAGGCTGGCGGCGGCCAAGGCGTGGTCGCAGTGGGAGGGCGGCACGGTGACGCTGCTGCCCGACCCGGCGCTGGTCGAGGAGTTCGGCGAGGACAAGCACGCCGTCTGCTTCGCCAGGATCGAGAACCACTACTTCCGCCACGGCGGCTGGTTCGAGCCCGCCGACCAGTTGCTGAGGGGCGTCGACCGGATCCGGCACCTGCCGGCCGTGATCGTGCAGGGCCGCTACGACGCCTGTACGCCCATGGCGACGGCGTGGGATCTGCACAAGGCGTGGCCGGAGGCGGAGTTCCACGTGGTGGACGACGCCGGGCACGCCTACTCGGAGCCGGGCATCGTGGATCGGCTCATAGAGGCGACCGACCGGTTCGGATCCTGACCAAGGCCCAGGTTCGGCTGCTGGCCGAAGCCAGGGCCCGGCTGCTGCCCGAAACCAGGCTGCCGGCCGAAGCCCGAAGCGGGCAGGTGGGCCGCGCCCTCACCTGCCAGGCGGGCGCGGACCAGCCGTACCGCCGGGGTGACCGCGCCCACCAGCAGCAGCGTGAACAGCGGCGCGAGCACCGCACCCAGCAGGAAGCCCGCGGCGACGTCGTGCGGGTAGTGCACGCCCACGAACACCCGCGAGAACGCCATGACGGCGGCCAGCGGGAACACCGCCCAGGCCAGGCCGCGCCAGGCGAGCACGAGCGTGGCGGCGGCGCCGGCCGCGATCACCGAGTGGTTGCTGGGGAAGGACCAGTCGTCCAGGGGCGGGCAGGCGGCGATCGTCGCCACGCCGCCCCGGCACGGCCGGTCCTCCCTGACGAGGGTCTTGACGACCTCGCTCACGATGTACGCCAGCACGATCCCGGCGGGCCCGGCGATCACGAGGGCCAGGTCACGAGCCGGCGCCCGCCACGCTCGCACGGCGGCCACCACGAACAGCGCCGCGAAGAGGAATAACCCGGCGTCGGTGCCGACCTCGGCGAAGGTGTGCAGCCATGCGGGCGTGGTGAGGGCGAAGCCGACGATGTCCTGGTACACGCGTGTCCAATCCGTGAACGACCAATGGACACGACCTTACGGACTGAACGCGTCGAATGCCTCGACCTATCGGCTGAAAAGCCCTCCTACTTAGGTAAGGCCCCGCTCCTTAGGTAAGGAACTGCCGCGCCAGCGCTGCCTGCTTCGTCTCCAGCTCGGCGCGGGTGATCAGCCCGCGGTCGAACGCCTCGGTGGTGGCGTCGCGCTCCGCCATGTAGTAGGCGGCCATGATCTCGCTGCGCAGGGGCGTGAACCCGCGCTCCACGCAGTCGGAGAAGACGGACACCTTCTGCTCGACGGCGTCCGCCGCGACGGTGCAGGCCAGGTCGCGCTCGCGGAGCTGCTGAACCGCTTCACGAAGGGTGATGGGACCGAGCGACCCGTTGAACCGGGTATCAAGTGTGATCTTCACTTTCTTTGCGCCTCCACAGGTTTGAAACGTTCGGAAGAAGGCGGCGTATTCCCAGTTCAGAGCGGGTAAGAGGGCAATCGTGATCGGAGCGCACGTGATCGTCGGATACGCGAACGACGCGGGCGGGAGAGACGCTCTCGCCCTCGGCGCCGCGATCACCCGCGTCACCGGCGGGGAGCTGACGATCGCCACGATCTACCCGCCGGGCAGCCCGGGGCTGGCGGTCGAGGCGCAGGCCAACCTGGCGCACGCGGCCGAGGCGCTGGGACCGGTGCCCGCCGAGTACATCACGTACGAGAGCCGGGGCACGGGGCGCGGCCTGTCGGTGCTGGCGAGCCGGATCAGGGCCGACCTGATCGTGGTCGGCTCGGCGGCCGGCGGGCAGCACGGCCGCATCGCGATCGGCTCGGCGGCCGACCACCTGCTGCACCTGTCGTCCGAGGCGGTGATGCTGGCGCCGGCCGGCTACCTGCCGCCCGCCGAGCCCGGCCGCCTCACGCTGGCCTACGTGCATCGGCCGCAGTGCGACGCGGCGGTGGGGCAGGTGGCGCAGGCGGCGCTGCGGCTGGGCGTGCCGCTGCGGCTGATCACCCTCGACCTGCGCACCGAGGACCAGGGCAAGCTCAGGGACGACCTGGCGCTGGCCGTGCGGCTGGCGTGGGAGACGACCGGCATCGAGGCGGAGTCGGAGGTGGCCGAGGGGCACGACGTGACGGCCGCGCTGGCCGGCGTCGAGTGGCTGCCGGGCGAGCTGCTGGTGTGCGCGGCCAGTGAAGACGCCCAGCCGCACCGAGTGTTCCTCGGCGAGCTGGCCATGAAGGTGCTGCGGGCGTCCTCCTGCCCGGTCACGGTGCTGCCGAGGGGGTTCTCCTAGGCTTGCCCGTGTGTTCGTGACGCGGATGATCGTGGTGGCGGTGCTGGCCGCGCTGGCCGGCGTGTACGTGCTGGCCGGCGCGCCGGGGGCGGTGCTGGTGTTCGCGGTGCAGTGCCTCTACACGCTCTGGTCGCGGGCGTGGTGGCTGCTGGCCGCGCAGGCCGTGCTCGTCTTCTGGGTGACGCTGGGGGCCGGCTCGTCCGTGGTCGTGCTGGGCTTCCTGGCGGGGTCGCTGCTGGTGACGCGGCTGTGGGCGGTGGCGCCCGCCGTGGCGTTCAGCGCGGTCGTGATCGCGTACGCCCGGGGCGGCGGCCTCGCCTCGACGCTCGACCTGGCGATCACGACGGTGCTGATGACGTTGATCGTCCTCGGGCTCATCCGGCTGGTGGAGCGCGTGGACGAGCTGCACGCCACCCGGCAGGCGCTGGCCGCGGCGGCGGTGGGCGAGGAGCGGCTGCGCATCGCGGCCGAGCTGAGCGACGGCCTGGGGCGCGGCCTCGCCACGATCACCGACGGGGTGCGGCGCGCCATGAACCACACCACGGCCACAGACCTGGGCGAGGCGGTCAGTGCGGCGCGGCGCTCGCTGGCGGACGCGCGGGCCGCCGCGGCCGGCTACCGCGCGATGTCGCTGACGCCGGAGCTGACCACGGCCAGGGGCATGCTGGAGGCCGCCGGCGTGCGGGTGGAGGTGCGGGCCGGGCACGCCGAGCCGCTGGGGCCGGCGGGGGCGCTGCTCGCGACCGTGCTGCGCGAGGCCGTCACCGACGTCGTACGCCGCGGCACGGCCCGCCATTGCCTGGTCGAGACCGAGGAAGGCCCCGGCACGGTCACCCTGCGCATCACCGACGACGGCCGTCGCACCGCCGAGGACGACGCGCTGAGCGAGCTCGCCGCCCAGGTCAGGGCGGCCGGCGGCACGCTGGGAGCGGGCCTGTCGGACCAGGGCCGCCACACGGTGGAGGCGACGCTCCCCGCCCCGCGCCGCCGGCCGGAGGAGCGGCCGCGCGCCGACCTGTCCGTGCTCATCCTGGCCGCCGTGCTGGTCGGCTTCAGCCTCAAGGCCCTGCTGCAGATCCCGACGGGCCTCCTCCCCCACGCCGTCGGGCTGCTGGCCGTCATCGTGGTCATGCAGCTCAGGTCCGTCCATGGCCGTCACATGGCGGCGCTGGGCGTGATGGCGGTGCTGGCGTTCGCGCCGGTCCCGCTGTTCGGCCCGATCTGGCTGGGCGTGGGCGGTTTCCTGGCGGGCCCGGTGCTGCTGGCCTTCCGCCCGCGCACGGCCTGGCCGCTGGTCGCGGCGATCGTGGCCGCCACGGCCGCCCTCGCCGCCTCGTTCGAGCTGCCGTTGGCCGCGGCGGCGAACGTCACGGTCAGCAACCTCGTCACCGGCCTGGTGATCTACAGCCTGCTGCGGCTGGCCGGGATCGCGAAGGAGCTCCAGGCCGCCAGGGAGGGCCTGGCCCGCTCGGCCGTCGTCGAGGAGCGCCTGCGCGCCGCCCGCGACCTGCACGACCTGCTGGGCCACGACCTGGCCGCGATCCTGCTGAAGTGCGAGCTGGCCCGCCGCCTCCCGCCGGAGGCCGCGCGGGCGGAGCTGGCGGAGGTCCTGGAGATGGCCGAGCGGGCCGGGCACGACCTGCGCTCGGTCTCGGGCGGGCAGCTCGACCTGTCGCTCGCCGCGGAGGCGGGCTCGGCCGCGTCCGTCCTGCGGGCGGCGGGCGTCGAGGTGGCCTCCGACCTGGCGCACCCGCCGCTGCCGGCCGAGGTGGAGACCGTGCTCAGCGCCGTCCTGCGCGAGGCCGTCACGAACGTCCTGCGCCACAGCGCCGCCCGCCACTGCGTGATCCGCACGTCCGCCGGCGGCGGGCGGGTGCGCCTGACCGTGCGCAATGACGGCGCCCGCGCCGGCGAGGCCCGGCGCGGCTCGTCCGGGCTGGGCAACCTCACCACCCGCCTGGCGGCGCTGGACGGGCGGCTCACGACGGGCGCGGACGACGGCTGGTTCGTGCTCGACGCGACGGCGCCGCTAGATCCAGCCCGCCTCGGTGGCCAGGCGGACGGCGTCGGTGCGGTTGCGCGCGTTTAGCTTGGTCACGATGGCCGTCAGGTAGTTCCGCACGGTGCCGGCCGTCAGGTGCAGCCGGGCCGCGATGTCGGGGGCGTCCAGGCCGCCCGCGACGAGCCGTAGCACGTCGGCCTCGCGCGGCGTGAGCGGGTTGTCGGCCAGGTCCCACGCGGTGACGGCCAGCGACGGGTCCAGCACCCGCTTGCCCGCGGCCACGTCGCGGATCGCCTCCACCAGCTCCTCGGGCGGCGCCGTCTTCAGCATGAACCCGCCCACCCGCGCCGCCAGCGCCCGCTTGAGGTGCGCGGGCTTGCCGTGCCCGGTGAGCATGAGCGTCCGGCACGACGGCACGCGGGCGCCGATCCGGGCGGCGGCCTCCAGGCCGTCGAGCTCGCCCGGCATGTCGATGTCGAGGACGGCCACGTCGGGCAGCTCAACGGCGGCCGAGGCGACGGCGGCCGCGCCGGACTCGACGGCGGCGACCACCTCCAGGTCCGGCTCCAGGCCGAGCAGCGCCGTGAGCGCGCCCCTGATGACGGCCTGGTCCTCGGCCAGAAGAATGCGAATCACGCAGCCTATTGTCCACCAATGTCCGGATCATGATGACGTCATGGGTGGTGGGTGACGGCATCTCTGGGACGCGTACGCGCTGGTCGGCACGCTGGAACACATGACAGAGCCGGGCATGACAGAAGCAGTGCGGCTGGACGCCGTGAGCAAGGTGTACGGGAAGGGCCAGGGCGCGGTGGCGGCCCTGCGGGAGGTGTCGGCCGTCATCCCGCGCGGCTCGTTCACCGCCGTGATGGGGCCGTCGGGGTCGGGCAAGAGCACGTTCCTGCACTGCGCGGCGGGGCTGGACGTGCCGTCGTCCGGCTCCGTGCGGCTCGGCGGCACCGAGCTGACCGGGATGGGCGAGACGGAGCTGACCGAGCTGCGCAGGCAGCGGGTCGGCTTCGTGTTCCAGGCGTTCAACCTGGTCGCGGCGCTCGACGTGGTCGAGAACGTCACCCTCCCCCTCCGCCTGTCCGGCGCCCGGGTGCCGCGCGGCCGGCTGGAGGACATCCTGCGCCGGGTGGGCCTGGAGGGCCGCGCCGGGCACCGGCCCGCGCAGCTCTCGGGCGGCCAGCAGCAGCGCGTCGCCATCGCCAGGGCGCTGATCACCGGCCCTGAGGTGGTGTTCGGCGACGAGCCCACCGGGGCGCTGGACACGATGACCGCCAGGGACGTGCTGCGGCTGCTGCGCGAGGTGGTGGACGGCCTCGGCCAGACCGTCGTGATGGTGACGCACGACCCACTGGCCGCCTCGTACGCCGACACCGTGCTGTTCCTGGCCGACGGCCGGATCGTGGACTCCATGTCCGGCCCGACGGCCGAGAAGGTGGCCGAGCGGATGACCAGGCTGGGGGCGTGGACGTGAGGGCCGGGTTCGGCGATCGGAGCGCGAGGGCCGGGTTCGGCGATCGGGACGTGAGGGACGGGTTCGGCTGGAAGTCGGGGGTGTGGGCGTGTTGACCGGGTTCGCGTGGAAGTTGTTGCGGGAGCGCAAGGGCGCGTTCGCGGGGGCGTTCGTGGCGCTGCTGTGCGCGGCGGCGCTGGTGTGCGCGTGCCTGATGCTGCTGGAGACCGGGCTGCGCGGCGCGGTCTCGCCCGAGCGGTACGCGGGCGCACCCGCCGTCGTGGCCGCCGACCAGTTCGTCCGGCAGACCGTCGGCAAGGGCGACGGCGAGATCAAGACGAAGGCCAAGCCGCTGGCCGAGCGCGCCTGGCTGCCCGAGACGGTCGTTGAAACGCTGCGGCGCACGCCCGGCGTGTCGAAGGTGGTGGCCGAGGTGACGTTCCCGTTCGGCGCGTACACGGGGCACGGCTGGGAGTCGGCCGCGCTCACGCCGTTCACGATCGCGCGGGGACGCGAGCCGCGGGGCGCCGGCGAGATCGTGGTGGACGCCCGCGCCGGGCTGGAGGTGGGGGCGCGGCTGCGCGGCTACCGCGTGGTGGGGGTCACCGCGCAGGCCCTGCCGAGCCAGGACACCGTGTTCTTCAGCACCGCGCAGGCCCGCCGCCTGGCCGGGCGGCCCGGCATGGTCAGCGCCGCCGGCGTCTTCCCCGGCCTCGCGCGGGCGCCCCAGGGCGCGGTGCTCTACACCGGGGACGAGCGCGGCAGGCTGGAGTTCCTGGACGCCGAGCAGGCCAGGGTCAAGCTGATCAGCATGGGCGGCGCGCTGGCCGGAACCTCGCTGATCGTGGCGATCCTCGTGGTCGTGGGCACGTTCGCGCTGTCGATCCAGCAGCGCCAGCGCGAGCTCGCGCTGCTGCGGGCGGTGGCCGCCACGCCGCGGCAGGTGCGCCGGCTGGTGGGCGGCCAGGCGCTGGTGGTGGGCGTGCTGGCGGGGGTGCCGGGGGCGGCGGCCGGGGTCGGGCTCGGCCTGCTGCTGCACGCGGCCTTCGTGGCGCTGGGCGCGACCCCGGCGAACCTGCCGCTGGTCGTCAGCCCGTTCCCGCCCCTGCTCGCGCTGCTCGCCACGGTCGCCGCCGCGTGGGCCGCGGCCCGGGTCTCCGCCCGCCGCCTGGCCCGGATCCGTCCGGTGGAGGCGCTCGGGGAGGCCGCGCTCGACGACGGCCGGCTGCCCGTGTGGCGGCTGGTGGCCGGGCCGGTGCTGGTGGCCGGGGCCGTGACGCTCACCCTGGTGCTGTCGGGGCTGGACACGGAGGCCGCCGCCACGCCGGTGACCCTGCTGACCGCGCTGCTCTGGACGGTCGCCGTGTCGGTGCTCGGCCCCCTGGCCGCCCGCCTCGCCGTCGCCGTCCTCGGCCCGCTGCTGGCCGGCGCGTCGCGCCTGGTCCCGTCCTGGAAGAGGACGCCGGCCGGCGCGTCCCGGCCGGCGAAGGGGGCCAGTGGTTTCCTGGCGGCGCGGAACCTGCGCGCCACCCCCAAGGCGCTGGCCGCCGTGCTGTCGCCGCTCACCCTGATGGTGGCGATGACCTGCACGATCCTGTTCACCCAGACCACGATGGGCGCCGCCGCGCAGGAGCAGGCCGCCGCCGGCACCCGCGCGGACCACGTGCTGCCCGGCGCCGCCGCCTCGGCCGGGGAGGTCGGGCGCGTGCCGGGCGTCCAGGCCGTCACGCCGGTGCTGCGCACGTCGGTCCGGTTCGGCCTGGACAAGTACCCGGCCCAGGCCGTCGTCTACGACCGGCGCACGCTGGACCTGGGCGTGGTCGCCGGCACGATGGACGGCTTCGGCCCCGGCGCGGTGGCCCTGAGCGGCACCGCCGCCGCCCACCTCGGCCTCGCCCCCGGTGACCGGGCCGCGCTCACGCTCGGCGACGGCACCCCCGCCACGCTGAAGGTCGCCGCCGTCTACTCGCGCGGCCTCGGCTTCGGGGACGTGACGCTGCCGTACGAGCTGGTGGCCGGCCACGTGGACGACCCGTCGGGCACCCTGCTGGTCGCGGCCCCCGGGATCACGCTGCCGGGAGCCGCACCGGCGACCGCGACGATCAGCTCCGCGAACCCGCAGGTCACCTTCGTGGCCCTCGGCCTGATCATCGCCTTCACGGCCATCGCCGTGGTCAACACCCTGGCCATGGCCACGTCGGGCCGGGCCAGGGAGCTGGCCGTGCTCCGCCTGGCGGGCACCACCCGCCGCCAGGTCCTGCGCATGCTGCGCCTGGAGACGCTGGCGGCGGTGCTGGCCGCCGTGGTGACGGGCACCGCCGTGGCGCTGGTGACGCTGGCGGCGTTCGGGGCGGGGATGACGGGATCGGCGGTGCCGTCCGTGCCGCCGGCGGCGTACGGGCTGGTGGTCGCCGCGGCGACCGTCCTGGCCCTGCTCTCCACCACCGTCCCCGCCCGCCTGGCGCTCAGGACGCGCCCGGCGGAAACGGTGTCATCGACGTGAGAGGACCTGCTCGTACAGGTCCAGGTACCGGTCGGCCATCACCGACGGTGAGAAGCGGCGGCGGGCCTCGCGGCGGCACTCCTCCGGGTCGATCTCGTCGACCCGGAGCACCCACTCCGCCAGCTCCTCCTCAGTGTCGGCGAGGAAGCCGGTGCGGCCGTGGTCGATGATCTCCGGGAGGCAGCCGCGCCGCAGGCCCACGGGCGGGACGCCGAGCGCGAGGGCCTCCACGACGGCCGTGCCGCCCGGTTCGTCCCACTGGATGGGGAAGAGGGCGGCGCGGGCCGAGGCGTAGAGGTCGTCGCGTTCCTGGCCGCCGACCGCGCCGACCCAGCGGACCAGGTCCCCGTCGAGGTAGGGGGAGACCTGGTCGAGGTGGTAGCGCACGTCGGGGTGGCTGTGCAGCGGGTGGTAGGGGTTCTGGGCGACGACGTCGAGCTCGGCGGCCGTGTTGCGGCCGCTCACGGGGCCGGCCAGCACCAGCGGCAGCCCGAGCTTCTGGCAGATGCGGGCGGCCACGTGCTGGCCCTTGAGCCCGCAGATGCGGCCCATGACGACCAGGTGCTCGCCCCGCTCCGGTTGCGGGTCCCGGCCGGCGACAGGGCCGGCGACAGGGCCGGCGAGCGGGGTGGCGAGGTGGACGGCGCCGAGCGAGGCGGCGCGCAGGGCGTCGGGGGCGCGGGCGATCTGCGACTCCGAGACGCCGTTGACCGCGATCGACGGCGGGAACGCGCCGTAGAAGGCGGGGTGTTTGCGCAGGTCCCAGTGCAGGGTGTGGAGGACGGGCGGGCCGCCCAGCGCGGACAGCGTGGCCGGGCCCACCACCTCGACGTGGTCGTGCACGAGGTCGATGTCGTCGCGGCCGCGCAGCTCGGACACGACCCTGGCCAGGTGGGCGTGGGTGATGCCCATGACCTGGTTGTAGGGCTTCTGCAGCTCGGTGAACTGCTCCTCGTCGTAGGCGCTGATCAGCTCGTCCACGTCGAGGGTGCTGGTGCCGACGGAGGCCAGCACGACGTGCACGCCGCGGGCGCGCAGCTCGGGCACCAGTGTGGCCACGACGTTCTCGATGCCGCCGTATCCGGCGGGCGGGACCGCGAGCCACGGCCCCGCGTTCATCAGGACTTTCATGCCAGATCCTCCTCCAGTACGAGGGAGGCGAGCGGAGGTCGCTCGGCCACTCCCACGTCCACCAGACCCGCGTCCCCTTCGAGCCCGAACTGCAGGAGCGTGTGCGCCGGAGGCTCCGACGCGAGCACGCGGCCCTGGCGTTCCAGGCGGGACCAGGCGGTGAGCATGATCTGCCCGGCCATGCGGCCGAGAGCGGGGATCGACTGGTGCGTGTGGGTGCGGTGCCCCAGGTCCACCTGGGCCATCGCGTCCAGCCCGACGAGCTGGAGCAGGTCGACGAGGAGCCCGAACTCCACGCCGTACTCGGTGACGAACGGCACCTGTTCGAGGACTTCGCGGCGGGCGGCGTACTCGCCGCCGAGCGGCTGGGCGAAGCCGGCCAGCTCGGGCCAGAACATGTTGAGCAGCGGCCGGGCCACCAGCTCGGTCACGCGCCCGCCGCCGCCCTGCTGGGCGACGCCGTCGGAGCCGATGTAGGGCCGCTCGTAGGTGGCCTTGACGAAGTGCGTGTCGCGGTTGACCAGCAGGGGGCCGACCAGCCCTGACACGTAGTGCGCGCCGAAGCTGCGCAGGTCGGCGTCGATGTAGACGATGATGTCGCCGGTAGCGGCGGCAAGCCCTTTCCACAGGGCTTCGCCCTTGCCGGTGAGGGGTGGGAGGTGCGGCAGCACCTCTGCTTGTGCCACGACGCGGGCGCCGGCCTCCCGTGCCCGCTCGGCGGTGGCGTCGGTCGAGTTGGAGTCGACGACGAGGATCTCGTCGACCAGGGGGGTGCGCTCGACGAGGTCGCGGCGGATCGCGGCGACGATGTCGCCGACCGTGCTCTCCTCGTCACGCGCGGGAAGCACCACGCTGATCGTGGTGTCCTCCTTGGCCGGCACTAAGGCGTCCGCCGGCCACTCGGCGGCGGTGCTCGAGTGCGGGCCGTACCACTCCTGGGCCTTGGCCAAGGCTCGCATATCCGTCTCCATGCATCAGCCCCGATCTCATGAGGTCACGGCATCTGCCCGATCTATAGGCGCTTGAACCTATTTGTTTGATTCGGCCTAGACGTGGCATATGCCGGGTTGTGTCCCCTATGACCCGAGTCGGCATCGTAGGTGCCGGAAATGTCGCCGCTCGCCACGCTGACGTCCTGTCCGGGTTCCCCGATGTCACGATCGCTGGGATCGCCGACACGGATCCCCACAGGGCCGAGGCGCTGGCCTCGAAGCACGGCTCCCCCGCCTATGGCGGCCATGCCGACCTGCTCAGTGCCGGCGGTCTTGATGCTGTCTACGTCTGTGTGCCTCCTTTCGCGCACGGTAACCCGGAACATGATGTTCTGTCGTGTAATCTCCCGCTTTTCGTGGAAAAACCGCTTTCTCTAGATCTCAAAACCGCAGAAAACATCGCGTCCGAAATCGAGCGGAGATCTCTGCCCTCGGCCGTCGGCCACCACTGGCGCTACCTCGACATCGTCCGGCAGGCCCAGGACCTGCTCGACGGCCGCCCCGTCCGGCTCGCGCTCGGCCACTGGCTGGACAAGGTGCCCCCGGTGGCGTGGTGGCTGAACCCCGACATGTCCGGCGGCCAGATCGTGGAGCAGGCCGTCCACGTGCTGGACCTGGCGCGGCTGCTGGTCGGCGAGATCTCCATGGTGCACGCCGTCCCCGCCGAGAACACCGTGGACGGCGAGGTGGACCGCGCCACCGCCGCCGTGCTGCGCTTCACCGGCGGCGCCGCCGGGCTGCTCGCCACCTCCTGCCTGCTCACCCACAAGCACCGGGTGGGGCTGGAGGTGTGCGCCGACGGCATCGCGCTGGAGCTCAGCGAGACCCGCCTGCTCGTGGACGGCGAACGCGTGATCGAGGACGACGGCCAGGCGAAGGTGCGGGTGGACCGCGAGTTCATCAACGCCGTGCAGGGCAAGCAGGCCGATGTGCGCGTACCGTACGGGGAGGCGCTGCGCACCCACCGCCTGGCGCTGGCACTCGCGCGATCCGCCGCCGAACGGAAGCCGGTGATGCTCGATGATGACCAGTAGCGTGCTCAGCATCGACGAGCCGGGCGAGGTCTGTCTCGTCGAGGAGAAGCTGCCCGACGTGCCCGAGGGCGGCTTCCTGGTCAAGACCGTCTACAGCGGCATCTCGGCCGGCACCGAGCTGACCTTCGTCAAGGGCACCAACCCCTACCTCGGTTCGACGTGGGACCCGGCGCTCGGACTGTTCCTGGACGGCGCGCCGTCGGTGTCGTACCCGGTGCGCGGCATCGGGTACATGCAGGTCGGCAGGGTGATCGAGAGCCGGACGCGGGCCGCGCGCGAGGGCGCGCTGGTCGCCATGTGCTACGGGCACCGCACGGCGTACGTGGCCGATCCGATGGCCGACCGGTTCGTGGAGCTGCCCGGCGACCTCGACCCCATGCTCGGCATCTACGTCGCCCACATGGGCCCCATCTGCGCCAACGGCCTGCTGCACGCCGCGCACGACCTGCACGGCCCGGCCGTGCGCGACCTCGGCGACGGCGTGCGCGGGCGGCGCGTCGCGGTGGTGGGCGCGGGCGTGGTGGGGCTGCTGACGGCCCTGTTCGCGCGCGCGGGCGGCGCGGCGGAGGTCGTGGTCGTGGACGAGACCCCGGCCAGGCTGGAGATCGCCGCCGCGCTCGGCATGGACGTGCTGGCCGCCGGCGACGACCCGGCCGTGACGCTCAAGCGCCGCTGGCGGCACGGCCAGAACGACCGCGGCGCGGACGCGGTCTTCCAGTGCCGGGGCCAGGCCAGGGCGCTGGCGCTCGGGCTACGGCTGCTCCGCCCCCAGGGCACGCTGATCGACCTGGCCTTCTACACGCAGGGCGCCCAGGAGGTGCGGCTCGGCGAGGAGTTCCACCACAACGGGCTGACCCTGCGCTGCGCCCAGATCGGCCGGGTGCCGCGCGGCCTGGCCCACGCCTGGGACAGGGAGCGGCTCTCGTACGAGACGATCGGCCTGCTCAGGGAGCACGGCGACGCGCTACGCGAGCACGTGATCACTGATGTCGTCGGCTTTTCTGAGGCGCCCGGATTCCTGACCGGACTCGCGGCACGACGGCTTCAGTCCGTTCAGGCTGTGCTCCGCGACGATGTCGAGGACGAGCGCGGCTGACCAGCTGAAGTCGCGGCAGCCGTGCCCGCGCAGCGTGAGCGGGTTGAAGTACTCGCGAAAGCCCGACACGCTGACGGCGCGCATCATCGTGTCGGCGACCGCCCTGGCCAGCTCCGGGCGGCGGTCCTTGAGCCCGTGCCAGATCAGCCAGCTCAGGTTGATCCAGCTCGGGCCGCGCCAGTAGCGGGCCGGGGCGAACTCGGGCGCGTCGAGGGCGTAGCTGGGCAGCGGCAGCTTCTTGAGGCCGAATCGGTCGATGGCCGTGCCGATCAGCGTGTCGGCGACCTCGGGCGGCAGGTCGGGCAGCATGAGCGGCGTCAGCCCGGCCGCGCTGCTGGACTCGATCAGGGTGCCGCTGTGCAGGTCGCGCGGCTGGAACAGCTTGCCGTCGAACAGGTGCCGCACCATGGCCTTGGTGATCGCCGCGGCCTCGCGCCGGTGCGGCTCGGGGTCGAGGCCGAGCTCGTGCGCGATCGCGGCCAGCGTCGACTCGGCCACGCCGTAGGCGGTGTTGAACAGCGGGTCCTCGACGTGGAACGGTCCGGGCTCGCGGTAGCCGGACTCGCGGTAGGCCTGGGCGATCTCGACGTACTGAACGTAGTCGCGGTCGGTGGGCCGCTCGTCGGCGCTGACGCTCTGCAGGTCACGGCGGACGAACCCGGTCGCGGTCGTCTCCACGGCCGCCAGCGGCAGGTCCCAGGCCGGGCTGTTGTCCATGCCCGACTCCCAGGGGTGCACGATCGAGATCAGCCCCTCGGCGGAGCGGCGCTGCTCGCGCAGGAACTCCTGCTGCGCCACCAGCCGGGGGTAGATCCGGCGCAGGAATGCCTGGTCGGGCTCGGCCTGGTACGTCTTCCACGCGGCCAGCGCGTGCACGGGCGGCTGCACGATGCCGGAGGTGCGCACCCCGGAGGGCGCGGCCGTGCGCCAGAAGTCGGAGCTGGGGAAGTAGGCGTCCTCGGGCACCGCCGGGTTGAAGACGATGTGCGGCACCCGGCCGTCGTACCACTGGGCCCCGAACAGGCTGAGCAGCTCCGTCCTGGCCCTGCGCGGCGACCAGCGGGCGTTGCCGATCGCGATGAAGGCGGAGTCCCAGCTCCACTGGTGCGGGTAGAGGCGACGGGAGGGAACCGTGTAGCTGCCGTCCCAGTTGCTGACCAGGACGCGCACGGCGTCGCGGAGGATCATAGGTACTTCCTCACGAATGCTGCGGTTTGGGGAAGAACGATCTCGGGCTCGCCGCGCAGGCGGCACTCCAGGGCGAGGTATCCGTCGTAGCCGGCCGCGTCGAGGGTGGCGAGCTGCGCGGCCCAGTCGAGGTGCCCGGTGCCCGGCTGGTTGCGGTTGGACTCGCTGATCTGCATGTGGGCGATGTACGGGGCTGCCTCGATCAGCGAGCGGCAGGGGTCGTCCTCCTCGATGTTCATGTGGTAGGTGTCGCCGACGATCCTGATGGAGTCCATGGAGCAGTAGGAGACCGCCTCGGCCAGGGTGTTGACCATGTGGTTCTCGTACCGGTTGAGCGGCTCCAGCATGATCAGCACGCCGTTGCGGTGCGCGTGCTCGCCGAGGATGCCCAGCGCCTCGGTCAGCACCTCGCGGTCCTCCTCGGGGCTGCGCGGCGGCTCGAACGGCGGCAGCCGGCGGGAGAACTGCCCCCAGGAGGCGGGCGTCATGACGCCGATGCCGCCGAGCTCGCCGATGACGGTGAGCTGGGAGCGCAGCTGCTGGATGGCGTCCTTGCGCTTGGCGGGGTCGAAGTCGCCGATGAAGTGCGGCATGTCGACGCAGACCGTCGGCATCTCCACGCCGTCGGCCAGCGCCCGCTTGAGCTCGGTCAGCCGGCCCGCGAAGTGGAAGTCCCCCTTGCCGCGCAGCTCGATGGCGTCGAAACCGGCGTCGAGCGCGAACGCGAACTTCTCCTGCAGCGAACGACCCGGCAGAAGCTGCTCCTGTACGGCGAGCTTCACTGTCTACTCCTTGAATTCGAAGACGAGTTGGAGCACCTCGGACTGGTGCTTGTCGAGCAGGTCGAAGGCCTCGGCGGCCCGGTCGACGGGCATGATGTGGCTGACGAGCTCGCGGGCGTCGATCTCGCCGCGGTGCACGAGCTCCATGAACGTCAGCTGCAGCCGCTCGACGTCCCACCGGTGGGCCAGCCACGAGGCGACGCCGCCGATCTGGGAGGAGACGAGCTGCACCTGGTTGTGGTGGAACTCCTCGCCGAGCCGCAGCCCGATGCCGTCGCCCTGGTAGAACCCGGCGGCGACGACGCGACCGCCCTTGCGAACGGTCCTGATGCCCTCGTGCAGGGCGAGGTGGCTGCCGCTGAGCTCGATGACGGTGTCGGCGCCGACGATGCGCTTGCGCATGAACTCGGCGACGGAGCCGGAGGCGACGTCGAAGGTCTCGGCGGCGCCGAACTTCCTGGCCAGCTCCAGGCGGTCGGGGATGGCGTCGGCGGCGACCACGCGGGCGCCGCTGAGCACGGCCAGCCGGGTGGCGAGCAGGCCGATGACGCCCTGGCCGAAGATGGCGACCTGGTCACCGAGGTGCACGTCGGCGGCGTGCACGGCGTTGAGCGCGATGGCGCCGACGCGGGCGAAGACGCCGGTCAGGGGGTCGGCGCCGGGCGGCAGGACGTGGCCGACGAGTTTGTCCGCCGGGACGACGGCCTCGGCGCGGTGGCCCCAGATGCCCCACACCAGGCTGCCGACGGGCGGGTCGGCCACATCGGGCGCGGCCTCCACCACCTCGCCCACCTCTTGGTAGCCCCAGCCGCTGAGTGGGTAGGCATGCGTCTGGCCTTCGACGAAGAGCCGGCGCTCGGTGTCCCACTTGCGAGTGAGATAGGGGTTGGTACCGCGGTAGGCGGTGAGTTCGGTGCCCGCTGAGACTCCTGAATAGAGAGTGCGTACCCGCACTGTGCCCGGCTCTAGCTTCGCGGGCGACTCCAGGCTGACGCGGACACTGCCTGGCTCTTCGAAGGTGATGACGCGCATTCCCCACAACTTATGTTTTTTGATCAATCAAAAGTCGAAGATTTAACGCTACTTTGCACACCATAGTTGCGCTCGTAACACTCTTAAGTCTACGACTTCCGTCGGAGGTGACTGATGAAATTGGGGTTTCTGACAGCGTGTCTTCCGGAAAGCGACCTTACCGACATTGCTCGCTGGGCCGCCACCCAGGGCTTCGAAGCACTGGAGGTGGCCGGTTGGCCCTCTCCAGATGACCGAAATCACATCAGAGTAGATCGTTTCGACAGCGCCGAATGCGATCGAGTCAGGCGAATCTTCACGGAGACCGGACTCACGCTTTCCTCGATCGCCTACTACGAGAACAATCTCCACCCTACGGCAGGGAAAGAGGTGAACGCCCACGTCAGGCGGTGTATCGACGCCGCCGCCGCGCTCGGCTGCCCCACCGTCGGCACCTTCGTCGGCCGCGATCCGGGCCTGCCGGTCAAGGAGAGCCTGGACCGGGCCACTGACGTCTTCGGCCCCCTCGTCGAGTACGCCCGGCAGCGCGGCGTCGACATCGTCATCGAGAACTGCGTGATGAAAAGCTGGCACCCCGATGGATATCCGGGCAATTTGGCCTATTCTCCCGAACTATGGGAATGGATGTTCTCATTGGGCCTCAAGCTCAACTACGACCCGTCCCATCTCGTGGCGCTCGGTATCGATCCGGTGGCGGCGCTCGTCCCCTACGTGGACAACATCGCGCACGTCCAGGCCAAGGACACGCAGCTCCTTCCCGGGCAGATCGACCGCTACGGCTTCTACGGCCCGATCAGCGGAGAAAAGGGCTGGTACCGCTTCCGCGTGCCGGGGCTCGGGCAGGTCGACTGGACGCGGGTGATCGACGCGCTCTACGAGGGCGGATACGACGGAGTGGTCTCCGTCGAGCACGAGGACGCCGTCTGGAGCGGAAGCACGGAGAGGGTACAGACCGGTCTCGGTATCGCCTACCGCACGTTGCGGCCTCTTGTGCACGGGTAAGGGCGGCATATCCCCAACCAGAGGAGCGTGCCATGCCGACGAAGGTGACCGCCGTCCTCTCTGCCGCCCTGCTGGCCGCCGCCCTGGCCGCCTGCTCGGGCGGCGGTGGCGAGGAATCGTCGACGAGCAATGAGATCACCGTCTGGACCCTGGAGGACCTCGACGCGCGGATGGCCGTGCAGAACACGATCGTCGCCGACTTCACCAAGAAGACCGGGATCAAGGTGAAGCTGGTCGGCGTCGGCGAGGACCAGTTCAGCCAGACCCTCACCGCGGCCGCGGCGGCCGACGACCTGCCCGACGCGATCGGGGCGCTGCCGCTGTCGTCCGTCCGCGAGATGGAGGCCAACGAGCTGCTCGACACCGAGACGCCGGGCAGGATCGTCGACCAGCTCGGCCGCGACACGTTCTCGCCGCGGGCGCTGGAGCTCGACACCTCCGGCGGCAAGCTGCTCGCGGTGCCCAGCGACGGCTGGGCACAGCTCATCCTGTACCGCAAGGACCTGTTCGAGAAGGCCGGGCTGCGGCCGCCCGACACGTACGAGGCGCTGCAGGCGGCCGCGGCCAAGCTCAACACGGGCGGGGTCGCGGGCATCACGCTCGCGGTCGCGCAGAAGGACTCCTTCACCGCGCAGAGCTTCGAGCACGTGGCGCTGGCGAACGGCTGCCAGCTCGTGGACAACTCGGGCAACGTCACCCTCGACTCGCCGCAGTGCGCCCGGGCCTTCGAGTTCTACGGGAACCTGGCCAGGAACTACTCGGTCAAGGGCAAGCAGGACGTCGACTCGACCAGGGCCACCTACTTCTCGGGCAAGGCGGCCATGACGATCTGGTCGTCGTTCATCCTCGATGAGCTGGCCGGGCTGCGCAAGGACGCGCTGCCGAGCTGCCAGGAGTGCCGCGAGGACCCTGAGTGGCTGGCCAAGAACACCGGCGTGGTGACGGCGCTGAAGGGCCCCGACGGGAGCGCTCCCGCACAGTACGGCGAGATCGTCTCCTGGATCGTCACCCGTGACGCCGCCAAGGATCCGACGACCAAGTTCGTCTCGTACATGATGAACGAGGGCTACGAGCGCTGGATCGGGATGGCGCCGGAGGGCAAGTTCCCCACCCGCAAGGGCTTCGCCGAGAAGTGGGACAAACTGCCCGCCGGGGTCGACTCCAAGAAGCCGCTCGCCGACGTCTACCCGGCCGACGTGCTGACGGCGCTGCGCAAGAGCCCCGACACCTTCGCCAGGTGGGGCATCCCGCAGGGCCAGGGCAAGCTGGTCGGCGCCACCATGGGCGAGCTGCCCGTGCCCAAGGCGGTCAGCGCCGTCGCCGACGGCACCCTGACCCCGCAGGCCGCCGCCGCCCAGGCCAAGGCCGACGTCGAGACCATCAAGCGCGGGATCCGGCAGTGACCACGACCGCGAGCAAGCCGCAGGCGCCGCAGCACCGCAGGCCGACGCGGCACGGCCGGACACTGCGCCAGCAGGAGGAGCGGGCCGGGCTCACGCTCATCTCCCCCACACTGATCATCACGCTGGTCGTCGTGGTGCTGCCGCTGCTGTGGGCGATCATGCTGGCGTTCCAGGACGCGCGGCTGATCAACATCCGCCGCGTGGGCGTCTTCGGGCACTACACGCTGGAGAACTTCTCGTACGTGATGTCCGAGCCGGGCTTCTGGTCGTCCCTGGTCAACACGCTCGTCTACACCGTCGCGGGGACGGCGTTGTCGATCGCGCTCGGCCTGGTGACCGCGCTCGCGCTGCGCGACAGGTTCAAGGGCAGGACACTCGTGCGGGCCTCGATCCTGATCCCGTACGTGGCTCCCGTGGTGGCCGTGGCGTTCCTGTGGGAGACGATGCTCAACCCGCAGTACGGCATCGTCAACACCTGGCTGAGCGAGCCGATCGCGTTCCTCACCCAGGCCAAGGGCGAGTTCCTGGGCGTCCAGGTGCCGGTGGCGCTGCTCACGGTGATCGCGTTCGAGGCGTGGCGGTACTTCCCGTTCGCGTTCCTGTTCATCCTGGCCCGCCTCCAGGCGCTGCCGGCCGAGCTGGACGAGGCCGCGGTCGTGGACGGCGCCACGCCCACCCAGCGCTTCCGCTACGTGATCATGCCGCAGCTCTGGCGGATCATCGCGCTGCTGTCGGTGCTGCGGTTCGTGTTCACCTTCACCAAGTTCGACGACGTCTACCTGCTGACCGGCGGCGGGGCCGGCACCGAGGTCGTCAGCGTGCGCGTCTACAACTTCCTGACCTCGCGCGACGACATCGGCGCCTCCGCCGCCCAGGCCATCGTGCTGGCCGTCTTCCTCGTGCTGTTCCTGGCCGTCTACCTGAGGTTCTTCGCCGGAGGTGAGCGCAGTGACCAGGGATAGGTTCGAGCGGGGCCTGCTCAGGGTGCTCAAGCCGCTGGTGATCGCCTTCCTGTTCCTGATCACCGCGTTCCCGTTCTTCTACATGGTGATGCTGTCGGTACGCGACATCCAGGAGCTCATCCTGGACCCGGGCTCGCTCTGGCCGCGCGCCTTCACCCTCGACACGTACGTGGACGTGCTGACCCGGCAGGGCTTCCTGACCTTCCTCAGGAACAGCGCGGTCGTCGCGGTCGCGTCGGTGGCGGTCACGCTGCTGATCTCGATCCCGGGCGCGTACGCGGTCGCGCGGCTGCGCTTCTTCGGCCGGCGCCAGGTGCACTTCCTGTTCCTCGCCGTGTACCTGTTCCCGGCGATCGTGCTGGCCATCCCGCTGTTCGTGCTGTTCACCATGATCGGGCTGCGCGGGTCGCTGATCGGGTTGATCCTCGTGTATATCGCGCAAACGGTGCCTGTCACGGTATACATGCTCCGCAACTACTTCGAGACCGTGCCGCAAAGCGTGGAGGAAGCGGCGGCGATCGACGGGTGCACGAGGTTGTCGACCATCTGGCGGGTGGTGCTGCCACTGTCCAAGCCCGCGCTGATGGCCACCGGCCTCTACGCGTTCATGATCGCCTGGAACGAGTTCCTGTTCGCCCTGCTCTTCCTGGTGGACAGGAGAGAGAGCTGGACGGTGTCCCTGGGGCTCTCTCAGCTCGCGGGGAGCATCGAGATCCCGACGACGGTCCTGATGGCAGGGTCGGTGGTGCTCACGCTGCCCATCGTGATCGTGTTCTTCGCCAGCGAGCGGCTGCTGACGGAGGGCCTCACCGCAGGAGCGGAGAAGGGATAGACCATGCTGACGGCAGGGCAGATCCTCCAGCTCATCCGCGATGGCTCCTGCCGGACGCGCAAGGACCTGATCGAGCTCACCGGCCTGTCCCGGTCGACCATCACCGACCGGCTCGACCGGCTCATCGACGCCGGCTACATCCACGAGTCCGGCGTCGGCACCTCCGGGGGCGGGCGACCGCCCTCGGTGCTCGACGTGGACGCCACCAGGCGCCTGATGCTGGTGGCCGACCTGGGCGCCACCCACGCCAGGGTGGCGCTCACCGACCTCGCCGCCCGGCCCATCGCCGAGGAACGCACCGAGATGCGCATCGAGCTCGGCCCCGACGCCGTGCTGTCGTGGGTGCGGGAGGCGTTCCAGCGCATGCTCGACCGCGTGGGGCGGCCGGCCGGCGAGGTGTGCGGCATCGGCATCGACCTGCCCGGCTCGGTCGACCACACGACCGGCCGGGTGATCAGGTCGTTCCTCATGCCGGGCTGGGACGACCACCCCGTGGGCGAGGCCATCGGCGCCACGTTCGACGTGCCGATCCTCGTCGAGAACGACGCCAACGCCATGGCGCTGGGCGAATGGTGGTCGTTCTGGCGCGACACCGACTCGCTGATCCTCATCAAGGTGTCCACGGGCATCGGCACCGGCATCATCCTCGACGGGCAGATCTACCGCGGCGTCGAGGAGGCCGCGGGCAACATCGGGCACGTCCGGCTGCGCGAGACCGACGACCGGGTCTGCACCTGCGGCTCGCGCGGCTGCGTGGCCTCGCTGGCCAGCGGCCACGCCCTGGCCGGCGACCTCGGCGTGGCCACCAGCCGGGACGTGGTCCGGCTCGTGCAGGCCGGCGACCCGGAGGCCATCGCCCGCGTCCAGGAGGCGGGCCGCACGCTCGGCGTCGTCGCGGCCACCGCGGTCAGCCTGCTCAACCCCGGCGTGCTGGTGCTGGCCGGCGACATGGCCGAGACCAGGGAGCACTACCTGACGGGCATCAGGGAGCTGGTGTACCGGCGGAGCCTGCCGTACACGACCAGGAACCTGGAGATCGTCACCAGCTCGCTGGGCGACCGCGCCGGGATCGTCGGGATGGCGGTGATCGTCATGGAGCACGTGCTCTCCCCCGCCTCCGTGGACGCGGCGCTGGCCGCCCAGGCGAAGCTGACCACCTGAGCTCACGACCTGAGCGCGCGGCGCAGCAGGGCGGGGGCCTCGGCGAGCGAGGGGCCGTACCAGGTGAGCAGCCGGCCGCTGACCAGGGCGCAGGTCAGCCCGGGGAACGACTCGGGGCCGTCGCTCGCGCTGAACGCGTACGGCTCGTCGGGCAGGACCACGAGGTCGGGCCGGCGCTCGTTCAGCTCGGCGAGGGGGATCTTGGGGTAGCGCTCGGGGTGGGCGGCGTACAGGTTGTCCACACCGAGGCGCCTGAGCACGTCGCCGGTGAACGTGTCGCGGCCCGCCACCATCCACGGGCGGCGCCAGATCGGCACGATCGCCGTGCGTCTCGGCCCGGTGTGCGGCTCCCGCCACGCCTCGCGGGCCCGCGCGAGCCAGGCGGGCGGCTCCACGCGGCACGCCTCGGCGAACATGCGCTCCAGCGACGTGAACGCCTCCTCCACCGTCTCGATGCGCGTCACCCAGACGGGAACGCCGGACGCGCGCAGGGCCTCGATGTCGGGCGGGCGGTTCTCCTCGGCGTTGGCCAGCACCACGTCGGGGGCCAGGCGCCTGATCGCGTCGAGGTCGGGGTTCTTGGTGCCCCTGACCCGGACCACGTCGAGGTCGGCCGGGTGCGAGCACCAGTCGGTCGCGCCGACCAGCGCGCCGGGCAGGGTCGCCGCCACCGACTCGGTCAGCGAGGGCACCAGGGAGACGATCCGCCGCACGGTCGCGGGGATCGGCACGGGCACTCCGGTGTCGTCCACATCGGCAAGCCTAGATCGCCGATTTGATGATCATCTGTCGGTACGGGGCCGTAGACTCCTGGCAAAGATCGTCGACTGGTGATCGGGGGCCCCGGTTGCAGCGTGAGTCGCTCGGCTTCGATCCTCGGACGCCCAGCGTGGCCCGCATCTACGACTACTGTCTCGGCGGCAAGGACCACTTCCCCGCCGATCGCGCGGCGGCGGAGCGGATCCTCGAGGTGGCACCCGAGCTGCGGGCGGCGGTGCGGGCCAACCGCGCCTTCCTCGGCCGGGCGGTGCGCTTCCTCGCGGAGCGCGGCATCGACCAGTTCCTCGACATCGGCACGGGCCTGCCGGCCCGGGGCCACGTGCACGAGCTGGCGCCCTCGGCCCGGGTGGTCTACGTCGATCGCGACCCCGTGGTGCTCGTGCACGCCAGGGCGCTGCTGGCCGGCCAGGGCGCGACCACCGTGGTGCGCGGCGACCTGCGCGAGCCCGACACGATCGTGAAGGACCCTGAGGTGCTGCGGGCGCTCGACCTCGACCGGCCCGTGGGCGTGCTGCTGACGGCGGTCCTGCACCACGTCGCCGACGCCGACGGCCCCGAGGAGATCGTCGCGACCCTGCGCGAGGCCCTGGCGCCCGGCAGCCACCTCGTCCTGTCCCACGCCACCGGCGATGCCGGTGCCGCCTTCGCCGAACGGGCCACCGAGGTCTACTGCGGCGCCGACGCGCCGCTCACGCTGCGCGGGCGCGACCGGATCGCCGGGCTGTTCGAGGGATTCGAGCTGGTGGACCCGGGCCTGGTGTGGCTGCCCGAGTGGCGGCCCGAGCAGGCCGACCTGATCGACTTCGTCGACGGCCCGCAGAAGTCGCTGATCCTGTGCGGCGTGGGCAGAAAGGGCTGAGACCATGAGACTCGGGTTGGCCGTCCCGCAGTACGGCAGGTTCGCGGCGCTGTCCAGCGTGCTGCGGGTGGCGCGGGAGGCCGAGTCGATGGGCCTGCACAGCCTGTGGGCCGGCGACCGGCTGCTGACCCCGCTGGAGCCGAAAGACCGCTATCCGGCCGGCGACGGCACGATCCCCGAGGCGCACCGGGTGTTCCTCGACCCGTTCGCGGTGCTGTCGGTGGCCGCGTCGGCCACCTCCGCCGTGCGGCTGGGCACCAGCGCGCTCAACGCCTGCTGGTGCGCCCCCGCCGTGCTGGCGCGCTCCCTCACCACGATCGACCACCTCAGCGGCGGACGGCTCGACGCCGGGCTCGGGCTGGGCTGGTCCTCCGACGAGTACGCCGCCGCCGGCGTGCCCTGGCGGGGCCGGGCCCGCCGCTACGACGCCACGCTCGACGCGCTGGAGGCCATCTGGACCACCGACCCGGTGTCGTTCGAGCACGAGCTGTGGACGATCGCGCCCAGCCACATCGAGCCCAAGCCCGCCCGGCGCCCGCCCCTCTACCTGGCGGGCTTCTCCGAGGCGGCGCTGCGCCGCGTCGGGCGCAGGGGCGACGGCTGGCTGACGGCGGCGCTGCCGATCCCCGCGCTCACCTCGATGTGGCGCACCGTGTGCCGGGCCGCCGAGGAGGCGGGCCGCGACCCCGGCGCGCTGCGGATGGTCCTGCGCTCCAACCCCGTGGTCACCGAGCACGGCACGCCGCCCAGGAGCGGCACGGTCGCCGAGATCTCCGCCTACCTGGCCGACGCGGCGCGGGCCGGGGTGCACGAGGTCATCCTCGACCTCCAGCACACCGCCACCGGCGACCAGCACCTGCTCGACCTCGCGGCGGCCTTCCAGGCCGAGCTGGCGGGGCACCTCGACGAGGCGCCCCGCCCGTGCCCTGCTTCTTGAGCGCGGCCTGCTTCCTGAGTGCGGCCTGCTTCCTGAGTGCGGCCTGCTTCCTGAGTGCGGCCTGCTTCCTGAGTGCGGCCTACTTCTTGAGCGCGGCCAGCGCGCCGTCGTAGTCGGGCTCCTGGCCGATCTCCGGCACGAGCTGCGAGTACACGACCTTGTTGGCACCGTCGAGCACGACCACGGCCCGCGCGGCCAGCCCGGCCAGCGGCCCCGACTCCTGGGCGACGCCGTAGTCCTGGAGGAACTCGCGCCCCCGCATGAGCGACAGCGTGGTCACGTTCTCCAGCCCCTCCGCGCCGCAGAACCGCTTCTGCGCGAACGGCAGGTCCGCCGAGATGCACAGCACCGCCACGTCGGGGTGCTCGGCGGCGATCTCGTTGAACCGGCGCACGGAGGCCGCGCACGTGCCGGTGTCGAGGCTCGGGAAGATGTTGAGCACCTTGGTCTTCTGGCCGAAGTCCTCCAGCGTGCGCTCGGCCAGGTCGGCGCCCACCAGCCGGAACGCCGGGGCGCTGTCGCCGGGCTGCGGGAAGGTGCCGCCCACGGTGATGGGGTTGCCCTTGAAGGTCACGGACATGCAAAGCCTCCTGATACGCGATGTTCTCCCAGCATCGCGATCCTATCGGCGTCCCCTGTCAGGCCCTGTCACGACGGGCGCCCGCCGTCAGACGTTGCGCCGGTACTGGCCGCCCGCCTCGAACAGCGCGTCGGTGATCTGGCCGAGCGAGCAGTGCCGGACCGCCTCCATCAGCACCGCGAACGCGTTCCCGTCCGACATCGCGGCCTCGCGCAGCCGGGCGAGCTGGGCGGGCGCCTCGGAGCGGTGCCGCTCGTGGAAGTCGCGCAGCCGCCGCAGCTGCGACTGCTTCTCCTCCTCGGTGCCCCTGGCCAGCTCCAGCTTGTGCGGCGCCGGCTCGTCGGTGTCCTTGGTGAACGTGTTGACGCCGACGATGGGCAGCGAGCCGTCGTGCTTGCGCATCTCGTACAGCATCGACTCGTCCTGGATCTTGCCGCGCTGGTAGCCGGTCTCCATCGCGCCGAGCACGCCGCCGCGGTCCGACAGCCGCTCGAACTCGCTCAGCACCGCCTCCTCCACGAGGTCCGTCAGCTCCTCGACGATGAACGCGCCCTGCAACGGGTTCTCGTTCCGGGCCAGGCCCCACTCGCGGTTGATGATGAGCTGGATGGCCATCGCACGGCGCACCGAGTCGGCCGACGGGGTGGTCACGGCCTCGTCGAAGGCGTTGGTGTGCAGGCTGTTGCAGTTGTCGTAGATGGCGATCAGGGCCTGGAGCGTGGTGCGGATGTCGTTGAAGTTCATCTCCTGCGCGTGCAGGGAGCGGCCCGAGGTCTGGATGTGGTACTTCAG
Source organism: Nonomuraea composti (assembly GCF_012034275.1). Lineage (NCBI taxonomy): Bacteria > Bacillati > Actinomycetota > Actinomycetes > Streptosporangiales > Streptosporangiaceae > Nonomuraea > Nonomuraea composti. The sequence continues at coordinate 294,943 of NZ_JAATEP010000004.1, read as the reverse complement.
CTTCTGCGAGCGCTCGCCGGCGCCGTAGCGCTCGCGCATCGCCACCGCCCAGATGCGGCGGGCCACCCGGCCGAGCACGCTGTACTCCGGGTCCATGCCGTTGGAGAAGAAGAACGACAGGTTCGGCGCGAAGTCGTCGATCTTCATGCCCCTGGCCAGGTACGCCTCCACGTACGTGAAGCCGTTGGCCAGCGTGAAGGCGAGCTGGCTGATCGGGTTCGCCCCGGCCTCGGCGATGTGGTAGCCGGAGATGGAGACCGAGTAGAAGTTCCGGACGCCGTGCTCGATGAACCACTCCTGGATGTCGGCCATCATGCGCAGCGAGAACTCGGTGGAGAAGATGCAGGTGTTCTGGCCCTGGTCCTCCTTGAGGATGTCGGCCTGCACGGTGCCCCTGACGGTGGCCAGCGTGCGGGCGCTCAGCTCACGGTCCTCGGCCTCGTCGGGGTCGCGGCCGTGCTCGGCGCGGAAGCGGTCTCTGGCCTGGTCGATGGCGGCGTTGAGGTAGAAGGCCAGGATCGTCGGGGCGGGGCCGTTGATCGTCATCGAGACGGACGTGTTGGGCGCCGACAGGTCGAACCCGTCGTAGAGCACCTTCATGTCGTCGAGCGTCGCGATGGACACCCCCGAAGTACCGACCTTCCCGTAGATGTCCGGCCGCACGTCGGGGTCGTGCCCGTACAGCGTCACCGAGTCGAACGCCGTGGACAGCCGCGTCGCCGGCTGCCCCTCCGACAGCAGCTTGAAGCGCCGGTTCGTCCGGAACGGATCGCCCTCCCCCGCGAACATCCGCGTCGGGTCCTCGTCGTCGCGCTTGAACGGGAACCCCCCCGCCGTGAACGGGAACGAGCCCGGCAGGTTCTCGCTCCTGAGGAAGCGCAGCAGGTCACCGTGGTCGGTGTAGCGGGGCAGCGCCACCCTCGGGATGCGGTTGCCGGACAGCGTCTCGCGCCAGAGCGGCGTGTGGATCTCGCGGTCGCGTACCTTCACCACCAGCTCGTCGGCGCTGTAGCGCTCCTTGACCGCCGGCCAGCCGTCGAGCAGCGCCCGGCTCTCCTCCGACAGCTCCCCCTCCACCCGCTCGGCCTCCCGCGCGCCCTCCTCGCTCAGCAGGTCACGGACCGCCGCGAGCTGCTGGCGGCGGCGCGCCACCTCCGCCTGCGCGAGCGTCTCCGCGTGGTACGCGCGCACCGTCTCGGCGATGTCGGCCAGGTAGCGGGACCGGGCGGGCGGCACGATCGCGGCCGACACCTTCGACGTGCGGCCCTCCACCGGCGGCAGCAGCCCCGGGCTCTCCGCGCCGGTCGGCAGCAGCGGCTTGAGGTGGTGGTAGAGGGCCGTGACGCCGGCGTCGTTGTAGCGGGCGGCGATCGTGCCGAAGACCGGCATGTCGTCGGGGGCGGCGCCGAACGCCTCGCGGTTGCGTACGAGCTGGCGGCGCACGTCGCGCAGGGCGTCCTCGGCGCCGCGCCGCTCGAACTTGTTGATCACCACGGCCTCGGCGAAGTCCAGCATGTCGATCTTCTCGAGCTGGGAGGCGGCGCCGAACTCCGGCGTCATCACGTAGATCGGCACGTCCACGTGCGGCACGATGCCCGCGTCGCCCTGGCCGATGCCCGGCGTCTCCACGATCACCAGGTCGTGGCCGGCCGCCCGGCACGCGGTGATCACGTCGTCGAGGCAGGCCGGCACCTCGTTCGGCGCGCCCCTGGTGGCCAGCGAGCGGAAGTAGGTCTGGGGGCTCAGGCTGTTCATCCTGATGCGGTCGCCGAGCAGCGCGCCGCCGCCGCGCCTGCGGGTCGGGTCGATCGCGATGATCGCGATGCGCAGCTTGTCGTCGTTGTCCACGCGGAACCTGCGCACCAGCTCGTCGGTGAGCGAGGACTTGCCGGAGCCGCCCGTACCGGTGATGCCCAGCACCGGGGCCTGCCTGCCCGCCTTCGCCTGGCGCAGGCCCGCCACCAGGGCCTCCGGGGCCCGCCCCGACTCGATGAGGGTGATCGCGCGGGCCAGCGCCGCCTGGTCGCCCGAGACCACGGCCTCCACCGACGGCGGGTCGCCGAGCTCGACGTCGCAGTCCTCGATCAGCTTGTTGATCATGCCGGGCAGGCCGTACCGCTGGCCGTCCTCCGGCGAGAAGATGCGGGTCACGCCGCGCGAGTGCAGCAGCTCGATCTCCTCGGGGACGATCACCCCGCCGCCGCCGCCGTACACCTTGACGTGCCCGGCGCCGCGCTCGCGCAGCAGCTCCACCAGGTACGAGAAGAACTCCACGTGGCCGCCCTGGTAGGAGCTGATCGCCACAGCCTGGACGTCCTCCTGGATGGCGGCCGTGACGATCTCGTCCACCGAACGGTTGTGCCCCAGATGGATGACCTCGGCCCCCTGGGTCTGGAGGATGCGCCGCATGATGTTGATCGCCGCGTCGTGCCCGTCGAACAGGGCCGCGGCGGTCACGAACCGTACTGGGTGAACCGGGACGTGCACGCCTGATCACTCCTTCGTGGAGGCCTCTCCTTCCGAAGATACTAGGACGTCCTACTATTTCCCAAGGGTGTCCGGGGTAGAGGCCCTACCAAGGGGGTGACGCCGATGCGCGCGCTGACGTTCGTGCCAGGCCAGAAAGGCACGCTCGACGTGGAAGAAGTGCCCGACCCGGAGCCGGCCCGCGGCGAACTGCTCGTCCAAGGACTGGCCCTGGGCATCTGCGGGACCGACCGCGAGCTGGACCAGGCCGAATACGGCTGGCCGCCGCCCGGCCGCGACCGCATGGTCATCGGCCACGAATCGCTCGGCCGCGTCCTGCGGTCTCCCGACGGGTCCGCGTTCTCACCCGGAGACCTCGTCGTCGGCGTCGTCCGCCGGCCCGACCCCGAGCCGTGCGGGGCGTGCGCGCACGGCGAGTTCGACATGTGCCGCAACGGCCGCTACACCGAACGCGGCATCAAGGAGATCGACGGCTACGGCAGCGAGACCTGGACCGTCGAAGCCGCCTACGCCGTCCGCCTCGACCCCGCACTCGCCGACGTCGGAGTCCTCGTCGAACCCGCGTCCGTGGTCGCCAAAGCCTGGGAGCAGATCGAACGCATCGGCTCACGCGCCTACTTCGACCCCCACACCCTCCTCGTCACCGGCGCCGGCCCCATCGGCCTCCTCGCGGCCCTGCTCGGACGGCAACGCGGCATGGAGGTCCACGTGCTCGACCGCGCACCCCGCGGGCTCAAATCCGACCTCGTCGAAGCACTCGGCGGCACCTACCACTCCGCCTCATCCCTGGAATCGTTCTCCCACGCCAAACCCGACATCATCATCGAATGCACCGGAGCCGGGCAGCTCGTCATCGACTCCATGATCACCACGGCCGCCACGGGCATCGTCTGCCTGTGCGGGCTCGCGCCCGGCGGGCGCACCCACCGGGTGGACGCCGGCGTCATCAACCGCGACATCGTCCTGGAGAACGACGCCATCTTCGGCACCGTCAACGCCAACCTCCGCCACTACCGGGACGCCGCCGGAGCTTTGGCTCAGGCGGATCGGGGGTGGTTGGAGCGGTTGATCACGCGCCGGGTTCCGCTTTCGCGCGCTCTGGACGCGTTCCAGCCCGCCGAGAACGACGTCAAGGCCGTCATCGACCTGACCTACTGACCCGTCCGCCTTACACCGTCTCACGGCGTCCGACACCCTGGGACGACATGCGCCGCGCGGGCCACCGCGCACCTTCCGCCGAACTCCACCGCACACCTTCCCGCCGACCCGGCGCCGGAAGGGCGGGAAGCCCGCCGCCGACCCGCGGGCTCGCAACCGCGCCGGGTCGGCGAGGGGGTGGACGACGGAACCCGGCGCAAGGCGTGCGGTGGCCGGCCGGCGAGCCGTGCGGTGGTCAGCTTGCGTCGTAGGGTTTGCGGCGCTTCGGTGTGGGGCGCGGCTTTGTGGTGGGGTGTGGCTTTGGGGTGGAGCGGCCGGCGCCTGCCGGGACCCTTGCCATCCCGGAGCGGTCGGTGGGGGCGACCGTGCGGGGCTGGGGCTGTGCCTTTGCCTGGTCCGTCAGCGACGCCTCCGTCAGTGACGCGTCGCCATGTTCCGGCGCCCGCTCGGCAGGTGGTGCACCGTCTCGGACCGCAGCCCCCGAAGCAGGCAGCGCTCCTTCCCCAGCCGGAGCCGAGTGGCGAAGGGGCGTGAGGGGGTTTCGGGGGGAGGGGACGCGGGGGGTCGGTGGCGAAGGTGGTGGAGGGGCGGTGGGGCCGGGGAGCCAGGGGAGGCGGCGGTGGGTGCCGCGGCGGCGGCCCGTGACGCGGAGGGAGAGGACGATGGTCATGAGGACCATGGCGGCCAGCAGCGCGGGTGGTGTGCCTAAGAGGTCCAGAGGGGATCCGTGGGCGTCGCCTGAGCGAGGCGGGGAGATGAAGGGGCGTTCGGTGGAGCGGATCTCGTCCAGGCGTTCCAGGTTGGCCTTGACCAGGCGCGGGATGCCGTACCCGACGACCTTGTCCGTTTCTCTGGTTTTGCGTTTGAGCCAGACGCGGTCGACGTTCGCCTCGATGGTGTGGATTTTGCGGCCTTCGACCCGTTCGACGATCCCGACGTGGTCGATGCCTTTGTAGCTTTTGCCGCCGCGCCAGTCGTAGAAGACGAGCGCCCCGGGTTCGGGGCGGCGGCTCCAGGCGTTCTGCTGGATGAACCAGGCCGCGTGGGAGGGTGTCCAGGCGAACTCGCCGACGTAGTCGGAGAGGCCGGACTTGTTCGCGGCCCAGGAGAGGAACATGTCGCACCATGGCGCGTCGCGGTACTGGGTGTCTTGGACGCGATCCGCGTACCACTGGCCGAACTTGGTGAACTGGCCGCTCTTCTCCTTGTAGCCGAGTTCCTGCCGCACCGTCTTCAGCAGCTCGTCCGCGATCGGGTCCAGGGTGACTCCTCCCAGAAAACCGACAAATCACGATGGACTGTAGTAGCGCCATCGCGGAATTGCGCGTATCACCGGGAAAATGTTCAATTATGAGGATAAATTGCGGTCGTGTGATTCCTGGGACTGATGGGACGAGCCACTGCCCGTACTAGGAGCCTGCACCCACCCGGTAGACGCCTTCGTCGCCCATGCCGGGCCCGACGACGTCGGCGACGATCACGGTCACGTTGTCCGGCGAACCTCCCTCGTTCGCCAGGTCGATGAGCCGCTGGACGCACGCCGCCGGGTCTGCCACCGTGGTCAGCACTTCGTGCAGCATCTCGGGCCCGAGCACGGTCGTGAGCCCGTCGGAGCAGAGGAGGTAGCGGTCATCAGGCTCGGCTTCGCGCAGCGCCATGTCAGGCTCGGCCCTGCCCTCGCTGCCCAGCACCCGCAGCACCATCGAACGGCGGGGGTGCACGGCGGCTTGATCCTCCGTTATCCGGCCTTCGTCCACCATCGACTGCACAAGTGTGTGATCCTTGGTCATCTGGTAGAGCGCGCCATCACGAAGCAAGTATCCGCGGGAGTCACCGAGATGAGCCAGGGCGAAGTGGTAGCCATCCCACAGCATGGCGGTCACCGTGGTCCCCATGCCCCTGCGGGCGGGGTCGATGTCGGCCAGCTCGACCAGCCTGCGTGCCGCCTCGTGCACGGCGCCCTCCAGGGCCGCCTCCAGGTCGGAGCCCGTCTCGGGAAGCGTGGCATCCAGCTCGCGCATGACGGCGATCGCCGCCGAGCTCGCCAGCTCGCCGGCCGCGTGTCCACCCATCCCGTCAGCCACCACGAGCAACCGGCCGCTCGCGTAGCCAGAATCCTCGTTCTGCTCCCTGCGGCGGCCCACGTCTGATCCGGCGGCATAGCGGATGTTGTGCTTCATACCCAGCAGTAAATCATTGGTTGAAAGACTTCACAAGCAGATGCGCTGAAGACTCGATGTGAACTACTGTGGGCACCATGAGCCACGACCCGACCGTGAACGCCGGGGACATCGCCCGGCTCGCGGGTGTCGGGCGTGCCGCGGTGAGCAACTGGCGACGTCGCCACGACGACTTCCCCCAGCCCATCGGCGGCACCGCCAACCAGCCGCTGTTCTCGCTGCGGCAGGTCGAGTCCTGGCTGCGGCGCTATGGGAAGTCCTACCAGGTATCGCTGGGAGATCGGGTCTGGCAACGCCTGAAAGCCGCGGGGGATTTGCGGCTGGGCGAGCTGGTGGCCCAGGCCGGAGCCCTGCTGACCAGGTCGGTCGATGCTGAAAACCCCTCATCAACCGGTGGTGGGCTTGATGACGAGCTCGCCGAGCTCGTGCGGGAGTTGGGTGAGCAGCACGGCGCGCTGACCGCGTACGAGTTCCTGTGCGAGCGTTACCTCGAAGCCCACTCCCGCCAGCTCTCCGTCACCCGTGACGACGTCGCCGCGCTGATGGTGCGGCTCGTGGGCGCGCCCGGCGCGACCGTGCTCGACCCCGCCTGCGGGGTCGGCACGTTGCTGCTCGCCCCGTCCGCCCTGGAGCAGGGCGCCAGGGTGCTCGGGCAGGAGCTCAGCGAGACCTCCGCCGCCATCACCGCCTCCAGGCTGGTGCTGCGCGGCGTGGAGGCCAGGATCGTGGCGGGCGATTCCATGAGGAACGACGGCTTCGCGGGCGAGCGGGCCGACGCGGTCGTGTGCGATCCGCCGTTCAACGAGCGGGCCTGGGGCTACGAGGAGCTGACCGGCGACCCGCGCTGGGAGTACGGCCTGCCGCCGCGCGGCGAGCCGGAGCTGGCCTGGGTGCAGCACTGCCTCACGCACGTCAAGCCGCGCGGCCTGGTCGCGATCCTGATGCCGCCGGCCGCCGCGAGCCGCAAGGCGGGCCGCCGCATCCGCGCGAACCTGCTGCGCGCGGGCGCGCTCCGGGCGGTCGTCGCGCTGCCCGGCTCCGACCTGTGGCTGCTGCGCCGCCCGGCGGCCGGGGAGCGGCCGCCGTCGGAGGTGCTGATCCTCGACGCGACGGCCGACCTGTCGGTGGTCGAGCCGGCCTGGCAGGCGTACCTGGAGGACCGTTCCGACCAGACCGTACGCATCATCGACCTGCTGGCCGACGAGGTCGACATGACCCCGGCGCGACACCAGCGGCGCGACGATGTGGGCCGGGCGTTCGCCGAGGCCCGCGACCGGTTCCTGGCGGCGGCGGCCGTGCCGCCCGACCTGAAGGTGCTGGAGCAGCCGCTCGACCAGCCGGCCACGACGCTGGGCGACCTGATCAAGGAGGGGCTGGTGACGACGTCGCAGGCTCCGCCGAAGATGGCCGCCGACGGCGGCGACGTGCCGGTCCTGACCTCCGACGACGTGCTGTCGGGCGGCGCGCCGTCCGGGCTGACGACCATGCAGCAGGGGCTGGTGCCGGTCCAGCCCGGTGACGTGGTGGCCTCGTACTCGGCCGTGCGGGTGGTGGAGGACGGCGGCGGGGCCGTGCTGGGGCCGCACCTGACGCTCTACCGAGTGGACGCGCGCCGGCTCGACCCCGACTTCCTGGCCGGCTTCCTGCGGGCGGCCGGCGGGCGGGTGACGACCGGCTCCAGCAGGTTCGACGTGCGGCGCACCCGCCTGCCGCGGCTGTCGTTGAAGGAGCAGAAGGCGTACGGCGAGGCGTTCAGGCAACTGGCCGTGCTGGAGGACGCCATCCGGGAGACCTCGACGCTGGGGCAGACGCTGATCCGGCTGGGCCTCGACGGCCTCGCGGACGGCCACCTGCACCCGCAGTCCTGACGGTGTAGTTTTTCCCCGAAAGGCTGCGGGAGGGGCGTTGATGGTCATCGGTGACCGCTATGAGCTCGACGACCTTCCTCTTGGGCAGGGCGGCATGGGAGCGGTCTACGCGGGCCACGACCGCCACCTCGACCGGCGGGTGGCGGTGAAGCTGCTGCGGCTGCCCAGCGGGCCGGATCACGAGCTGGAGCGCCGGTTCATCAGGGAGGCGCGGATCCTGGCCCGGCTGGAGCATCCGGGGGCGCCCGTCCTGTACGACTTCGGCACCCACGAGCAGCGGCTCTACCAGGTGATGCAGTTCATCGAGGGCGTCACGGTGGCCGACCTGGTGCACGAGCACGGCCCGCTGCCGGTGCCGTGGGCGGCGGCGATCGCGGCGCAGGCGTGCGCGGTGCTGTCGGCGGCGCACGCGCTGGCGATCTGCCATCGGGACCTCAAACCGACGAACCTCATGCTCTGCCCCGACGGCAGCGTGAAGGTGCTCGACTTCGGGCTGGCCATGCTCCGGGAGTCGGAGGTCACGACGTTCACGAGGATCGGCCAGATCCTGGGCACTCCGGCGTACATGGCTCCGGAGCAGATCCAGCACGGCGTGGCGGAGCCGCGCAGCGACCTGTACGCGCTGGGCTGCGTGCTGCACGAGATGCTGAGCGGCCGGCAGCTCTTCACCGGCCCGACCGACTACGTGGTCTTCGAGAAGCAGGTCAAGGAGCGCCCGCCGGAGATTCCGGGGCTGCCGGAGCCGCTGAGCGCGTTGCTGGCGCAGTTGCTGGAGAAGCAGCCGGACGACCGGCCCGCCGACGCCGACGAGCTGTACGAGCGGCTCGACCCGTTCGCGGTGAACCTGCCGATGCTGCCGGGTTTCCTGACGCGGGAGCCGAGCCCGGGCCGTATGTACGCCCGGATGGCCGGCCGCGCCCTCACCGGCTGACGCCTCCCCGTGCGACCGCGCGTTGAGAGATCGCTCTCTTAGATAACGCTGATCGTTATTTGACCCCCGTTGACAGCAGGAGGGGAGCACCACGACTCTCGTGAGAGAGCGCTCTCTCAGTCATCCCCCAAGCACGACCCAGGAGGGTTTCCCATGGCCCCTCGCATCCGGCGGCTCGGCCTGCCGTTGCTCACCGCGTCCGTCCTCGCCCTGGCGACGGCGTGCGGCGGAGGAGGTGGCGGCGCAGGCGGCACCACCACCGAGTCGAGCGCCAAGCCCGGAGAGAAGATCAAGCTGACCGTCGACCTGTTCGGCGACTTCGGCTTCAAGCCGCTCTACGAGGAGTACAAGAAGACCCACCCGAACATCGAGATCGTCGAGAACGTCACGCAGTTCAACGACCACCACAGCAACCTGGTCAAGCGGCTGGCCACCAACGCCGGCGCGGGGGACGTCGCGGCGGTCGAGGTGGGCTACATCAGCACGTTCACCGCCCAGCCGAACAAGTTCGTCGACCTCAAGCAGTACGGGCTCGACAAGCGCCAGGCCGACTACCTCGACTGGAAGTGGCAGCAGGGCCTCAGCAAGGACGGCACGCAGGTCCTCGGCCTCGGCACCGACGTGGGCGGCCTGGCCATGTGCTACCGCAAGGACCTGTTCAAGAAGGCCGGCCTGCCCGACAAGCGCGACGAGGTGTCGGCGCTGTGGCCGACGTGGGAGCAGTACATCGAGACGGGCAAGAAGTTCGCCGCGGCGAACGTGGCCGGCGCGAAGTTCGTGGACTCCCCCGGTGAGATCTTCCGCGCGATGGTCAACCAGGCGCCCGTCGGCCTGTACGACGCCCAGGACAACATCATCGTCGCCTCCAACCCCGACGTGAAGAAGGCGTGGGACCTGTCGAACCAGCTCACCGCCGACGGCCTGACCGCCAAGCTGGCCGCCTTCTCGCCGCCGTGGAACACCGGCTTCGCCAAGGGCTCGTTCGCCACGATCATCTGTCCGGCCTGGATGACCGGCTTCATCCAGGAGCAGGCCAAGGACTCGGCCGGCAAGTGGGACATCGCCTCCGTGCCCGGCGGCTCCGGCAACAGCGGCGGCTCGCACCTGATGGTGCCCAAGCAGAGCAAACACCCGAAGGAGGCGGCCGAGCTGATCGACTTCCTCACCTCCAAGGAGAACCAGGCCAAGGTCTTCAAGGAGGAGGGCACGTTCCCGTCGATCCCGGCCCTGTACGACGACCCGTCGATCCAGAACTTCACCAAGCCGTTCTTCGGCGACGCCCCCATCGGCAAGATCTACTCCGACGCCGCAAAGGCGCTCAAGCCGCAGCACCTCGGCCCCAAGGAGGCCGACGTGCGCACGGCCATCGGCAACGGGCTCGGCCGGGTCGAGCAGGGCAAGCAGACGCCGGACGAGGCGTGGGCGCAGGTGCTCGAGGACGTCAAGAAGATCAAATGAGCACCCTTCCCCTCGCGGTCACGCGACGGCGTAGGCGCAGCGTGCGGCACACCCTCGACGTGAGGGTGTCGCCGTACGCCTACGTGGCCCCGTTCTTCCTGCTGTTCTGCGCCTTCGGGCTGTTCCCGCTGGTCTACACGGCCTGGGTGAGCCTGCACGAGTGGACGCTGCTGTCCGACACCCAGGAGTTCGTCGGCCTGGGCAACTACTCCACGTTGCTCGCCGACGAGTACTTCTGGAACGCCACCTTCAACACCCTGTCGATCGGCGTGCTGTCGACGGTGCCGCAACTGGCGCTGGCCATCTGGCTGGCGCACCTGCTGAACCGGCGGCTGCGCTTCCAGACCCTGTTCCGGATCTCCCTGCTGCTGCCGAACGTCACGAGCGTCGTGGCGGTCGTGGTGATCTTCAGTCAGCTCTTCGGCCGGGACTTCGGCCTGATCAACTGGATGCTGTCGTGGTTCGGGGTCGGCCACATCGACTGGGCGGCGGGCACGGCCACCTCGCACGTCGCGCTCTCGGTCATGATCATGTGGCGCTGGACGGGCTACAACGCGCTCATCTTCCTGGCCGCCATGCAGGCCGTCCCGCGCGAGCTGTACGAGGCCGCCACCCTGGACGGCGCGAGCAACCTCACCCAGCTGCGCCGGATCACGATCCCGATGATCCGCCCGACGATCATCTTCGTGGTCATCGTCTCCACGATCGGCGCCATGCAGATCATCGCCGAGCCGATGCTGTTCGGGCAGAGCAGCGGCGGCGGTGGCGGCATCGCCACGGGCGGCCCCGACCGGCAGTTCCAGACGCTGGCGCTGTTCGTCTACGAGCAGGGCTTCGCGAACTCGACGTTCGACTTCGGCTACGCCTCGGCGGCGTCGTGGCTGATGTTCGTGGCCGTGGTGGTCGTGGCCGGGATCAACTTCCTGATCACGCGCAGGGTGAAGGGCGGCCTGGTGTGAGACTGCGTTATCTGACCCTGACCGCGGTGGCGTTCTTCTCGGCGTTCCCGCTGTACTACAGCGTCGTGGTGGCCTCCCGGCACAACTCGGCGCTGGCCGAGGTGCCGCCGCCGCTGATCCCCGGCGGGAACTTCTTCGCCAACGTCGCCCGGGTCTTCGACACGGTGCCGTTCGGGCTCGCGCTGGTCAACTCGGTCATCGTGGCGGGGTCGATCTCGATCGCGGTGATGTTCTTCTCGACGCTGGCCGGGTTCGCCTTCGCCAAGCTGGCGTTCAGGGGCAGGAACGTCATGCTGGTGATCACGGTCGCGACCATGATGGTCCCCGCCCAGCTCGGCATCATCCCGCTCTACATGCTCATGGTGAAGCTGGAGTGGACCGGCACCACCTACGCGCTGATCGTGCCGGCGCTGGTCAACGCGTTCGGCGTGTTCTTCATGACCCAGTACCTCTCACGCGCCCTGCCCACGGAGCTGCTGGAGGCCGGGCGGGTGGACGGCTGCTCCACGTGGGGTCTGTTCTGGCACGTCGTGCTGCCCGCCGCGCGGCCCGCGGCGGCGGTGCTGGGCATGCTGACGTTCATGTCGGCCTGGAACGACTACTTCTGGCCGCTGGTCGTGCTCAACCCGGACAATCCGACCGTCCAGGTGGCGCTCTCGACCCTGGCCAGCGGGTACGTCAACGACTACGTCCTCGGCCTGGCCGGGACGGCGATCGGGACGCTGCCGCTCGTGGCCGTCTTCGCCCTGTTCGGCAAGCAAATCATCGGTGGAATCATGCAAGGAGCTGTTAAGGGATGATGTTTCCCGAGGACTTCGTCTGGGGCGCCGCCACGGCCTCCTACCAGATCGAGGGGGCGGTCAAGGAGGACGGGCGGGGCCAGTCGATCTGGGACACCTTCTCCCACACCCCCGGGAACGTGGCGGGCGACGACACCGGCGACGTCGCCTGCGACCACTACCACCGCTTCCGCGACGACATCGCCCTGATGCGCGAGCTGCGGCTGGCGGCCTACCGGTTCTCGGTGGCGTGGCCGCGCATCCAGCCGGACGGCGCGGGCCCGGTCAACCCGCGCGGCCTGGCGTTCTACGACCAGCTCGTGGACGAGCTGCTAGCCGCCGGAATCTCGCCTTATGTCACGCTCTATCATTGGGATCTTCCCCAAGCGCTCGAAGACCGCGGCGGCTGGACCGACCGCGACACCGCCGCCCGCTTCGCCGACTACGCCGAAGCCGTGCACGCCCGGCTCGGCGACCGCGTCGACAACTGGGCCACGCTGAACGAGCCCTGGGTGGCCGCCTTCCTCGGCTACGGCAACGGCGTGCACGCGCCCGGCCGCCGCAGCCCCGCCGACGCCCTGCGCTCCGCCCACCACCTGCTGCTCGGCCACGGCCTGGCGGCCCGGCGGCTGCGCGCGGCCGGCGCCCGCACCCTCATGCTGGTCGTCAACTCCGCGCCCGTCCTGACCCCCGCCCAGGTCAACGACCCTTCGGCGGTGCCGGACGAGGCGGACGCGGCCGCGGCGCACCGCATCCACGCGCTGCTGACCCGGCAGTTCCTCGACCCGGCCGTGTACGGGACGTACCCGCGGGAGGTGCTGGAGGCGGCGGCCCGCAACGGCGGGACGGAGCACATCCAGGACGGCGACCTGGAGCTGATCAACGCGCCGCTCGACCTGATCGGCGTCAACTACTACAACCCGTGCGTCGTCGAGTCGGGCCCCGGCCTGCCGGCCGACGCCGCCTGGCCGGGATCCGAGGACGTCAGGTTCGCCACCGCGGACGCGCCCACCACCGCGATGGGCTGGCCGATCGTGCCCGACGGCCTGTCGCGGCTGCTCGTGCGGCTCTCGCAGGACTATCCGCAGGTCGGCCTCATGGTCACGGAGAACGGCGCCGCCTTCGACGACGTCGTCCAGGACGGCCGCGTGCACGACGACGAGCGGGTGGCGTACCTGGACGGGCACCTGCGCGAGGTGCACCGCGCCATCGAGGCGGGCGCCGACCTGCGGGGCTACCTGGTGTGGTCGCTGCTGGACAACTTCGAGTGGGCCGAGGGCTACCGGCGCCGCTTCGGCATCGTGCACGTGGACTACTCGACGCAGGAGCGGGTGCTCAAGGACAGCGCGCTGTGGTACCGGGACGTGATCGGCAGGAACGGCCTGTAGATTCTTGGACGTGCTCTCCCTCCTGGTGCAGACATGAGACGCCCGACCCTTGAGGCGGTCGCCGCCCGCGCCGGCGTGTCGCGCGCCACCGCCTCCCGGGTGGTCAACGGGCAGACGACGGTGGCGCCGCACATCCGCGACGCCGTGCTGCGCGCGATCGACGAGCTGGGCTACGTCCCCAACTCCGCCGCGCGCAGCCTCGTCACCCAGCGCACCGACTCGGTGGCCCTGGTCGTCAGCGAGCCCGGCACCCGGGTCTTCTCCGAGGACCCGCTGTTCTCCACGGCGATCCGGTCCGCCTCGGTGGAGCTGGAGGCGATCAACAAGCAGGTCGTGCTCATGCTGGCGTCCTCGCCCAAGAGTCACGCCAGGGTGGAGCGTTACATCGCCGGCGGGCACGTCGACGGCGTCATGCTGCTGTCCATGCACGGCGCCGACCCGCTGCCGTCCGCGCTCTCACGGCTACGCGTGCCGGTCGTCTCCTACGGGCGGCCGGCCGTGCCGGTCGACATCCCGTACGTCGACAACGACAACGTCGGCGGGGCCGAGGCCGGGGTGCGGCACCTGGTGGAGACGGGGCGGCGCCGGATCGCCACCATCGCCGGCCCACAAGACATGATCGCCGGCCAGGACCGGCTGGCCGGCTACCGCAACGTGCTGCGCGACTCCGACCGCCGCTCCATCGTCGCGGTGGGCGACTTCACCCGCGAGTCGGGCGCGATCGCGATGCGGCAGCTCCTCGGCGACGACCCGGGGCTCGACGCCGTGTTCGTGGCCAACGACATGATGGCGGTCGGGGCGCTGCAGTCGCTGCGGCAGGCCGGGCGGCGGGTGCCCGACGACGTGGCGGTGGTCGGGTTCGACGACGTCGAGGCGGCCAAGTACACCGAGCCGCCGCTGACGACGCTGCGGCACCCGATCGCCGAGCAGGCGGCGGCCATGGTCAGGCTGCTGCTCAACCTGTTCGAGGGCGGGCCCACCGAGCCGATCATCCTGCCCACCGAGCTGGTGATCAGGGAGTCGGCCTAGCCCATGCCGTCGCGGAGCGCCGCCGTGGCCGCCGCCGTCGCGGTGGCCGAGGAGCACGGGGTGCGCGTGGCGGAGCCTGAGGTGCTGCACGACTCGTTCAGCCTCCGGGTCCTGCTGCGGCCCGCGCCGGTCGTGGCGCGGGTGCCCACCACCACGGCCCTCGGCCGGCCGCGCCCCGCCGACGCGCTGGGGCGCGAGATGGCGGTCGTGTCGTTCCTGCGCGCGGCGGGGGCGCCGGTGGTGCCGCCCAGCGACCTGCTGCCCGCCGGGCCGCACGTGCACGACGGGATCGCGGTGACGTTCTGGGCGCACGTCCGGCACGATCCCGCCCGCGTGGTGACGCCCGGCGAGGCCGGGCGGATGCTGGCGGAGCTGCACGCGGCGCTGCGCGGCTTCCCGGGCGAGCTGCCGTACCTGGGGCCGGTGCTGGACGAGCCGGCGCGGCTGCTGGACCTGCTGGCGGGGGCGGGCCCCGAGTTGGTCGGGGCCGGTGAGCTGGCGCGCCTGCGGGAGGCGCACGCCGCCCTGCGGGAGCGGCTGGACGGGCCGGCCGGGGTGCAGGCCGTGCACGGTGACGCGCATCCCGGCAACCTGCTCGCCACCCCTGCCGGGCTCCTGTGGAACGACTTCGAGGAGTGCATGGCGGCGCCCGCCGCGTGGGACCTGGCGGTCCTGCTGCGGACGACCCGGCTGGACGGGCGCGCCGCCGTGCGGGCCTACGGGGCCGATCCGGGCGATCCGGCGCTGCGGGCGTTCGTGGCGGCCCGGGGGCTGCAGGGCACGCTGTGGGTGCTGGCCAGGGCGCTGCGCTTCCCCGAACGGGCGGGCGAGGCCCGCGCGGTGCTGGAGACGTGGCTGCGCGACCCGAGCGGCATGACGCGCTGATCCCGCGCCATCGGCATGACCCGCTGGTCGCGGCGCTACACGCGGAAGACGCGGAGCTGGAGGGCGAGCGTCGAGTAGTAGCCGACCAGCGTGGTCAGCTCGAACAGCACCCGCTCCCCCAGCGCCGCGTACTCCTCGTCGTCCAGATCCCCCTTCGCGACCAGCGCGCGGGCCACGCCGAGCACCGCCGACTCGGCCGGGTCGTCGAGCGTCAGGGGCGCGCCGTCGCGCAACGCCTGGAGCTGCTCCTCGCTGAAGCCCAGCTCCCGGGCGATCGGCTCGTGGGCGGCCCGCTCGAAGGCGCTGTCGTGGTGCCCGGCCACCACGAGGATCGCCAGCTCCCGCGCCCGGTCGGTGAGCGTGGAGCGGTAGCGGACGGCGGCCCCCAGCTCCTGGAGCGGATCGCCGAGGGGCGGGCTGAGCAGCATGGCGTTGAACGGCCCCGTGAGCCCGCCCTGCCCGTCCACCATGAACCGGCCGCGCGGCCCTGAGGTGATCTTGTCGTAGAGCGCCCTGGCCTCCGGGTCCAGCTCGTGCGGGGGTGTCCTGCGCAGGCGTGCCATCCCGTGATCGTAACCCTGGAATTCGTTGTTGACGCCGTAAACAATGCACGTTTACGGTGTATACATGGTCAAGATCCCAGCGGCGCTGCTCGCGTCGGCGGTGCTGTTCCTGCTCGGCACCGGGTTCGCCCCGATCCCCGCGCTGACCTGGCTCGCGCCTCTGCCGGTGCTGTGGCTCGCGCCACGCGTGAGCGGGCGGGCCGCGTTCGGCGCGGCGTCCGCCGCCTACCTGCTCGGGCAGGCGGGGCAGTTCGAGTTCTTCCTGCGCACGCCGTCGGTGCCGCTGCCGATCGGGATCGCGATCGTGGCGGGCAGCTCGCTGCTGTTCGGCCTCGTGGTGGCGTTCTTCCGCGCGTTGCTGCGGCGGGGCCGGGCGCTGACGGCGGTGCTCGCGGCGCCGGCGGCGTGGGTGGCGGCGATGCACCTGACCACGCTGGCCAACCCGTCGGGCATCATCTGGCCGCTGGCCACCAACCAGGCCGAGGTGCCGGTGGTGACCCAGATCGCGTCGGTGACCGGGGCGTGGGGCGTGGAGTTCCTGGTGCTCATGGTGCCGTGCGCGGTGGCGGCGCTGCTGTCCACGCGGGCACGGCTGCGGGTCGGGGTGGTGGCGGGCGTGATCTGCGCGCTGACGCTCGCGTTCGGGGCCTGGCGGCTGGCCGGCGCCGGCGACGCGGTGCTGCGGCGGGTGGCGGTGCTCGCCGCCACGCGGTACCAGTGGGCGCCGGACGCCGCGAGCCCCGAGGGGCAGGAGCTGGTGCGCGGGTACGCCGCCCGGATCGCCTCCTTGCCGGCCGGCGTGCGCACGGTGGTGCTGCCCGAAGGGGCGTTCGGCACCGACGAGGCCGGCCTGCCCCGCGTCATCGGGCCGCTGGCGGAGGCCGGGCGCGGGCGGGGCGTGGACGTGGTGGTGGGCATCGTGCACACCACGCCCGCGATCAAGTACAACTACTCCGTGCTGCTGCCGGCCGACGGGTCGGCGCCCGCGTACTACACCAAATGGCACTTCGCGCCCGGGACGCCCTTCAAGCGAGGTACGGAGCTGGTGACGGCGGGCGGCCGGATCGGCCTCGCCAACTGCATGGACCTCAACTTCGCCGCCCCCAGCAGGGACTACGGGCGGGCGGGGACGCGGCTGCTGGCCGTCCCGGCGGCCGACGAGTTCGGCAACGGCTGGCAGCACAGCAGGATGGGGCTGCTGCGCGGAGTGGAGAGCGGGTTCTCGCTGGCCTGGTCGGCGCAGTGGGGCACGCCGATGATCTCGGACCCGTGGGGGCGGGTGCTGGCCGGCACCTCCACCGAGGGCACGCGCGAGCCCTTCGTGACGGCCGTCGCCGACGTGCCCGCCGGGCCGTCAGGCGTCACCCTCTACGCGCGGTTCGGCGACTGGTTCGGCTGGGTCTGCGTCGCGGGGGCTCTCCTGGCGATGGTCGCCCCTCGCCGCCGGCGGGTGCCGGACGGCGAGGGCGACGACCTCGTCCTCACCGGTCGTGAGCCGGGAGCCGGCCAGGGCCGGCCTCAGTCCTGACCACTCCGGGACAGCCAGGCCGTGGTGTCGGACGGCAGGAGCCCGTCCACGACCGGGCCGCTGGCCAGCAGCACCTCGCCCGGCGGCAGCGGCACCGCCTCCGTGGCCAGGTTCGTCACGCAGGTCAGGCCGGAGTCACGGGTGAACGCCAGCACCTTCTCCCCCAGCGGCAGCCAGGTCAGCGTGCCGTCGCCGAGCAGCTCCCGGCGCAGGCGCAGCGCCGTACGGTAGAGGTTCAGCATCGAGCCCAGGTCCGTACGCTGCGCCTCTGCCGTCAGCTTGCGCCAGCTCTCCGGCTGCGGCAGCCACGGCGTGCCCGTGCCGAAGCCGAACGGCGGCTCCTCGCCCGACCACGGCAGCGGGATGCGGCAGCCGTCGCGGCCCGGGTTCTTGCCGCCCGAACGGGCGTACATCGGGTCCTGGCGCACCTCGTCCGGCAGGTCCTCCACCTCCGGCAGGCCCAGCTCCTCGCCCTGGTAGACGTAGACCGCGCCGGGCAGCGCCATCGCCAGCAGCGCCGCGGCGCGGGCCCGGCGGTAGCCGAGCTCCAGGTCCGTCGGGGTGCCG
This sequence comes from Nonomuraea composti, assembly GCF_012034275.1. NCBI lineage: Bacteria > Bacillati > Actinomycetota > Actinomycetes > Streptosporangiales > Streptosporangiaceae > Nonomuraea > Nonomuraea composti. The sequence goes on along the minus strand of NZ_JAATEP010000004.1, from coordinate 277,163 downwards.
TGCAGGGCGCCGCCGTGGGCGAAGGAGGTGTCGGCGCGGCCGTACCGGGTGACGGGCCTGGTCACGTCGTGGTTGGACAGCACCCACGTCGGCGGGGCGCCGATGGGGGTGTGCGTGGCCAGCGTCAGCTCGATCGACCTGCGCAGGTCCGCCGGGTCCCACGCGCACGACAGGAAGTCGAAGTTGAAGGCCGTGTGCAGCTCGTCGGGGCGCAGGTACCGGGCGAAACGCTCCTGGTCGGGGAGCCAGACCTCGCCGATCAGGACGCGCTCGCCGTACTCGTCGGCCACCTCGCGCCACCGGCGGTAGACGTCATGGACCTCGTCGAGGTCTTCGTACGCGGTGTCGGACTTGATCAGCAGCGCCGCCGAGTCGATGCGCACGCCGTCCACGCCCCGGTCGAACCAGAAGCGCAGCACGTCCTCGAACTCCTGGTGGACCTCCGGGTTGTTCCAGTTGAAGTCGGGCTGCTCCGGGGCGAACAGGTGCAGGTACCACTGCCCGTCGGGCACCTGCGTCCAGGCGGAGCCGCCGAAGATGGACTGCCAGTCGTTCAGCGGCTCGTCGGCGAACCAGAACCGGTCGCGGGCCGCCGGGTTCGCCAGCGCCTCCTTGAACCAGGCGCTCTCGGTGGAGCTGTGGTTCGGGACGACGTCGATGATGACCTTGATGTCGAGCTCGTGCGCCTCCTCGATGAACCGCTCGGCCTCTTCCAGCGTCCCGAAGACCGGCTCGATGCCGCGGTAGTCGGCCACGTCGTAGCCCCCGTCGGCCATCGGCGACGGGTACCACGGGTTGAGCCAGACGGCGTCGATCCCGAGATCCTTCAGGTACGGCAGGCGGGAGCGCAGACCGGCCAGGTCACCGGCGCCGTCGCCGTTCCCGTCGGCGAAGCTACGCAGGTAGACCTGGTAGATCGCGGCCCCCCGCCACCACGTTTGCGACATGCGCTTATCCCTTGATGCTTCCGGCGGTGAGCCCCGCCATGATGTGCCGTTGGAAGATGAAGAAAACGATGATCATGGGGATGCTGGTGATCAGCAGGCCGCCCATGACCTGGTTCTGGGTGACGGCCCCGGCCGTCTGCGACAGGCCGACGCTGATCGTCATCTTGTCGCTGTCGGTCATGACGAGCAGCGGCCAGACGAAGTCCTTGAACGAGGTGACGATCGTGAAGATCGACACCACGCCGAGGATGGGCCGGGAGATGGGCAGGACCACCGAACGCAGGATCCGCACCGCACCCGCGCCGTCGATCTGCGCGGCCTCGATCAGCTCGCGCGGGATCGAGTCGAAGAAGCGTTTGAGCAGGAAGATGTTGAACCCGTTGGCCGCCGCGGGCAGCCACAGCGCCCACGGGTTGTTCAGCAGGCCCAGGTCCACGACCGTCACGTACAGCGGGATGAGCACCACCATCGCCGGGATCATCAGCGTGGCCAGCATCATGCCGAGGATGACGTTGCCGAACATCGGGCGCAGCTTCGACAGCGCGTACGCCGCCGACACGTCCACCGCCATGCAGACGACCCAGCCGCCCAGCGAGTAGTAACCCGTGTTCAGCAGCAGCGTGCCGATGTCGAACAGGTCCCACGCCTCGAAGAACGCGGTCGGCGTCGGGTCGGCAGGGAAGAGCGTCGGCGGCATCTGCGCCAGCTCCTCCGGCGTCTTCAGCGCGCCGGTGACCATCCAGTACAGCGGGAAGACGAACGCCAGCGTGAACAGCACGAGCACGGCCGCCAGCACGATCCAGTAGATGCGCCGGCCCCACCTGCTGTTGAGCTGGTGCGGCGAGACGATCGTGCGGAACTGCACCTCGATCGGCTTCGGCGACCGCCTCCTGCCCCGCTTGCCGCCAGTGGCGGCCCGGGCCCCGACGGAGATCACGCCTTGTCCTCCCTCGTCAGGCGGAGCTGGAAGGCGGCGAACACGAGCAGCACGATCATCAGCATCATGCCGAGCGCCCCGGCCGAGCCGTAGTCCTGCAACGTGAACGCGTTCTGGAACATCAGGTACGCGACCGTGACCGTCGCGTTCTCCGGGCCGCCGCCGGTCAGCATGTAGGGCTCGATGAACACCTGCATGGTCGCCACGATCTGCAGCATCAGCATGAGCAGCAGGATCAGCCGCGTCTGCGGGATCGTGACGTGCCTGATCCGCTTCCAGATGCCGGCCCCGTCCAGCTCGGCCGCCTCGTACAGCTCCGGCGGGATGTTCTGCAGCGCGGCCAGATAGATCAGCGTCGCGCTGCCCATGTTCATCCACGTCGAGACGATGACCAGCGAGATCAGCGCGGTGGACGAGCTGTCCAGCCAGGCCAGCGGCGGCAGGCCGAACGCGTCCAGCACCTGGTTGAACAGCCCGGGCCCCGGATCGTAGAACCACCGGAACAGCAGCACCGCCACGATCGGCGGCAACATGACCGGCAGGTAGACCACGAACCGCAGGTAGGCCCGGGCGTGGCGCAGCTCGTTCAGGACGAGCGCGACGACGAACGGCACGGCATAGCCGCACAGCAGCGCGAGGAACGTGAACTCCAGCGTGTTCAGCCACGCCTCGCCGAAGGCCGGATCCTGGAACGCCGTGACGAAGTTGTCCAGGCCCACCCAGATCGGCTCGTTGATCAGGTCGGTCTTCTGGAAGCTCAGAATGAACTCCCTGACCATCGGATACCAGGCGAACACCGTGAAACAGGCCAGCGCCGCGCACAAGAACCCGTAGGCCGTCAGATTGCGCCTCAAGATCTGCATAGGGTCAGCCCTTGGCCGCCAGCACCGCGTTGGCCTTCGTCTCGGCGTCCGCGAGGAGCTGGTCGATGCTGGCGTCCTTACGGCTCAGGACGCCCGACATGGCCACGTCGAGGATGGCGTACAGCTCCTGGGCGTGCAGCGGCTCCGCCTTCGGCGGGATCGTGCCGGCGGCCTGCACGTAGGACTCGTAGTTCGCGACCGGCAGCGAGGCGTTCTTCACCCGGTCCGCCTGGATGGCCTTGCCGGTCGGCGAGTCGCCGTAGACCGCGTTGTCGGGCACGCCGACCGGGTTGCCGATGCTCTTGCCGCGGGCGAAGTCGAAGCGGCCCTTGCCGACCGTGTTGAAGCGGAAGTCGATCCACTCCAGCGCCGCCTTGGCCTCCTCCGGCGTGGCCTTCGGGTTGATCATGAACGCCTCGCCGCCGCTCAGCGACGCCTTCGCCTCCGGGAAGCCGGTGATGCCGTAGTCGGCGACGTTGCCCTTGAACTTGTTGACCACGTCCGTGACCACGTCCGGCGCGCCCAGCATCATGCCGACCTTGCCGCTGCCCATCGCCACCATGAGCGACTCCCAGCCGACCAGCAGCTTCGTGCCCATGCTGTTGTCCACCCAGCGCATGTCGTGCAGCGTCTGCAGCACGGCCTTGCCCTCGGGCGAGTTGAACGCCGCCTTCTTGTTGTCGGGCGTCAGGATGTCGCCGCCGCGGCCGTAGATCGCCTGCGTGAAGTGCCAGCCGCCGGTGTTCCCGCCCGAGTACTCGCCGTACCCCACGTAGCCCGGGCCCAGCGCGGCGATCTTCTTCGCCGCCTCCCGCACCTCCGCCCATGTCTTCGGCGGGGCGTCCGGGTTCAGCCCGGCCTTCGTGAACAGCGCCCGGTTGTAGACCAGACCCACGCTGTAGTGCACGTTCGGGACGCCGTACACCTTCCCGTCCTTGGTGACCAGCTCCTTGTGGTCCTGGCGCAGGTCGTTCCAGTTCTTGATCAGGTTCGTGTACGGGGTGATGTCCAGGGCCTGGCCCTTGCCGATCACGTCGTTGTAGTTCGTCACCGGCACCACGAACGCCGTCTCCATCTGGCCGCCCGCCAGCTTCGGACCGAACGTCTTGGGGTCGAAGCACGGCTGCTGGTCCGTACTCTTGACCGTCACGCCGGGGTGCGCCTTCATGAACGCGGCCACGTCGTCATCCCACGCCTGCCGCTCCTTCGGCGCGGACTTCGCCGGCTGGCAGGCCACCGTGATCGACACGGCCTTGGCGCCGCCGGCGCTCGGAGCAGGCTCACTCCCGGAGCCGCAGGCGGCGGTGGAGAGGGCTAGTGCGGATACGAGCAAGAGTCCGGTGGATCTCTGCATGGTCTGACCCTTCTGATGCGAGGTGCCCACACCATAGGATCCGTGACGGATGTGCGCAATATTTCGACTTCACATTGCAAGATAACGACTGCGTTACGCCGCCCACCACCCGGGCCGGACCCTGCCTCCGACCCCCGCCCCACCTCGGGCCCACCCCGTCCTGCCTCGACCCGGCCCAGGCAAGGGCATGGCGCCGCTTGCCGTCGTCGGCCACGCACGCGCCACGCCGCATGGCTCCACCGCCGCACCGGCGCGGGCAAGGCGCGAGCGTGTGGCCGTGCGCCACACTCCTGCGACACACCGGCAGCACCGCGCCTAGGCACCACCCGCGCCGGCGGCCTCGCGTTTCGTGCCGCGCGACACCACCGCACCACCGCCGGACCACCCCCACCACGTGCGGCGCCGCACCCCTTGAGCCGCCCCCACCCCACCGTCCCGCGAACCGGGCAAGGGCGGGCGGTGGGTCAGGGGCGGGCGCGGGTGGTGGAGGCGCGGACGACGAGTTCCGGTTCGAAGAGGAGTTCGTCCGCCGGGACCACGGCCTTGTCGATCTGGGCGACCAGCAGGTCCACGGCGGCGCGGCCCATCGCGTCGATGGGCTGACGGACGGTGGTCAGGGGAGGTTCGGTGCAGTTCATGAGGGCGGAGTCGTCGAAGCCGATGACGGACAGGTCGGTGGGGACGGCGAGGCCGGCGCGGCGGGCGGCGCGGACGGTGCCGAGGGCGAGCAGGTCGCTGGCGCAGATGACGCCGGTGACGCCGCGTTTGACGAGGCGGGCGGCGGCGGCGTGGCCGCCTTCGAGGGAGAACATGGTGTGCTCGACGAGCTCGACGTCGCCGCCGGACGCCTGGAAGGTCTCGAGTTTGCGGCGGGACGGCATGTGGTCCTTGGGGCCGAGGACCATGCCGATGCGTTCGTGGCCGAGGGCGCGCAGGTGGGCGATGGCCATTTCGGCGGCGACCACGTCGTCGCACGACACCTGGGGGAAGTCGAGGTGCTGGACGGCGGCGTTGACGAGCACGGTGGGGAGTTTGCGCTCGTGCAGCAGCTCGTAGTGGCCGTGGGAGGCGTCGGCCTGGGCGTAGAGGCCGCCGGCGAAGACGACGCCGCTGACCTGCTGCTGGAGCAAGAGGTCGACGTAGTCGGCTTCGGAGACGCCGCCGACGGTGCGGGTGCACAGCACGGAGGTGAAGCCCTGCTGGGCGAGGGCGCCGCCGACCACTTCCGCGAACGCGGGGAAGATCGGGTTCTGTAGTTCGGGGAGTACGAGGCCGACCAGCCTGGCGCGGTCGCCGCGGAGCTGGGTGGGGCGTTCGTAGCCGAGGACGTCGAGTGCCGTGAGCACGGCCTCGCGGGTCGCGTCGGACACCCCTGGCTTGCCGTTGAGCACGCGGCTCACGGTCGCCTCGCTCACTCCGACCTTCTTGGCCACCTCTGCGAGTCGTCGCGTCATGCGCAAACTATACGGCCTTCCACGCAAGCGCTTGCAACGGCTTACGTGGATCGAACGTCGCGGCTTGCACCGCGTCCACAGCGGGGTTCGTGCGGTTTATCGGGGCCTGACCAGCAGGAGGAGGCGGAAGCGGGCCCGCAGAGTCAGTCGATTGCTTGCGAAATGTCGTCGAAATATTGCGGCCATCTGTTCGACATCTTATGGTTCGGCCATCCGCCTTACCCGAAGGGCCACCCCCATGCGAGCACTGTTAGCCGCCCTTACGTTACTCATCGGATCCCTCGCCGTACCGGCCGCAGCCGCGCAGGCCGCGGCCGACGTCAACCTCGCCGCCGGCAAGACCGCCACGGCGAGCAGCTTCACCGACGTCTACCGCCCGGCCAACCTCACCGACGGCAACCAGGCCACCTACTGGGAGTCGGCCAACAACGCCTTCCCGCAGTGGGCGCAGGTCGATCTCGGCGCCGCCGCGAGCCTGAGCAAGGTGGTGCTCAAGCTGCCGAACGGCTGGCCGAGCCGCACCGAGACGCTGACCGTCCAGGGCAGCACGAACGGCTCCAGCTTCACCACCCTGGCCGCCTCGGCCACCTACACGATCAGCCCGGCGGCCACCGTCACGCTGCCCGCCGACACCACGGCCCGCTACGTCCGCGTGCACATCACCGCCAACTCCGGCTGGCCGGCCGGGCAGCTCTCGGAGCTGGAGGTGTGGGGCAGCACCCAGGACAACCCGGGCCCCGGCCCCGACGGCCCGAACCTGGCTCTCGGCAAGACCATGACCGAGTCGGGCCACACCCACACCTACGCCGCCGCGAACGCCAACGACGACAACCTCCAGACCTACTGGGAGGGCGGCGCCTACCCGGCCACGCTGACCGCGCAGCTCGGCGCGAACGCCGACCTGACGGCCGTCACCCTCAAGCTGAACCCGGACCCGGTCTGGGGCCGCCGCACCCAGACGTTGCAGGTGCTCGGGCGGGAGCAGTCCGCGAGCTCCTTCACCACCCTGGCCGCCCAGGCCACCTACACCTTCGACCCGGCCACCGGCAACACGGTGACGATCCCGGTCTCGGGCAAGGCCGCCGACGTGCGGCTGCAGTTCACCGCGAACTCCGGCGCCCCCAGCGGCCAGGTCGCCGAGTTCCAGATCTTCGGCACCCCGGCTCCCAATCCCGACCTGACCGTGTCGGGCCTGTCCTCCTCCCCCGCCGCTCCGGTGGAGACCGACGCGGTGACGCTGTCGGCCACGGTGAAGAACGCGGGCACCGCCGCCTCGGCCGCGACCTCGGTGAACTTCTACGCGGGCACCGCCAAGGTGGGCAGCGCCGACGTGGGCGCGCTGGCCGCCGGAGCCTCCACCACCGTGTCCGCGAACATCGGGGCAAGGGAGGCGGGGACGTACCAGCTCTCCGCCAAGGTGGACGAGGACAACAAGGTCATCGAGCAGAACGAGGCCAACAACGCCACCACGGGCACCCTGACGGTCAAGCCGGTCGACACGGCCGACCTGATCGCCGCGCCCGTCGCCTGGACGCCGGGCAACCCGGCCGCGGGCAGCACGGTCACGTTCTCGGTGGCGATCAGGAACCAGGGCACGATCGCGTCCGGCACCGGCGCGCACGGCATCACGCTCACCGTCACCGACGGCTCGGGCAACGTCGTCAGGACGCTGACCGGCTCGACCAGTGGCGCGATCGCCGCCGGTGCCACCACGAGCCCGGTGACGCTGGGCACGTGGACGGCGGCCAACGGCAGGTACACGGTGAAGACCGTGCTCGCCGACGACGCCAACGAGCTGCCGGTCAAGCGGGCCAACAACACGAGCACGCTGCCGCTGTTCGTCGGCCGGGGCGCGAACATGCCGTACGACACCTATGAGGCCGAGGACGCCGCGATCGGCGGCGGCGCGGCGCGGGTCGGCCCGAGCAGGGAGATCGGCACGATCGCCGGCGAGGCGTCGGGCCGGCGCGCGGTCACGCTCAACCAGACCGGCGCGTACGTCGAGTTCACCACGAGGGCGGACACGAACACCCTGGTCACCCGTTTCTCGATGCCGGACGCGCCGGGCGGCGGCGGCCAGAGCTCGACGCTGAACGTCTACGTGAACGGCTCCTTCCTCAAGGCGATCAACCTGACCTCCCGCTACGCCTGGTTGTACGGCGCGGAGGCGAGCCCGAACAACAACCCGTCCTCCGGCCCGCCCCGGCACATCTACGACGAGGCGAACCTGCTGCTCGGCACCACCGTCCCCAAGGGCAGCAAGATCAGGCTGCAGAAGGACGCGGCCAACTCGCTGAACTACGCGATCGATTTCGTGGACTTCGAGCTGGCCACCCAGATCCCGAACCCGGACCCCGCGAAGTACGCCGTACCGGCCGGATTCGGGCACCAGGACGTGCAGAACGCGCTCGACAAGGCCCGCATGGACGCCAACCTGAGCGGCGTCTACCTGCCGCCGGGCGACTACCAGACGAACGGCAAGTTCCAGGTGTACGGCAAGGCGGTCAAGGTCGTCGGGGCGGGCCCCTGGTTCACCAGGTTCTACGCGCCGGCCGGCCAGTCGGGCACCGACATCGGCTTCCGCGCGGAGGCTTCGGCGAACGGGTCGGTGTTCTCCGGGTTCGCCTACTTCGGCAACTACGTGGAGCGCATCGACGGCCCCGGCAAGGTGTTCGACTTCAACAACGTGGCGAACATGACGATCGACAACGTGTGGATCGAGCACCAGATCTGCATGTTGTGGGGGTCGAACACGGACAACCTGACGATCAGGAACTCCCGGATCCGCAACACGTTCGCCGACGGCCTGAACATGACGAACGGCAGCACCGGCAACCACGTCACCAACGTGGAGACCCGGTCCACGGGCGACGACAGCTTCGCGTTGTTCTCGGCCATCGACAACAACGCGGGCGAGCAGACCGGCAACGTCTTCGAGAACCTGACGTCGCTGCTGACCTGGCGGGCCGCGGGCCTGGCGGTGTACGGCGGCTACGACAACACGTTCAGGAACATCTACATCGCCGACACGCTGGTCTACTCGGGCGTGACGATCAGCTCGCTGGACTTCGGCATCCCGATGCTGGGCTTCGGCGCCAGCCCGCCCACGACGTTCGACAACATCTCGCTGGTGCGGGCGGGCGGGCACTTCTGGGGGCAGCAGACGTTCCCGGCGATGTGGCTGTTCTCCTCCTCGAAGGTGTTCCAGGGCATCCGGGTCAGCAACCTGGACATCGTGGACCCGACGTACAGCGGGATCATGTTCCAGACCGGCTACTCGAGCCCGAGCACGCCGCTGAACCCGATCAAGGACACGGCCTTCACGAACGTGTCGATCAGCGGGGCGCAGCGCAGCGGTGACGCCTTCGACGCCAAGTCGGGGTTCGGCATCTGGGTGAACGAGCTGCCCGAGCCCGGCCAGGGCCCGGCGATCGGCTCGGCCACGTTCACCAACCTGCGCTTCAGCGACAACTACCAGAACATCAAGAACACGACCTCGACGTTCACCCTGACGATCAACTAGAGCTCGGCCCTGGTGGGCAGCCCCTGCCAGTCGCTCACGCCGGACACCGCGGCGGCGCTCAGCAGCGCCCCGCGGTGCAGGCGTTCCTGGGGGGTGAGGCCGTCGAGCGCGGCGCTGATGTAGCCGGCGGCGAACGCCTCGCCCGCTCCCGCGGTGTCCACCACGGGCACCTGCCAGCCCTGGACGTCGTAGCGCATGCGGTCGGCCCGCACGCTGGCGCCCTTCGCGCCGCGGTCCACCACGACCTCCCGCTCGGGGGTGAGGGCGGGCTTGACCAGGTCGAGCTCGTCCTGGCGGAGGAAGAGCAGGTGCGCCTGGCAGGCCAGCTCGCTCAGCACCTCCTCGGCCTCGCGCACGGAGGGCCACAGCTCCGGTACGTACTCGACGGAGAAGGAGATCGGCACCTCGGCGGTCCTGGCGGCGGAGACGGCGGCGCGCACGGCGTCCTGCGCGTCCCTGCTCAGGGCGGCGGTGAGACCGGTCACGTGCAGCATGCGCGCGGCTGCGATGCGGTCGATGGGGACGTTGCCGGGCGCGAGCAGCGCGCCGGCGGAGCCGGTGCGGTAGTGGGTCACGGCGGGCTCGCGGCCGACGCGCGACTCGCGCAGGAGCAGCCCCGTGCGGGCGCCCTCGGTCACGCGCACGTCCTCGACGTCCACGCCCTCGCCCCGCAGGACGGTCAGCGCCCGGGCGCCGAGCTCGTCGCCGGCCACCTTGCCCAGGTACGCGCACCGGTGCCCGAGCCGGGCCAGGGCGATGGCCAGCGTGAACTCGGGCCCGCACACGTCCAGCCTGGCCTCGCTCTCGTGGCGGACCCGGCCGCTGGAGACCACCCCCACCGGCTCGCCGAGCGTGTAGACGTCGGTCATGCGGCAGACTGTAGCCGGTTAAGATCCCCCAAAACCGATTTTTCCGCATAAGTGCTGGTTAAAGCCGTGATCAAATATTTTCTGTAACTTTAGCCAACCTTTCCCCATGATCGTGCCTCAAAGTAGTAGAGGGAGTCCGGCCACCCCGAAGCCGGCTCCGAAGTCAATACGGGGAGAGGAATCAGCACCCTCATGAAGAAGATCGCAGTAGGTATCCTTTCCGCCACTATCGGCGGTGCCCTGCTGGTGTCGGGCGCGGGAGCCGCCTCGGCCACGACCACGCGGCACGACACCCAGCTCAAGATCCGTGACATCAGCCCCAACCCCGTCGTGGTGAAGAAGGGCTCCGAGACGACCGCCTACTTCGACGTCGGCGCCAGCTCGGACGTCGAGAAGGTCGAGCTCAGCGTCTCGCCCGCGGAGAACAACTTCCGCACGATGCACACGAAGGACGTCAAGGACCTCGAGGGCTGGCGCTGGGCCATCGGGTTCAACGAGAACGACTACGAGGGCAAGTGGAAGGCCACCGCCGTGGCCTTCGACAAGGCCGGCAAGGAGATCGCGAAGGACGACGCGTTCTTCACGGTCGAGATCGAGCAGGGCAAGCTCGACACCCGGATCTCCCGCTTCAGCGCCGACCCGTACAAGGTCCGCAAGGGCAAGTCGATCTACTTCGAAGGCCGTCTCCTGGCCGACGACGACGGCTGGGAAGGCGTCCGCGGCGAGAAGGTGAACATCTACTACAAGGCCAGCTACGGCAGCGGCTGGAAGTGGGTGGCCTCCGACTGGACCGGTCGCGGCGGCAAGTTCTACGCCAAGACCAGGGCGTACAAGAGCGGCACCTTCCGTGCCGTGTACGCCGGTGACGACGAGCTCAACGGCTCGACGAGCCGCACGGACTACGTGCGCGTCTACTCCTGGCGCCGATAGTCACTCCCGCTGAGGCCCAGTCCCGCCCGGGGCTGGGCCTCCAGCTTTTCTCCTCCGGCAGGTTTAGCGATCACGCGTGGGAAGCATGGGAAGTCCCACGCGTTGATCGAACCCCCGAAGGAGCACCCGCATGCCGCATCCCGTCCTCGCCCTCGTCCTGAGCATGACGAGCACGCTGGGAGCGGCCCCGTCCCCCGAGCCGTCCGTCCGCTACGAACCTCCCGCATCGCCGCGCGCCGAGCAGGCCGAGCGGCTGCTGAAGGACACGGGCGCGCTGGAGACGGACGTCCGGCTGCCCGAGCCGGTCAAGGTCGTCGCCCGCGACTGCGAGGCGCCGAAGGCCACGTGGGACCACGACAAGCGCGAGATCACCATCTGCTACTCGCTCGTGGACCAGGTGCAACGCACGATCAAGGGCATCTCCCAGACCGAGGAGACCGGCGAGAAGGCCGCCGAGGCGCGCGTGCGCGGCGCCCTGTCCGTGCTCTTCCACCACCAGCTCGGCCACGCGCTCACCACGCTCAACGGCATGACGGACGGCGAGGCGCGGGCCGACGAGTTCGCCGCGCTGACGCTCGTGGCCGACACGCCCAAGCGCGTGGTGGCCGCCGCCGAGGCCCGGCACCTGCTGGCCGGGCACGCGGGCATCGACCACCTGTCGGGCATGGACCAGTCGGCCACGTTCGCCTGCCTGCTCTACGGCTCCGACCCCGGCACGTACAGCAAGATCGTCAAGGGCGGGTGGGTGCCGCCCGAGCGGGCCCCGTCCTGCGCCGGCGAGCATGACCGCGTCAGGTCCGCCATCGGCGATAAAGTCCGGACGTGAGGGGTAGCGTCGGGGTATGGCCGACGAGCTGCTCAAAGACTTCAACCCGTTCGACATCTTCGACGCCGAGGCCGCCCGGCTCGACCGGTTCTTCTCCAGCCTCGACGACGCCGGCTGGCAGCGGCCGTCCCGCTGCGACGGCTGGTCGGTCCGCGACGTGCTGGCGCACCTGGCGGGCGAGGAGCTGTACAACCACGCCTGCCTCGACGGCACCGTGCCCGACCTCATGAGCCGGCTGGCAGAGGAGGGCATCGGCGGCTACAACGAGTTCAACGAGTGGTGCGTGCGCGAGCGCGCGGGCCTGCCCGTCGCCGACGTCCTGGCCGAGTGGCGCACGAAGAACGCCGAGACGCGCGAGCGCATGCGCGCGCTGGGCCGCGACGCCGTGCTCGACACCATGGCCGGGCCGTACCCCGCCGGGCACCAGACCTTCCACTACGACTCCGAGTACGCCACCCACGCCGACGACGTGGGCGCGCCCGTCGGCGAGGACGAGAGTGACGGCCGGACGCTGTGGCGGGTGGCGGTCGGCCGGTTCGTGCTGGCCGAGCAGAACGCCAAGGTGCAGGTCGAGCAGACGGCCGAGCAGATCTTCGCCGCCGTCGACGGGCTCACCGCCACGCTGTCCTACCCCGAGTTCGTCGAGGCCACGGTGGGCCGGCTGCCCGCCTCGCACGGCCTCGACCCGCGCATCGCCTCGGCACTGAGGTGTCTCGCCTGAACGTCCTGAGGAGGAGGCCATGTGGCTGCGTAACCGCGCGGGCACCGAACCGGTGACGGCCCGCAGCCCGCTGCGGGCGCGGCGGGCCCTGTCGCTCGCCGCGCTCGTGCTGGGGGTCGTGGCGGCGGTGTTCTTCGCCGTGCAGGCCATGCGCACGGGGCAGGAGGTGTGGCGCTGGGAGGCCGCCATCGCCGCCGCCGTGGCCGTGATCGCCGCCATCGACCTGGTGGTACTGCGAAACCGCCGCCGCTCGGGCTCGTCAGGTGGTCAGCACGGCCAGGAGCAGTAACACGATCACCAGGGCGGCCACCCAGAACAGCACCCAGACATGCGCCAACGCCCACATGCGCAGCCGGTCGCCGTACGGCTGCGGGGGCAGGTCGCCGCCCGCCTCGATCCGGTTGATGGCCGCGACGCGCTTGGCCAGCTCGGGGTCGTCCCGCTCCAAGGCGCGCTCGATCTCGGCGAGAATACGGCGTTCCCTTCCGGAGAGACTCATCGCACCACCACTGCTCTCACGCCGGTGACCTGTTCTTACCCACCGGTAGACCCCGCATGCCCGGCCGTTGACCGGCGCTTGACGGTGATCACTCCGCGTGCCGGGACCGGAACTCTGGATAATGAGGGCATGTCGACACCGCGACAGCGTTACCGGGAGCAGGTGAGAAGGGAGATCAAGCAGGCCGCGCTCGCCCAGATCGGCGAGGGCGAGCCCCTGAGCCTGACGGCGGTGGCCAGGCGCCTGGGCATGACCGGGCCCGCGCTCTACAAGTACTTCGCCGGCCGCGATCGGCTGCTCGCCGAGCTGGTCGACGACGGGCTGGCCGAGCTGGCGGCGGCCGTACGCGCCGGCTCCCCCGCCACCGGCGGCCCCCGCGCCCGGCTGCACGCACTGGCCAGGGCCTTCTACGACTGGGCGATGGCCAACCGGGGGCTGTTCCAGCTCGTGGCCGCGGCTCCGCGCCGGGCGGGCGTCGAGGAGGTGCTCGGCCCGTTCCTGCCGGTGCTGGGGCAGGGCCGCGCGGTGCCGGGCCTGGAGCCCCCGGAGTGGGCGCACGCACCCGCCGGCGACCGGGCGGCGGCACTGACTGGCGCCGTGCTGGTGTGGGCGCGGTTGCAGGGGGTGCTGAGCGTCGAGTTACGCGGCCCCTTCACCGGGACGGGCCCCGCGTTACTGACGGCCGAGATCGACTCCCTGGCCGACACCATGGGCCTCTAGTGCCTTCTAGTGCGGAAAGACCTTCGGTGGCCGGGGCGTCACCTCGTCGCGGAACGCCTCGATCTCGGAGACGACCTGGCGCATGAGGACGGTGTCGCGCAGCCGGTCCAGGTAGAGCGAGCGCCGGGCCAGCCCGTCGAGGCCGAGGGCGTCGAGGTGGCTGAACGACAGGTTCGCCAGGTGCACCTCCTTGCCCGCTCCCCATAAGGAGAGGGCGAGGGGCAACCCGGCGTACACGTCGAAGCCTCCGCCCGCCCCGGCCACGAGGATCCGGCGGGAACGCCCGAGCCGGGCGGACAGCGGCGAGTCGAGCATGCGTCACATCTTCCCGTACCTCTGCTTGAACCGCTCGACGCGGCCGGCGGTGTCGAGGATGCGGCCACGCCCGGTGTAGAACGGGTGGCTCGCCGAGGAGACGTCCACGTCGACGACCGGGTACGTCCTGCCGTCCTCCCACTCGATCGTCCTGTCGCTGGTCAGGGTCGAGCGGGTGAGGAAGGCGAAGCCGACGCTCGGGTCGCGGAAGACGATGGGGCGGTAGGCGGGGTGCAGGTTCTTCTTCATGGCCCCTGCAACCATGTGGGAACGGTTTTCATTCCCGGGCTTCCGGATCCAGTCCCAGCACCGTGCGGCCGCCGTCGACCGGGATGGTGGCGCCGTTGACGAACGCGGCGTCCGGGGAGAGCAGGTGCGCCACCACCGAGGCCACCTCCGCCGGGGTGGCGACGCGGCCCAGCGGGTGCAACCGCGCCAGCTCCGCCGCCATTTCCGGCGTGCGCTGCCGCTCGTACCGCTCCGTGGCCACCGAGCCGGGGGCGACGGCGTTCACGCGGATGCCGTGCCGGCCGTACTCCACCGCCAGCGCCCTGGTCAGGCCCTCCGTCGCGGCCTTCGCGGTGGAGTAGGGGAGGCTGCCGGGGACGGCTCTGGTGGCCTGGTGCGAGGTGACGTTCACGATGGCGCCCGGGGTGCCGGCCTCCAGGAAGTGGCGTACGGCGGTGGCGCAGCCGACCACGGCCAGGTCGAGGTTGGCCGCGATCAGCGCCCTGACCTCCGAGATCGGCGACGAGTGCACGGAGGCGTCCCGGAACACGGCGGCGTTGTTGACCCAGCCGGCCAGGGTGCCCGACTCCTGGGCGAGGTCGGCGGCCCAGGCGGCGACCTCCTCGTCCGCCGCGTCCCCGATCACCGGGACCACCCTCGGGCCCGCCCACTCCAGCGCCTCCTTGTCGCGCTCGACGACCACCACGACGTCCCGTTCGCCGAGGAGCCGCTCCACCACTGCCCTGCCGATGCCGCGCCCGCCGCCGGTCACCACGTACGAAAGAGTCATGATCCGAAGTTATGCCGGGAAGGCGGGAAAGGGCGGTGATTATTCGGCGGCGAAGTGACCTTTATCACCGTATTTACAGCAAGTGAACGGGAACAAATGAAGGCGTGATCGCCACCGCAGGACCGAAGGCGCCGGCGCGAATGATCGGCGCACTCGCGATCACGCAGACCGCCGGATACGGCATTCTCTATTACGCCTTCTCCGTGTTCATCCCGCCCATGTCGCGCGAACTCCACGCCGGCGTCGCGCAGCTCACCGGGGCGATCACGCTGTCCGTCCTCGTGTCCGGGCTCGTCGCCCCGCTCATCGGGCGCTGGCTCGACCGGCACGGCGGGCGCGGCCTGATGACCCTCGGCTCCGTGCTCGGCGCCCTGGCGGTGCTCGCCTGGTCGCAGGTGCGCTCCGTGGTGCAGCTCTACCTCGTGTGCGGGGTGCTCGGCGTGGCGTCGGCCATGGTGCTGTACGAGGCGGCGTTCGCGGTGATCGTGGCCTGGTTCGACGCGGCCCGGCGGGCGCGGGCGCTGCTCGCCGTCACCGTCGTCGCCGGGTTCGCCTCCAGCATCTTCCTGCCGCTCACCGGGCTCCTCGTCGAGCTGTACGGGTGGCGGCGGGCGCTGGTCGTCCTGGCCGTCGGGTACGCGCTGACGGCCGTCCCCCTGCACGGGCTCGCCGTCCGCGGCCGGGCCGCGCCCGCCCACGTCGACCGGGGCGAGATCGTCGGCGCGGCACTGCGCGAGCGGCCGTTCTGGCTCCTGGCGGCGGCCTTCCTCACCCAGACGGGCGCCGTGGCCGTCATGGGGGTGCTGCTCGTCACGTACCTGATCGCCCTCGGCCACGCCCCCGTCTTCGCCGCCGGCGTGGCCGGGCTGCTCGGGGTGCTGTCCGTGACCGGGCGGCTGGTCACCACCGGGCTGCAGGCCCGCTGGCCCGTGGCGCTGATCGCGGCGGCCATCTTCGGGCTGCAGGGCCTCGCCGCCGTCCTGCTGCCGCTGATCGGGCGGGACGCCTTCGGGGCGGTGGTGGCGGTGGTGCTGTTCGGGCTGGGGTTCGGGGTCGGCACCATCGCCCGTCCCGCCCTGCTCGCCGACCGGTACGGCACGGCCGCGTACGCGTCGCTGAGCGGGGCGCTCGCCCTGCCCATCACCGTGGCCAAGGCCGTCGCGCCCTTGGCGGCGGCCGGGGTGGCGCAGGTCGCCGGGTATCCGGCGGTCATGGGGGTGGTGGCGGCGGCTTGCGTGCTGGGGGCGGTGTCGCTGGTGCTCTATGCCCGGGTACGTCCGGCGAACGCGGCCGGGTAACGGCTCGCGCCCGCCGCCGGGCACTTGCTCACGGTGCCGGGTAGCGGGCCTTCGCGCGGGCACCGGAGAGCGGCCTTCGCGGCGGTCTTCGCGCCGTGCCGGGGAGCGGCCTTCGAGGCGGTCTTCGCGCGGTGCCGGGTTGTCGGTCGGGGCGGCTAGCATCGCCAAGGTGTGCATGCAGGAACCCCCGGCGCTGCTCCGCTCCGCCATCGGCGGAACTGACGGTCCGCTCATCCCCGAACACGTAAGGTAGCCGCATGGATACCCCCACCGAGGTCCTGCACCGCGTGTTCGGCTACGACTCGTTCCGGTCGGGCCAGCAGGAGATCATCGACCACGTCGTGGCCGGCGGCGACGCCCTCGTCCTGATGCCCACCGGCGGCGGCAAGTCGCTCTGCTACCAGATCCCCGCCCTGGTGCGAAAAGGCGTGGGGGTGGTCATCTCCCCCCTGATCGCGCTGATGCAGGATCAGGTCGACGCTTTGCGGGCGCTCGGCGTGCGTGCGGGGTTCCTCAACTCGACGCAGGGCTTCGACGAGCGGCAGCTCGTCGAGTCGGAGTTCCTGGCCGGCGAGCTCGACCTGCTCTACCTCGCCCCCGAACGCCTGCGCGTCGACGCGACGCTGCGGCTGCTGGGCAAGGGCGACATCGCGGTGTTCGCCATCGACGAGGCGCACTGCGTCGCCCAGTGGGGCCACGACTTCCGTCCCGACTACCTGGAGCTGTCGAAGCTGCGCGAGCTGTGGCCCGAGGTGCCGCGCATCGCGCTGACCGCCACCGCCACGCCGGCCACGCACGCCGAGATCTCCTCCCGGCTGGGCCTCGACCAGGCCCGCCATTTCGTGGCCGGCTTCGACCGGCCCAACATCCACTACCGCATCACGCCCAAGAGCGAGCCCAAGCGGCAACTGCTCGACTTCCTGCGCACCGAGCATCCCGGCGACTCCGGCATCGTCTACTGCCTGTCGCGCTCCTCGGTGGAGAAGATCGCCGAGTTCCTGGTGGAGCACGGCATCGCGGCGGTGCCGTACCACGCGGGGCTCGACGCCCGCACCCGCGCCCACCACCAGGCCCGCTTCCTGCGCGAGGACGGCCTGATCGTGGTGGCCACGATCGCGTTCGGCATGGGCATCGACAAGCCCGACGTCCGCTTCGTGGCCCACCTCGACCTGCCCAAGTCCGTCGAGGGCTACTACCAGGAGACCGGGCGGGCGGGGCGCGACGGGCTGCCCGCGACCGCGTGGATGGCCTACGGGCTGCAGGACGTCGTCCAGCACCGCCGCATGGCGATGGAGGGCGACGACGCCCACCGCCGCCGCCAGGTGCAGCACCTCGACGCGATGCTCGCGCTCTGCGAGACCGTCGGCTGCCGCCGCATGATGCTGCTCGACTACTTCGGGCAGAAGGGGTCGCAGCCGTGCGGAAACTGCGACACCTGCCAGACCCCTCCCGAGTCGTGGGACGGCACGATCCCGGCACAAAAGGTGCTGTCCACGGTGCTGCGGCTGCTCAGGGAGCGGCGGCAGAAGTTCGGCGTCGGGCAGGTGGTCGACATCCTGCTCGGCAAGAAGACCGCCAAGGTGCTGCAGCACGGGCACGACACCTTGTCGGTGTTCGGGGTCGGCACCGACCTGGGCAACGCGGAATGGCACGGCGTGGTCCGCCAGCTCCTGGCCCAGGGCCTGCTCGCGGTGGAGTCCGACTACGGCGCGCTGGTGCTCACCGACGACAGCGCGGCGGTGCTGCGCGGCCAGCGCGAGGTGCGCCTGCGCCGCGACACCCACCGCCCCGCCCGAGCCAAGACCTCCTCCGGCACCAAGCCCGCCCAGGCCGCCGTGGAGCTCCCCGCCGAGGCCGCCGCCCTCTTCGAACGCCTGCGCGCCTGGCGCGCCGCCACCGCCAAGGAGCAGGGGGTGCCCGCCTACGTCATCTTCCACGACGCCACCCTCCGCGAGATCGCCACCCTGGCCCCCACGTCGCTGGCGGAGCTGAGCAAGGTGAACGGCGTCGGGGAGAACAAACTGGCCAAGTACGGGGAGCAGGTCCTGAGCACCCTCCGCGGAGACGACGCCACCCCGCCCCAAGATACGCAGCAGACCCTGGAAATACCCCAGGAGGACGACACACTGCTCTGAGCCTGCTCCGAACGGGAGGTACTTGGCCTGAGGACGCTCAGAACCGCTCGTGCAGTGGAATCGGGGCAGGCGAGTGACGCGCGGGCCGGGTAAGCCCGAGGGAGCCATGGGAGCCAAGCGGGTCAGGCGAGCCAACACCAGGCGTCAGGTGGGGCGGGCGGCGTGGTGGTGGCGACGGCCGCACGAAGAACGGTCGTCGCCACCACGTTGGTCGGCCGGTCCGCGGCGATGTCGTGCGCCGCCTCGCGGATCGGGCCGCAAGGTTCCCGTCGCCCTGGACGGTGTGGTCTTGGTGGTCGCCCCGCCGTGCCGGGTCGGCCATAACCGATCTTCTCACCGTATCGGACAGGACGTCGCGGATTCCGCCAAGAGTGGTGCCGCGATATGTGGTCTGACTTTCCGTACATGGTGATCGTACGGCGTGGCGGCGGTGGATGTGAGGGCGGGCGGGCGTTCAGTCCTCTCCCGGCCAGTGCCAGTCCTCTCGCGGGCAGGTCCACCGCGATCAGTCGTGGTCTGGCCAGTTGGGGTGGCGGCCGAGGTGGGCGAGGAGGTGGTCCTGGGTGGGTGCGTACATGGGCAGGGTCACCGGGCGGGCGAAGCGGGCGGGACGGTCGGCGTTCGTGACGAACAGGTGGGCCAGGTCGAGCAGATCCTCCGCGAGGTGTGGCGGGATCGGGCGGGGCTCGCCGCAGGCCCTGGCCACGTCCCAGGCGTGCACGGTGATCTCGACGGCGCCTGCCGCGGCCACCATCGGGCTGGTGAGGTGGCGGTCGTGGACGGTGACGAGGTCGGCGGTGATCAGGGCGGCCCATCTGCCGAGCACTTCTGTGGCGCTGTCCCTGAGGAGGAGGGCGGGGTTGGGGGCTTGGAGCGCTGGTTCCGGGCAAGGTCCGGACGCTACGGCGCCTACCGTCTCCATGGGTGCGGGCTGTGACGCGGGTCCGAGGGTGTTGTCTGCCGCCTGCACCGGTGACGCGGGCGGTGAGCCGGGCGCGGGGGTGCCCGACGCCTGCACCGGCGGCGCGGGCGGTGAACCAGGCGCGAGCGTGCCCGACGCCTGTACCGGCGGCTGGGGCTGTGAACCAGGCGCAGGAATGCCTGCCGCCCGCCCCGGCTGCGTGCCAGGCGCGGGGATGCCCGTCGTTCGTGAGCCGAGCCCACCAGCGGTGCCTGCGGTCCGTGAGCCGGCCGTGGGGGTGCCTGGTGCACGGGGGCATGGCACCGCGGGCGTGGCCGTTGTTCCGGGTACGGCGGGTGGGGTGGCCGGGGTGGTCGCCTGGTGTGCCGTCGGAGGGGCAGTGCCGTGGGCGAGGAGGATGTGGCCGGTGGCGGCCTCGTCCAGGGTTTGGAGGGAGTCGCCCAGGTGGGCGAGGAGTTGCTGGAGGTTCCAGCCCGTGCAGGGGGTGGGGCGGCACAGGGCCGGCGGGGTCACGATGCGCAGGCTGCCGAGCGCGTAGTCGATCGCCCGTTCCAGCAGCGCCACGCCTGCCGTCAGTGCCCGTTTCTGGTCGCTCATGTCGCCTCCTCACAAGTGCAGACCCGGGGGTGGGGGAAAAGTCATCGCGTCCGCCGGCGAACGGGGCGGGGACGATCCTCTTCGTGCCGGAGGGCGGGCCGTACTCTGGGGCGGAGCGAAAGGATCTGCCATGGGGATGCTCAGCAGACTGATCGATCGACTTCTCGGCCTGCCCGAAGCCACCGTTCGGGACATCGAAGTGGTCCATGACCTGCGCGTTCCGATGCCGGACGGGGTCGTGTTGCGGGCCGACCGTTACCGGCCGCGCGGGTCGGAGCCGTTGCCGGTGGTGCTGGTGCGCACGCCGTACGGCAAGCACAAGCTCGACGCCAAGGGGACGGCGCGGGTGCTGGCGCGGCGCGGCATGCAGGTCGTGGTGCAGAACGCCCGGGGCACGTTCGGGTCGGGAGGCCGGTTCTCGGCCTTCCACCAGGAGAAGGAGGACGGCCTGGCCACGGCGGCGTGGTTGCGGGAGCAGCCGTGGTGCGACGGGCGGCTGGCGATGACCGGGGCGAGTTACCTGGGGTTCACTCAGTGGGCGGTGGGGCCCTACCTCGATCCGCCGCTGGAGGCCATGTGCCTGGGGGTGACGGCCAGCGAGTTCAGGACGACGTTCTATCCGGGCGGCGTGTTCGCGCTGCACAACCTGCTGACGTGGGCGGCGCTCATCGGCACGCAGGAGGAGGCGCGGCTGGGCGGGATGCTGCCCGGCCCGCGCGGGGAGCGGCGGTTGCGGCGGGCGATGGCGCACGTCCCGCTCGGCAGGTCGGACGTGGCCGCGATCGGGAAGCCGGTGCCGTTCCTGCGGGAGGCGGCCGCGCACTCCGGCGCCGGCGACCCGTTCTGGACGGACGTCGACAACAGCGCGGCGGCGGTCAAGATGACGACGCCGACCAGCATGGTCACCGGCTGGTGGGACCTGCTCCTGCCCGCGCAGCTCCGCGACTACGCCGCGCTGCGCGAGGCCGGGCGGCGCAGCAGGATCCTGATCGGGCCGTGGGGGCACGACCTGGGGGCGTTGCGGGCGTTCCTGGCGGAGGAGGTGTCGTGGTTGTCGGCGCACCTGCTCGGCGACACCGCCCAGCTCCAGCGCTCACCCGTGCGGCTGTACCTGCAGCGGGCCGGCCGCTGGCTGGACTTCGAGCAGTGGCCGCCCCCGCAGTCGGTGCCGACGCCGCTGCACCTGCTCTCGTACGGCAGGCTTGGCTGGAGCGCGCCCGGCGAGAGCGCCCCCGACACGTTCACCTACGATCCGGCGCACCCCACCCGCACCGTCGGCGGGCCGCTCCTGGACATGCGGCAGGCCAAGCAGCGCGACAACCGCCCCATCGAGGCCCGCCCCGACGTGCTCGTCTACACCGGCGGGCCGCTCCCCCGCGACCTTGACCTGATCGGCCCGGTCTCGGCCACCGTGTACGTGCGGACCGACACGGGGCACGCCGACGTGTTCGTACGGTTGTGCGACGTGGACGCGTCCGGCGTGTCGCGCAACGTCACCGACGGCATCGTGCGGCTGCCCGCCGGGAGCGAGGGCGTGGTGCAGGCGGAGGTGGAACTGCATCCGACCGGGTACCGGTTCCGGCGCGGGCACCGGCTGCGGGTGCAGGTGGCGGGCGGCGCGTTCCCGCGGTTCGCCCGCAACCACGGGACCGGCGAGCCGGTGGCGGAGGCGGTGCGCACCCGGGCCACGCGGTTCGAGATCTTCCATGACGGGACGCATCCGTCGTCGCTCACGCTGCCCGTGTTCGGGGGGCGGTAGGGCCGGAACCTTTCTCTCGCCTGCCCGGTAGTGAAGGCGAGGAGGTTCGATGCGGTTGATGAAGGTTTGTGCCGGGGTGGTTGTCGTGGTGATGGCGGCCAGTGGGTGTGCCTCGGGCGCGGGGGCGGGCTCGCGTACGAGCATCAAGGCGAGCCCGAGCGGAGAGGCCAGCCCGAGCCCGAGCGGAGAGGCCAGCCCGCCCCCGGCCGGGGAGGCCAGCCCGAGCCCGGCTGGGGAGGCGAGCCCGCGCCCGGCCGCTACCGGCGCCGGCTGTCACGGCACGCCGGTGTTGGAAGGGGAGGGTTTCCCCGAGGTGCGGGGGACGGCGCGGGACGCCGAGCTGTGGGGGTTGCTGTTCGTGAAGGCCACCCCCCTCAGCGTGGGCGACGAGGTCAAGATCGTGTGGCGGATGACCGGGGAGGGCCCGCTGCGCGTCCGGGCGGTCCATCCGGACGGGACGCTCGCCAAGCCGGTGTGGGGCCCGGAGGAGCATGGGAGCTCGACCTGGCGGCGGCCCGGGCAGGAGTGGGGCACGGGGTTCGTGTTCCCGAAGCGGGGGTGCTGGAAGGTCGAGCTGTCCCGCGACCGAGGATCGGGCCACGTCTGGCTACCCGTCCATTAGCCGAGGGTCACGCACCGGGCAGGGCGCGGTCGATGAAGGACGTGACGTCGTCCAGCACCTCGTCCTTGTTGATCTCGTTGAACACCTCGTGCCGGGCCCCCGGATAGATCCGCTCCGTCAGGTCGCTCCCCTTGACGGCCTCGATGCCGGCGCGGCTGCCGGCGAGCGGCACGAGCTGGTCGTCGTCCCCGTGCACCCACAGGGTGGGCAGCGCGCCGAACGTGCCGCCCTTGGCGATCGTGTCGAGCGTCGCCGCGAACGATTCCAGCGTCGCCCGCTTGAACGGCCCGTGCCACACGAGCGGGTCGGCGGCGTAGGCGGCGCCCACGGAGGGGTCGCGGGAGAGCGTGCTCGGGTCGATCGGCACGTCCGGCGGCTCCTCGAACGCCAGCAGCGCCGGCACGGCCCCCCACTCCCCGATCACCGGCCCGGACAGGACGAGCGCGCTCAGCCCTGACCCGTACCGCTGGGCGTAGCGGGCGGCGATCATGCCGCCCATGGAGTGGCCGATCAGCACGACGGGCACGCCGGGGTGCTCGGCCCTGGCGTGCTCCTCGACGGCGTGCACGTCGGTGACGACGTCCTCGAAGTCCTCGACGAGCACCCGGTCGCCCTCGGACTTGCCGTGTCCCACGTGGTCGAGGCCGTACACCGCGGCGCCGTGCCGGACGAGCCGGTCGGCGACGTGCTCGTAGCGGCCGATGTGCTCGCCGTAGCCGTGGACCAGGATCGCGAGGTATCGGGGCTGCTCATGGGGCCATTCGCGGGCCGTGTTGCGGCCCCTCGTGCCGGTGAAGGTACGCTCGCGCGACTCGGCCATGCTCTCTCACTCCTTGCTCGACGACGAAGTGAGCGTACGACGGCACGAGAACGGGTGCCACGACGTCCGAAAACCGCCGACCTCGGGCGGGGTCGCTGGTGTTCGTACAAGTATGGACATCTACACCACGATCGACAGCCCGCTGGGCGAGATCTTGCTCGTGGGGGACGGCACGGCGCTGACCCGCCTGTCGTTCGCCCCGGCTGCCCCGCAGACGGCGGGCCTGCGGCGCGACGACCTCAAGTTCGTGGAGGCGGAGCGGCAGCTCGGCGAGTACTTCGCGGGCGAGCGCACCGCCTTCGACCTGCCGCTCCGGCCGCGCGGCAGTGCGTTCCAGGAACGGGTGTGGACGGAGCTGGCCGGGCTCCCGTACGGGACGACGACCAGCTACGGCGCGCTCGCCGCCCGCATCGGCGCGCCCGCCGACCGGATCCGCGCGGTCGGCGCGGCCGTCGGCGCGAACCCGCTGCTCGTCCTGCTCCCCTGCCACCGCGTCGTCGCCGCCGACGGCGCCCTGACGGGTTACGCGGCCGGCCTGGAGCGCAAGCGCGCGCTGCTCACGCTCGAAGGCGTCCTGCAGCCCCAGCTCTGGAGCACGCTGTGAACGCCGACTGGAACAAGCTCGCGGCCGAGCTGGACGCCTACGGGTGCGCGCTGACGCCGCCCCTCCTCACGCGGGAGGAGTGCGCGGAGATCTCCGGTCTGTACGACGAGACCGCGTTCTTCCGCGCCACCATCGACATGGAGCGCTACCGCTTCGGCGCCGGCCAGTACCGCTACTTCGACCACCCGCTGCCGCCCCTGGTGCGGCGGCTGCGCGCGGAGTTCTACCCCCGGCTGCTGCCGATCGCCAGGGACTGGGCGGCCCGCCTCGGGCAGCCCGCCCCCTGGCCGGACGACTTCGGCGAGTGGCTGGACATGTGCCACCGCGCCGGCCAGACCCGCCCGACGCCGATCCTGCTCCGCTACCGGGAGAACGACTGGAACGCGTTGCACCGCGACCTGTACGGGGACCTGGTGTTCCCGCTGCAGGTGGTGATCGGGCTGGACCGGCCTGGCGAGGACTACACCGGGGGCGAGTTCCTGCTGGTGGAGCAGCGGCCGCGGGCGCAGTCGCGGGGAACGGTCACGTTGCTGCCGCAGGGCCGCGGGCTGGTCTTCACGACCCGCGACCGGCCCGTGCGGTCGTCGCGCGGCTGGTCGGCCGCGCCGGTGCGGCACGGCGTGAGCACCGTACGTTCGGGGCTGCGGCACACGCTCGGCCTCGTCCTCCACGACGCGAAGTGAGCCCTCGCATGACGGGGGTCACGGCTTTCGAGCTGGAGACAGTGGTCGCGCTCGTCCGGGCGCAACGGGCCCGTACCGTCGTGATCGGGCACGGGCGGGAGGCCGCGCCCGTCGCCGAAGCGTTCGCGCGGGCGTGGGACGGGACGGTGCTGGCGGTGGTCGGCTGGCCGGAGGTGGCGGCGTCCTGGTTGCGGCAGGCCAGGCGGTTCACGGCGGGCGAGCCGGACGCGTGGGTGGTGGCGGGTGAGGCGCGCGGATGGGCCGGGATGAGCGAGCGGCTGCGGCGCAGCACGGGCTGGGATCCCGGGCGTACGTACGGGTTCGCGGGGACGGCGGGGGCCGTGGCCATCGCGCCGCCTGGGACACTGGAGGGGATGCGGGGCGCCGGCCGGGACGGGACGGTGTGGCGCATCGGACGTAACGTGATATTTCGGGAAAGTAGCGTGACCTGCCAGGAGAGTCGCGCGATCTGGCAGGACAGTCACGCGACCTTCCAGGAGAGTCGCGTGGCGTTCCAGGACAGTCGCGAGGAGTCACCTCAGGAGCAGCGATCGTGATCCCGCTACCCATGAGGGAGATCGCGCCCGGCGCGGTCCACGTGCCCGGCTGGCTGACGCTCGACGAGCAACGCCACCTCGTCCAGGAATGCCGGGAATGGGCGCGCGGCCCGGTGCCGATGCGGCACACGGTGCTGCCGAGCGGCGGCGTCATGTCCGTCCAGACGGTGTGCCTGGGCTGGCACTGGCGGCCGTACACGTACACGCGCGTCGCGCACGACGTGAACGGCCGCCAGGTGGCCGCCTTCCCCGGCTGGCTGGCCGACCTGGGCCGGCGCGCCCTGGCCGACGCCTACGGGCGTGACGTCCCGTACGAACCCGACACCGCTCTGATCAACTTCTATGACGGCCAGGCCAAGATGGGCATGCACCAGGACAAGGACGAGCGTTCCGACGCCCCCGTGGTGTCGCTGAGCATCGGCGACACGTGCCTGTTCCGCTTCGGCAACACCGGGACGCGCGGCCGGCCGTACACCGACGTGCGCCTCGCCTCGGGCGACCTGTTCGTGTTCGGCGGGCCGTCGCGCTTCGCCTACCACGGCGTGCCGAAGGTCTACCCGGGCACCGGCGACCCCGCCACCGGGCTGACCTCCGGCCGGCTCAACCTCACCCTGCGGGTCACTGGCCTGCGGTGACGTACCCGAACTCGTCGTCCGACAGCGTCCGCCGCAACGTCCGCACCACCCGGGCGGGGTCGTCCTCCGGCCCCTCCACGTAGAACGGCTTCCCGTCGCGGCCGAACGTGACCGCCGACTCCTCCTCCCACTTGCCAAGCAGGTCGGAGCCGAGCGCGAACAGGTCGTGCGGCTCGAACCCGAGCTTGCGCGCGTAGTCCACCGACCCGAACACCAGGTGCCTGGCCAGCTCGATCGGCGCCTCCTGCCAGCCCGGGTACTCGCCGAAGAAGTACTCGCGGAACCGCACCAGGTCACGGTCGTCGAGCACGTCGGGACCGATCACGCTCTTGACGCCCAGGCAGTAGACGTCGGCCAGGTAGCCGCACACGGACAGCCGGTCCCACGTGTGCCGCCGGGCGACGAGCACGGACACCATGCCGCCCACCCCAGAGTTCGGCGCCTCGTCCACCCAGCCGCGCGCCGGATCGAGGCCGAGCCCTTCACTCCACCCCACGTTGATCCAGCACCCGACCACCTCGGCCTCCCCCGGCCCCTCCACCTCGGCGGTCTCGGCGGCGATCGCCCGGACGATCGGCGCCACCACCGACGGCGAGACCTTGAGCGCGCGGGCGATCTCCTTGGGGGACTTGCCCTGCAGGCGCAGCTCGCGTACCTGCTCTTTCAGATCCATGGCGGCAGACTAGCGCCCTGCGGCGGGACGGCGTGGCAGGTCACACCTCCCGACCGGCGACCGGGTGTCGCCGGTGACGGCCCGCGGAGCACACCCGTCAGGCCGGCTTGCACAGCGTGCCGAGGTCCGCGATATCCGCGTTGATGTCCGCGACCACCTGGTTCGGATCGCCGCCGTTCATGCCGCTCAGCCGGAAGTACAGCTCCTGGAACTCGGCGGCCAGCCGGCTGATCTTCTGCCCCACCACTCCCTGCGCGTCGAGGACCGCCCCCATCAGGTCGAGGTAGGCCTGATGAGCCGCCGCCGCCTGGGTGCTGCGGGCGCTCCCGGCATTCCGCCGGTACGCGGCCAGCGCCGCCGCCGCATCGTCACACCCGCCGGGCCGGACCGCCGCCAACGGCGCGGCAGTGCCCACGGCCTCTTGCGTGGGCCGCACGGCGGGCGATCCGGCCGTACCGGGCTCCGCCGTCGGGGTCGGGGTCGGGGTCGGCGTGGTGCTCGGCTCCGTGGATGGTGGCTGTGTGGCGGCCGGGGTCGACTCCACCACGTCGGCCGAGTGCGAGGGCGGGGGCTGCGCAGGTGCGGGCGGCGGCCTCAGGTAGGCGACCAGCGCGATCACGGCGGCGAGCGTCCCGGCCAGAGCGCTCACTGCCGTCCAGTTCGTACGTGAGCTCGCCCCTCCACCCGACGGCGACTGCGCGGATCGGTTCTCCGTCATCTCCTCATCGTCTCCGAGGCGGCCGGGGAACGACGGGAGAACGGCGACGACGGTTATGTGATGCGAACGTGCCGTCGGACCCGCGCTGGCGACACAGCAGTTCAGCCGGTCTTGCGCCAGACGACGGCGTACCGGAAGAGCGGTAGCCGGCGCCACCGCATCCCAGGCAGAACAGCGGAAGCCACCTGCTTCACCTGGGCGTAGGTGTGGGGAAAGGTCATCTGCACGGGTGCCGTGTGGTTCCAGAAGCCGCGAGTGCGTGAGAGGACCTGATGCTGGACGATCCCGGCAAGGTCCATCAGGTAGTCGCGCGGATGCCCGTTCCTGGCGCACCCGATCACGACCAGCGCCCCGCCCGGCGCTGTCAGCGACGCCAGCCTTGTCAGCGCGGCCCCCAGGTCGGGCAGGTGGTGCACGGTGGCGATGGACGTGACGACGTCGAAGTGCCCTTCCGGTAACGGACTGCTCATCACGTCACCCACGACCCAGTCCACGTCCGCGCTCGTCGCCCGGGCCCGGTCCAGGACCTCGGGATCCAGATCGATGGCGGTCACGTGCGGCACCAGTTCCCGTAGCGCGGTCGCCAGCAGCCCATCGCCTGTTCCCACGTCCAGAGCCGTCCGCGCGGCGGGCGCGACGGCCTCCAGGGCCAGGTGGTGGTAGTGCGTGTTGTGATTCCACCGGGCGCGTAGATCGGTCGGCATGCCTGAGATCTTCGCATGCGCGCCCCTCCCGTCCACCTGACGGCGACTGCGGCCCACATCGTGACCGAGCCGCCGAGAGCCTGGTCGGCTCAGCGCTTACATATAAAGATCTTGTACGTGATGCTCATTCGTTGCTGAAGCTCTTGATGTGGTCCACAAGCACCCAGACTGAAGACCAGGGATTTCTCTCGACCAGATTCGCGGCCTCGCCGAACTTCGCCCCAAGGTCCACGGCGCGCGACCGGGCACCTGAATACAGCTCCGCGAACGCATCGAAGCTGATCCGTTTGTTGTAGTCAGGAAGGTGCACTGCTAACTTCGTGCAGGCGTTCGCCGTGGTGAGATAGGCCCGCTGCTCCTGAAAATGCAGGAGCAGCCAGAGCTCGAAGCACGGGTTCGACACCGCGAGCTTGATCCCATACTTGGAAGCCAGTTTCTCGGCCTCCTCAATGCCCGGATGGCACTGCGGAGCCTCCACGTCGAAGACGCACCAGACCTGATCCCCGCGCTGAAAGTCGATCTCGCTCCTGCGCGCCAGACCCGTGTCATTGATCGCGTAGCGGACGATCGAATGCGGGTTTCCCTTCGTGGGCACGACACGAACATCGACGTTCGCCGCCCGCAGGGTGGATCTGAGGCCGCAGAAGTAGATTTTCTCCGTGCCCCTGCCTTCACAGTATATCGAGAGCCTTTTGCGCGGCGGCTTGGGCTTCCCGGATTTCCGATCCAGCGGCCTATTGCCCCGAGGCATGCTCGATATCACCCGCTTGGATGAGCTCAAGGAGGATGGTCTCATCGAAGAACGGCGTGGCACCATAGCGCCCGCGCAGGTAGGAGCGTTCGATGTTGTCCCATCCTTCCCGCACTCTGTACTCCGTCAACGGATACACGCGGGTCCCGCCGGTCTCGTCCTTCTCGGTGAACCAGATCTGATCTCGGTGCAGACGGAACTGCGCCTTCCCGCCCAGCAAGGTGACGTCGTGGGAGTTGAAGAGGAACTGGCCGCCCTTGGTGTTGATGGCCGGATCCTGAAAGAGTCGCACCAGCTCGGCGGTCAGGGATGGGTGCAGTCGCGCGTCCAGCTCGTCCACCACCAAAAGACTGCCGGTGCCCAGAGTCACCAGAATGGGCCCCAGCATGGAGAGCCACGTGCGGGTGCCGGTCGACTCCGAGTTGAAATCCAGCGACTTGGGCCCGGTCGCCGTCCGATGCTGGATTTCGACCTCGCGTGAGACGCTGTCGAGGTTGACACCGGTGTCGTCGATCTCAAGGGCTTGCAGGACACGGTAGAACTTCTCCCGGTCCTCCTTGCTCATCTCCAGCTTCTTGATGCTCATGCCGACCACGCCCAGGTCCGCGAAGTTCAGCAGATCCAGAACGGCTTTACTGTCGTGCCTCTCCAGCAGGTGCAGGCTGGTGCCCAGCCTCGCCTGCTCATTCGCCGTGTTCGCGGAGCGGCACCGCCGGCTGAACCAGCGGTAGATCGGCCGGATGGACTCCAGATTGTTGGCGTACGCGGCCGAGAGGAAGAGACTGTTGTCGCGGACGGCACGCTCGGTCACCTTGCGCTGCCCGGTGAGCGTCGGCCCGAAGCGCATCGGCTCGCCACGGGTTCGCTCGAAGAGCATCCTTCGGCGCTTCTCCGGATATGCGTACAGCCACTCTTCCCGGACGCACATGTCGTCCAGCGAGAAGCCGTAGTTATAGCGCACTCCTTCTGCGACGATATCCACCTCATACTCGCTGGGACGGGCCGGCCCGTCATCGTCGAGCAGGAACGGCCGCCGGGATATCGGACCATCAGGATTCCATTTCTGATGGGAATTCCTGACCGCCCAGCACATGTACTTCAGAGCATCGAGAAGGTTTGATTTGCCCGACGCGTTCGGCCCGAAAACCCCTACCGCCGGCAGGGCGTATCGCCCGGTTTGGCCTGGAATCTCCTGAACGGCGAGATCGTCGTGGCGGTCCATCGCAACCATGCTCAGTTCCTGGCGATCTCGCAGCGATGCATGGTTCGTAGCAGCGAACCTCAAGAGCATGTCGCCCCCTCTTCCGGAAGCCATCGTACGCCTTATGCCCGCTGATTCGTCAATTATTGACGCCAAGGGCCTCGAAACATGGGCGCGAGGGCTGTTTGAGGGGGTGCGCACCACCGCTTCAACCCGTCCGCCCCGCCATCGGGCCGGGCCTCCGACGCCTGACGGCTCCACCTTGCGGAGACAAACGGTGCGGTGCGCTGCCACAGCCCATCCACCTGAAGCATGTCTTCCTGCCCGCAAGAACGGCACATGACGTGCTCACGAAGCACACGACGAGGCGGCCCCCCTGAGCCGGCCCTCCCTCTGCTGTCTTCTGTGCCTTCAGCCAGCGTGCTCAAGGGTGATGACGCCTCGATGGTGGTGTGCCGGCCATGCGGAGATCGGGGCGCGGCCGGGGAGCGCGAGGGGCTGGGAAGCCCCTCGCCCGGGGGTGTGGGGGCTTGCCCCCACAGGGCGCTGCCTGAGCCCCGTCGCGCGTAGCGCGTCCCAGGGAGAAGACGTTGCAGTGCTCCCGGGCCTCCCCGGAATGCGGGTTAGGTGAGGCGGTGGGAGAGCCAGGACAGGGCCAGGGGGTAGCGGTATTCGATGGCTCCGTGGCCGGCCTCGAAGAGCTCGAAGTGCACGCGATCCGCCGGGACCCTCACCGCCTCCAATGCCCGGTGGAAGGAGACCGCGCCGAAGTCGAGGTAGTACTCGTCGCGGCTGCCGGCGTCCACCCAGATCGCGCGCATCGAGCGGAGTGACTCGGCGTGGCGGGGGTCGGCGGCCATGACGACCGGGTCGAGGGAGAGCCAGCGGTCCCACACCTCCGGCACGACCGCGCCGGTGTCGTCGAAGGGGAGGCGGACGATGC
The DNA here is from genome assembly GCF_012034275.1 of Nonomuraea composti. Lineage (NCBI taxonomy): Bacteria > Bacillati > Actinomycetota > Actinomycetes > Streptosporangiales > Streptosporangiaceae > Nonomuraea > Nonomuraea composti. The sequence goes on along the minus strand of NZ_JAATEP010000004.1, from coordinate 246,565 downwards.
CGTCGTCGGAGTAGGCAGCGGCGTAGGCGTACATTTCGAGGAGTTCGAGGTCGCCGTCCTTGGTGCCGGGCAGGCGGCTGCGGAAGTCGGCGAGGAACTTGTCGTACGAGCCGTCGTACATGTCGCGCAACCGGCGGGCCAGCGCGGGGAAGCGGGGGCGGTGGCAGACCTCGAACAGGGCGTCCCCGGCGTGCGTGGCGAGCGCGCCGAACACGTCGGGCGCGAGCATGGCGGTCACCATGGCCCCGTAGCCGCCGCTCGACTTGCCGGTGACGGCGCGGTGGTCGCGGTCGGCGAGGGTGCGGTAGCGGGCGTCGACGAAGGGGACGATCTCGTCACGCAGGTACGAGTGGTAGCGGCCGGTGGCGGGCGAGTCGAGGTACTGGCTGCCGCCGAGGGCGGTCCACGCGTCCACGTACACGACGATGGCGGGCGGGGCGTCGCCGGCGGCGAACATGGCGTCGGCGAGCTCCGGGTACGGCTGGCGGAACGGCGTCCGGTTGAACCACATGCCGACGTGGCCGGAGTAGCCGAGCAGCACGTACATGGCGGGGTAGCGGCGCTCGGGCGAGTCGTCGTACCCGGGCGGCACGTACACCACCAGCGGGCGTTCGTGCGGGTCGCCCAGCGGGTTGCCGCGCAACAGGTCGCTCTCGACGACGTGATGGTCGAGGCGGCCGGCCAGGTCGGCGGACCAAGGCAGCATCGCAGTTCCTTCCGGCGAGCGGGACGTCGAGCCCGCGGGTCTCAGGTTTTCGGCACGTTCAGCCCACGGACGAGGTCACGGTGTCCACGGTTCCCTGCCCGACCGAGCGGCCCGACACCAGGACGAGGGCGAGGTTGCGCAGGTCGGAGATGCGTTCGAGGGGGTCGCCCGCGACGGCGATGAGGTCGGCCCGCTTGCCCGGGTCGAGGCTGCCGGTGACCTCGCCCACCCCGCAGGCGTCGGCGGCGCGGATGGTGGCCATCTCGATGATCTCCGCGTTGCCGTAGCCGACCGACGCGAACGTCTCCAGCCCTCCGACGTACCCGTCGGTGGGGTTGGGGATGTCGCCGACGGCGAACCCGGCGTCCGTGCCGGCGATGACCCGGATGCCGGCGTCGCGCATGGCGGCGACGCCGGCGAGCCAGGCGTCGAGCAGCTGCTGCCCGTGCACCTCGGCGATGCGGGAGATCACGCCGTGCACGGTGGGGCACACGTACGTGCCGCTCGCCGCGACGAGGTCGGCGAGCCGGGCGTCGTACTGGTGGCCGGACGGGGTGAAGAACGAGCAGTGCTCGATCGTGGTGACGCCGGCCTCGACGCTGCTGCGGATGGAGTCGTGCGCGTGGGCGTGGGCGGCGACGTGCTTGCCGCGCGTGGCGGCCTCCTCGACGACCACGCGGAGCTGGCCGGTGGTGTACTGCGGCGTCCAGCTCGGCGGCGCGCCGGGCGTCATGAGGCCGCCGGAGGCCATGACCTTGAGGCAGTCGGCGCCGGCGCGGAGGTTCTCCCTGGCCACGCGGCGGATGGCGGGCTCGTCGTCGGCCTCGCCGCCCATGTACCAGCAGTGGCCGCCGGTGATGGTGATGGGCCGGGTGGCGACCACGAGGTGCGGGCCGACGGCCAGGCCCTCCTCGATCGCGTCGCGCAGCACCACGTCGAGGAAGCCGCGCCCGCCGAGGTCGCGGGCGGTGGTGACGCCGGCGGAGACGAGCTTGCGGGCGTTCTCGGCCATCCGCAGCAGCAGGTGGTGGTCGCTCTCGGAGCTGCGCCGCGTCACCGGGTCGACCTTGTCGTCGAACCCGAGGTGCACGTGCGCGTCCACCATCCCCGGCAGCACGGTGTGGCCGGGCAGGTCGAGCACGTCCCCCGCCTGCCCCGCGCTGCCGCGCGGCCCCACGGAGACGATCTTCGTGCCGTCGACGAGGACCTCCCCGTCCTCGATCGCCTCTCCTGGACGCCCGGTCAGCACCTTGGCGGCGCGAATGATCCGCATGCGTCCCAGACTGCCACCGCCTAAAGGTTGCGAGAAGGGGATCGTAAGCCCCGCCGGTCATCGTGGACCCATCGACAACAAGGAGGGCAGCACGATGACCCAGACCGCCGAGTACGAACTCACCCGCCTCTTCGACGCGCCCCGCGAGCACGTGTGGGCGGCGTGGACGGAGCCCGAGCGGTTCGCCCGCTGGTTCGGGCCGCGCGGGCTGGCCACGCCGGTCGGCCGGATCACGCTCGACACCTGGCCGGGCGGGGTGTGGCGGGCCACGCTGGTCGGCGAGGAGGGGTTCGAGGTGACGCTGGACGGGACGTATCGGGAGGTGGTGGCGCCGGAGCGGCTGGTGTTCACGACGGGGGATCCCGACGATCCCGGTGACGGGCCGGCGTCCGTCGTGACGGTCGGTCTCGCCGACGTGGGCGGCAAGACCGAGATGCGGTTCCACCAGTACGGGGTCAACACCGACCAGGAGCATGCCGAGGGGGCCAAGGCGGGCTGGAACGAGTTCTTCGACCGCCTGGCCGCCTGCCTGAAGTGAGCCGCCTGCCTGAAGTGAGCCGCCTGCCTGAAGTGAGCCGCCTGGCCGCCCGCCTCAAGCGAGCCCGCCTGCTCCCCTGCCGCGAGTGAGCCCGCCTGATCACAGCAGGCTCTGGGCGTCGTCCAGCTTGTAGGTGCCGCCCCGGGCGAACGCCGCCGCGAACGCCTCCTCCCCCAGCGCCTCGCGCGTGCGGGCGGTGACGCGGTGGAGGTCCTCCTGTTCGGCCTCGTTCGGCGAGAGCTGGTAGCTCTCCCTAGCCGCCGCCGCCAGCCCCAGCAGCAGCGCCGACTTCTCGGTGAGCCCCGAGGCGGCGGCCGCGCCCTCCACGGCGCCGATCGTCGTGCGCGGGTCGCCGATGCGCCAGGCGAACGCGAACGCCTCGGCGTGCAACGCCAGGGCGCCGGCCAGGTCGCCGCGCAGCTCGGTGAGCCAGCCCAGCTCGATGAGGGTGTCGGGCAGGTGCAGGGCGGGGTCGCCGTCGGGGTCGCGTGACAGCCCTTCGAGCAGGTGGAGCAGGTGGTGCTCGGCCAGGTCGAGCCGGCCGGCCCGCCGGGCGGCGTAGGCGAGGCCCATCTCGGCCATGGTCGCGCCCTTGTTGTAGCCCTGGACGTTCGCCTGCTTGAGCGCACTGCCGCACAGCTCGATGGCCCGGTCGTACTGGGCGCTCTCCAGCGCCACCCAGCCCAGCCACGCGGTGTGCGTGGCGACCTCCGGCCACAGCCCCAGGTCTTCGGCCATCCGCAGGCCCTCGCCGAACAGCCGGTTGGCCTGCTCGGCGTCGCGCCGCATCTCGGCCAGCGAGGCCAGCCACTCGGTGGCGCGCAGCAGGCCCCACCGGTCACCCAGCTCGGTGAACAGGCGGGCGCTCTCTCCCGCGATGCGCTCGATGGCCTCCTGGTCGCGCAGCGTGAAGGCGTCCATGGCCTGCCGGGTGAGCGCGGTGGCGATGCCCCACCGGTCGCCGAGCTCCCTGAACACGGCCAGCGCCAGCTCCGTCTGCTGCTGCCCGGCCGGCATGTCGTCGGCGTGCAGGCCGACGAAGAGCCTGGCCCTGGCCTGCTCGCCCGGGTCGTCGACGGCGTCGAGGACGGGCTGCCAGTCGGGCTGCTCACCGAGACACAGCGCGAACCCCACCTCCCAGGCCGCCGCCCTGCGCCGCGCGGCCCCGCCATCATCCGCCCCTTCCGGGACGGACAGTGCCTGCGCCATGGCGCGGCGGCCCTCGGCGAGCCTGCCCCGCAGGAACCAGTACCAGGCCAGCGCGTTCACCAGCCGGGCCGCGCTGTGCCCGTCGCCGCGCGCCGCCGCCGTGTCGAGGGCCGCCCGCATGTTGGCCGCCTCCGCGTCGAGCCGCAGCAGCCAGTCGCGCTGCTCGGGCCCGTACAGGCCGGGCTCCGCGCGTACGGCCAGGTCGAGGTAGTGGCGCAGGTGCGCGTCGCGTACGGCGTCGAGCTCGCCCGCGTCGGACATCCGGGCGCGGCAGTACTCCGACACCGACTCCAGCAGCCGGTACCGGACGCCCGTCGGGGCGTCCACGACCACCACCAGCGACCGGTCCACGAGACGGGCCAGTAAATCCAGCACGTCGAGGTCGCCGGCAGCCTGCCCGGCGGCGCAGGCGGACTCGGCGGCGCACACGGACTCGGCCGCCTCCAGCGTGCAGCCGTCGGCGTGCACGGCCAGCCGGCGCAGGACGACGCGTTCGTCCTGCGACAGCAGGTCCCAGCTCCAGTCGATCACGGCGGTGAGCGTCTGCTGCCGGGCCGGCGCGCCGCGCTGCCCGGAGGCCAGCAGCCGGAACCTGTCGTCCAGCCGGTCCACGACGCCCTGCACGCCGAGCGCGCGCACCCTCGTCGCGGCCAGTTCCAGCGCCAGCGGGATGCCGTCGAGGCGCCGGCAGAGCTGCGCGACGGCCTGCGCGTTGCCCGCCTCCAGCCGGAACCCGCGCGCGGACGCGGCGGCCCTGGTCACGAAGAGCCGCACGGCGTCGGAGCGGGCCATGACGGCGAGGTCGGCGCCGGCGGGCACGTCGAGCGGCGGGACGCTCCACAGCACCTCGCCCGCCACGGCCAGCGGCTCCCGGCTGGTCGCCAGGATGCGCAGGCCGGGGCAGCCGCGCAGCAGCACCTCGGCCAGGTCGGCGACCTGCTCGACCACGTGCTCGCAGTTGTCCAGCACGAGCAGCATCCGCCGTGCCTTCAGCACGGCCGCCAGCCGCCCCACCAGCCCGGCCTCGCCGAGGGCGGGGGCGCCGGCCTCCTCCCTGATGTCCAGTGCCGCCATGACGGCCTCCGCCGGCGAGCGGGGCCCCTGGTCGAGCGCGACGAGCCAGGCGCCGTCGGCGAACGTGTCGAGCAGCCGGTCGGCGGCCTCCAGCGCCAGCCGGGTCTTGCCGACGCCGCCGCTGCCGGTGAGCGTGATCAGCCGCTCCTCCTCGACCAGCGCGCACACCTCGGCGAGGGCGTCGTCGCGGCCGATGAGCTTGCTGACGGAGGCGGGCAGGTTGGTGACGGGGCGGTCGGCGGGCACGCTCAGCGCCGGGTCCTGCCCGAGGATCGCCTGGTGCAGCGCGACCAGCTCGGGGCCCGGGTCGAGGCCGAGCTCGTCGGCCAGCCGCTCGCGCAGCTCGCCGAAGCTCGCCAATGCCTCGCTCTGCCGCCCCGCCCGGTAGAGGGCCCGCATGTGGACGGCGCGCAGCCGCTCCCTGAGCGGATGCCGGTTGACCAGGTCGCCCAGCTCGCCCACGAGCAGCCCGTGCTCGCCCAGCTCCAGCCGCGCCTCCGCGTGCTGCTCCAGCGCCGACAGCCGCTGCTCCTCCAGGCGGTGGACGGCCGACCTCGTGTACTCCTCGTCGGCGAAGTCGGCGTACGCCGGGCCCCGCCACAGCGCCAGCGCGTCGGCCAGCAGCCCCGCCTTGACCCTGGGGCTGTCGGCGGCCTCGGCCTTGGCCAGCAGGCCGGCGAAGCGCACGGCGTCGACGGCGCCCTCGTCGGCGCGCAGCAGGTAGCCGGGGGCGCGGGAGACGACGAGGTTCTTCCCGCCGGGCTCGGCGTCCTCGAACGCCTTGCGCAGCTGCGAGACGCGCACCTGCAGCGCGCCCGCCGGGTTGGCCGGCGGCTCCGCGCCCCACAGGTCGTCGACCAGCCGGTCCACCGACACCGGATGCCCCTCGTGGACGAGCAGGTCGACAAGGAGCGCCCGGACCTTGAGCCCGGGAACCGTGACGGTCTCCCCGGCGTCCGTCCAGACGGCCAGCGGGCCCAGCACCCCGAATCGCATGCCCGTCACCTTACGAGAAGCCTCCGACAAACGTGCGGCAGCGGGCGCTTCCCGACCTCACGGATGCAGGACATCGGTTTCCCGGCTTCAGGACGGCGGTTTCCCGGGCGCTTCAGGACGGCGGAGCTTTCCTGGCCGAGCCCCGATAGAGCTCGGCGTCGTAGCGCCGGTCGTTGTCGTCGAGCTTGGCCCGCGCCGCCTCCAGCAGGTCGACGCCGAGGACGTCCGCCAGCCGGACCAGGTAGAGGGTGACGTCGCCGAGTTCCGTGCGCATCCTGGCGAGCGTCTCGGGGTCGGGGTCGCGCGACTCGTCCGCCGTGAGCCACTGGAACTCCGCGACCAGCTCCCCGACCTCGCCCGCCAGCGCCATCGCGAGGTTCTTCGGGGTGTGGAACTGCTCCCACTCCCTGACCCGCGCGAACTCGCGCAGCCGTGCGGCCAGGCACTCCAACTCCGTCGTCACGTCACCCGACCCTACCGAGCCGCGCCGGTATGTTGCCTAGCGTGAATGGGGTCGAACTGTTCCTGCTGGGCCGGACGCTGATGAAGATCGGCGAAGAGGCGATGCCGTCCGAGGGGATCGGTGAGCAGTCCACGAGTGCGCGCACCGTCCTGATCGTCGTGAGCGACCTGCGTGCCCATCCCGAGACGACGGTGGGTGAGATCGCCGCCCGTACGGGGCTGCCGCAGAGCGCGGTGTCGGCGGCCATCGGGCGGCTGCGGTCGGTGGGCGCGGTGATTGCGGAGACCGATCCCCGGGATCGCCGCCGCACGATCATCAGGGAGGCGCCGGAGGTGTCGGAGCGGGTGACGCGGGTGCGCGACACGCCGATCGACGCCGCCGTGGCCGCCGCGTTGCGCACGAACGACCCGCAGCGGGTGCGCGAGACCGTGGTCGCCCTCGAGGAGCTGGCCGACCGTCTCATCCCGCACCTCCGCAAATAATCCATCAACCTTGATACATCAAATCTGATGCATTAGAGTCGCGGCATGACGATGCTGCGCGTGGACGACGCCGACCTCTACTACGAGACCCGCGGCGCCGGGCCGTACCTGCTGATCTCCCAGAGCGGCGAGGGCGACGCCGGCCGAAGCACCGACCTGGCCGACCACCTCACCGACACCCACACCGTGATCACCTACGACCGGCGCGGCCTCAGCCGCAGCACCGGAACGCCCACGAGCATCCGGCAGCACGCCGACGACGTGCACCGGCTGCTCGCCCACCTCACCGACCGGCCCGTCCTCATGCTCGGCCTGAGCCTGGGCGCCTCCATCGGCCTCCACCTGGCCATGCGCCACCCGGAGCAGCTCAGCCTGCTCATCGCGCACGAGCCGGTCTCGCCCTGGCTGCTGCCCGCCCCCGAACGGGACCGGCACCGCGCGGAGCTGGCCGGGATCCGCGACCTCTACCTCGACGCCGGCCTCCCGCCCGCGCTCAAGGAGGTGGCCCGCGTGCTCGGCATCACGGGCGGCGGCGACACCGAGCCCGGCCTCACCCCGCAGCCCATGGACGCCCAGCGCCAGGCCAACTTCGACGTCTTCATCCGCCACGACTTCCAGGCCGTCATCGAGGACGACCTCGACCTGACCGGCTGCCGCGTCCCCGTCCTGCCCGCCGCCGGCCGCACCACCCCGGCCGAGGTGTTCGACCGCCGCTGCGCGGACGAGCTGGCCGCCCTCCTGGGCACGGACGTCGCGACGCTCCCCGGCGGTCACAACGGCAACCTCAGCCACCCGCGTGCCTACGCTGCCCGCCTGCGCGAACTTCTGCCCGCCGCCTGACCACACCCGTGTACGCTTCCGCGCGTGTCGGATTTATCGGTCCCGGGGTACGAGATCAAGGGCGTGCTCGGCCAAGGCGGCTTCGGCGTGGTCTACCTCGCCGTGCAATCGGCCGTCGGCCGCGAGGTGGCGCTCAAGGTCGACAACCGGGTGCTGCTGTCCGACCGTGATAGGAGGCGCTTCCTCCGCGAGGTCACCGCTGCCGGCGCCCTGTCCGGCCACCCGCACGTGGTGCCCGTCTACGACGCCGGCCTGCTGCCGGACGGCCGGCCGTACATGGTGCTGGAGCTGTGCCCCGGCGGCTCGCTGGCCGGACGGACGCTCTCCCCCTCCGACGCCAGGGACGTCGGCGTCCGCATCGCCGACGCGCTCTCCGCCGCGCACGCGCAAGGCGTGCTGCACCGCGACGTCAAACCCGCCAACCTCCTCCTCAACCGGTACGGCCAGGTCGCGCTGTCGGACTTCGGCCTGGCCACCATGCCCGCCTCCGGCCCCGACGCCTCGGTCACCCGCGAATCCCTCACCCCCTCCTACGCCCCACCGGAGGCGTTCGAGCTGGCCGAGCCGTCACCGGCGGGCGACGTGTACGCGCTCGCGGCCACCGTCTACGCGCTGCTGTCCGGCCGCCCGCCGCGCTTCCCGGAGAGCGGCGTCCCCAACCTGGCCATGATCCTCGCCCTGCACCGCCTGCCCGTCCCGGACATCCCGGGCGTACCGCCGGAGCTGACGGCCGTCCTCCGCCGCGCCCTCGCCACCGACCCCCGCCACCGCACGCCGAGCGCGGCCGCCTTCCGCGACGAACTCGCCGCCCTCCCCCTCTCGTCCTCCCCGCCCGCGCCCTCCTCCTCCCCTCCTCCGCGCCATCACTCCCCCGCCACCCCACCCCCTCGCCACCACCGCCAGGCCCCGCCCTTCACGCCGGCCCCTTCGCACCCCACCCACCCCCCGGCCCCTTCGCACCCCACCCACCCCCCGTACGAACCCGTCACCGGCCCCACGGCACCCCAGCCGCACGGCATCAACAAGGTCCTGGTGGCGATCATCGCCGCCCTGTCCCTGGTGATCGTGGCCGGCGCCGGCGTGTTCTTCTACAACCAGTTCGCCCCGCAACAGCCAGGAGGCAGGCACCAGCAGGCCGCACCGACCACCACAGCCTCGGCCACACCCCCGAAGAAGACGCCCAACGTCTTCGCCGGCCTGTCCACCTACACCGACAACTGCCCGGCCGCGAAGGTCGCCGGCGCCGGCGCGGCCTGCGTGCGGGAGGCGGAGTGCTGGGGCGGCCTGGTCATCATCGTCGGCGACACGAAGGCCAGGCGGCTGGGCTGCGAGGAGCTGCACTCGTGGGAGACGTTCGCGGTCGCCCCGATCCCGAAGGACGCCGAGACGTACGTCCAGCAGGACCTCGCCAGGCACCCGACCGTGAAGAAGGTCTGCAGCCGCTCCAACCTGCTGGCCACCAGGGTCGGCACGGCGAAGAGCATCAACGGGCAGTGGCGGGCGGACGTGATGCCGCCGTCACAGTCGCAGTTCGAGGACGGGATCCGGTACTACCGCTGCATCGGCAGCCTCACCGGCCAGCAACCCCGCCGCACGTTCTTCCACTGAAGCTGCCTGGTCAGCGAGGCAATACCTGAGCCCGCACACCTGGCAGGCCGTCGAAGCCCGCGGACGAGTCCATCGTGACGACGGTTCTTGCCGTGGTCGCCGCAGTCGCGGCGATCAGCAGGTCGTACGCGCCTCTCTTCTTGCCCTCCCGACGGGTGTACGCCAGGAGCCGCGCATGAACCCTGGCCACGTCCGTCGTGTACTCCTCGACCGGGATCAACGCCAGAACCTCATCCACGAACGCCTGCCGGTCGGCACGGCGCGCATCGTTCGCCAACTCCACACCGACCAGCAACTCCGCTACCGTGATCGCGGCGATGGCGACATCATCCGCGTCTCCGATCGCCTCGTCCACAGCGGCGTTTCCCCGCCCTGCAGCGAGGAGCACGCCGGTGTCAATGATCAGGCGTCGGGCCACGTACTCCTCATCTCGTCGTCGACCGCTTCCCTGGCCGCCGCGACATCGGCCTCGAAGTCGGCATCCAACCTGCTTGCGCTTCTGGCCAGGAACGCCTTGACCATACGGCCCGGCGCGGTGGGAGCGGGGCCGATCACGGCAATTTGTTTCCCACCGCGAGTGACCACGATCGTTTCACCTCGCTCGGCCTCGTCGAGGACTGCTGCGAAGCTTCGGGATGCTTCCGTGGCCGTCATAACCTTCATGGAATCAGATTATCTGATTACGACACTCTCTTCGAGATGCCCAACACACCGTGTTCTCACCTGACGGCCTCATCCGAGCAGCGGGACAATCGGCAGTACTGGGCGGAGTTCTGACTTTGGGTCTCCGGCATGGTGTGCGGGCTCGTGTTCGTCCTGCTGCTATGCCTGCTCGCCAAGTACTTCGTGGACGCAGGGGCGCCCACACAGGCGGCGGCGCTGTTCGGGGTAGGGGCGGCCTCGATGCTGACTGTGTTCGTCACCCAGCACGGACGACGACGCAAGGATCAGTGAACGCCGCCGCGTTGAAACCACGAACAGAGAAGATGCTGTAGGCGGCTGTCGCCCTGGCCGAATCGCCTACAGCGACGCCTTGGCGCCCTCCAGCGCACGCATGAAGGCATGCGACCATTCAGGCAGGGCCGCGGGCCGGAGTACATCCGCACCGCCCCCGACGCTGCCCGCATCGTGCGCCACATCTTCGAGCACGGCAGACCGTGCCCACCGGCAGGTTTGATGGCCGGATCTTTCGGTGTAGGCGTCCCAGCCGGGCTCGAACTCGTGGACCACCAGCTTCACCGCAAGCCGCCCCCGCGAAGCCCTCGAATGCGTAGCCCCATCGGCGCAGCCCCCCGAACGCGTAGCCCCCCGGCGCAGCCGCCCCGAGCGCGAAGCGCCAGCGGCGCGAGCCGCCCCCGCGCAGCCGTGCTTTCGGGGCGGGCTCCCAACGGCCAACCCGGTAAATGGGATTGGGGCGGGCGAGAGGCGCCGAAGGCGCCGTGGGTTGCGCCGCCAGGCGCCCAAGATCAAAACGACCTGAGCCCCATGCGCGACAGCGCCACACAGCGAAGCCCTTTGTTCGGGGCGGGCTCCCAACGGCCGGCCACGCGATCGGGTAACGGGTGGGTGGGTGCGGCGCGGGGTTCACTCGTACCGTGCCGTGCTCTCCCTGACGATGAGTTCCGTGGCCAGTTCCACCCGCTTCGTCTCCGGTACCTCCCCGTGCCCCATGGCCAGCACCGTCCGGGTCGCGAGTGCGGCCATCTCCTGGAGGGGCTGGCGGACGGTGGTGAGTGGGGGCCAGGCGGATTTGGCGAGGGGGAGGTCGTCGAAGCCGACGACGCTGAGGTCTTCGGGGACGCGGAGGCCGCGTTGCCGGGCGGCTTCGAAGACGCCGAAGGCCATGAGGTCGCTGCCGGCGAAGATGGCGGTGGGGGGTTCGGGGAGGGACAGGAGGGCGTGGCCTTGGTCGTGGCCTGATTCGACGAGGAAGGTGCCGCGTCTGATGAGGTCGGGGACGACGGGGAGGCCGGCGGTTTCGAGGGCGGCGCGGTAGCCGTCTATGCGGGCTTGGCTGCAGAGCATGTCGGCGGGGCCGCTGATCATGCCGATGCGGCGGTGGCCGAGTTCGAGGAGGTGGCGGGTGGCGGCGAGGCCGCCGTTCCAGTTGGTGGCGCCGACGGAGATGACGCCAGGTGCGGGCTCGCCTTCGGGGTCGACCACCGCGAACGGCAGTGACCGCGCGCTGAGCTGCGCCTGGATGCCGGTGGAGAGCCGGGAGGCGACGATGACGACACCGTCGGTCCGCCGGGCGGCCAGCCGTTCGAGCCAGTCCCGTCCCGGGCCGGCGTGCGTGTGCAGCACGGAGATGACGACACTGGCGCCGGCCTCGTGGGCCGCGCTCTCCGCGCCCCGCACGATCTCCATGGCCCAGGGCGATTCGATCTCGGCGAAGACGAGGTCGACCAGGCCGGCGGGGGTGTCGTCCTGGCTGATGCGCCGCTGGTAGCCGTGCTCCTGCAGCAGCCGTTCGACCCTGTGGCGGGTCGCCGGTGCGACTTCCGGACGCCCGTTGATGACCTTTGAGACCGTCGGGATGGAGACCCCGGCCTCCTCCGCGATCAGTGCGATCGTGACCCGCCTCTTCGCTGACACAAATCGGGAGTGTATCCGAAAGTTTCGGTTTGGGATCGCTCCCACTTGAGGTGTTGACGCTTTACCTGGCGTTTACCTACGATCGCGCCAAAGAAATTATCGGGGGGTTCACGAAACTTTCGACTATCGCTGAGGAAGGGACCCCTATGAAACGCAGTCTGGTGTTAGTCGCCGTGGCGGTGCTCCTGGCCGGCTGCAGCGGTGGTGGCGGCGGGGGGACGACCTCTCAGCAGAGCTCCGGCGGCGCCCCCGCCAAGGTCACGCTGGAGTGGTGGCACCTCTCCACCGCCGAGCCGCTCAAGTCGCTCTGGGCGCAGCGCGCCAAGGAGTACATGGCCAAGCACCCCAACGTCACGATCAAGGCCACCGTTCTGGAGAACGAGGCGTACAAGGCCAAGCTCACCACCATCACCCAGTCCGGCAAGGCCCCCGACGTCTTCGCCTCGTGGGGCGGCGGCGTGCTCAAGCAGCAGGTCGACGCGGGGCTGGTCAAGGACATCTCCGCGGACGTCGCCGACGTGCTGCCGACGTTCACCCCGGCGGCGCTGAGCGCGTACCAGCTCGACGGCAAGACCTACGGCCTGCCGACCGACATCGGCCTGGTGGGTTTCTGGTACAACAAGAAACTTTTCGAGAAGGCCGGAATCTCGGAGCCGCCCGCCACCTGGTCGGCGTTCCTGGAGGACGTCAAGAAGCTGAAGGCCGCCGGCGTCACCCCGATCGCGCTGGCCGGCAAGGAGAAGTGGCCTGGTCACTACTACTGGGCCTACCTGGCCCTGCGCATCGGCGGCCTCGACGCGCTGAAGCAGGCGGCCGTCGACCACGACTTCACCAAGCCCGACTTCGTGGCCGCCGGCCAGCAGGTGAAGGCGCTGGCCGACCTGCAGCCGTTCCAGAAGGGCTTCCTGGGTGCGGCCTACTCCACCCCGGACGGCCAGTCGGCCACGGTCAGCAACGGCAAGGCGGCCATGGAGCTGATGGGCCAGTGGGCGCCGAGCGTGCAGAAGGACTCGGGCAAGGGGCTCGGCGACGACCTCGGCTTCTTCCCGTTCCCCGCGGTCGAGGGCGGCAAGGGCTCGATCGGTGACGCGTTCGGCGGTGGCGGCGGCCTGGCCGTCGGCGCGGACGCGCCGAAGGAGGCCGTCGACTTCGTCAAGTTCATGACGGAGATGGGCAACCACTCCAAGGCCGTGGAGTCCGGCGGCGTGCTGCCGGTGCTCAAGGGCGAGGAGAGCGCGGTCAAGGACCCGAACCTCAAGCAGGTGGCGACGCTGCTGGCCGGCGCGACGGGCTACCAGCTCTACCTGGACCAGGCGTATCCGCCGGCCGTCGGCCAGCAGGTCAACGACAGCGTGGCCGAGCTGATCGCCGGGACGAAGACGCCTGAGCAGGTCGGCGCGGCCATCACCGAAGTAGCCAAGAGCGAAGCCGGATGACGACGCTCACGAAAGGGCCGGAGGCGCTGCGGCGGCTTCCGGCCCCGTCCCCTGCCGTGCGGCACCGTGGCCGCGGGGTGACGATCGCGCTGTTCCTGCTGCCCGCGCTGGTGCTGTTCCTCATGCTGGTCGTGGCGCCGATGCTGGTGGCCGTCTACGCGAGCGTGTTCCGCTGGAACGGCTTCGGCGGCCTGCCCACGAACTTCATCGGCCTGGACAACTTCACCCGCCTGTTCAGCAGCGAGATCTTCGCCCAGGACCTGTGGCACCTGCTGGTGCTGGTCCTGCTGTCGCTGCTGGTGCAGCTCCCGCTCTCGCTGGCCATCGCGATGCTGCTGAACCAGCGCATGCGCGGCCGGGCGGTCTACCGGGTGCTGTTCTTCGCCCCGTACGTGCTCAGCGAGGTCATCACGGGCGTGCTGTTCTCGCTGATCCTCTCGCCCGGGTCGGGCATGGCGAACCAGGTGCTGCGGGTGTTCGGCTGGGAGTCGGAGTGGCTGGCCGACCCCGCCACCGTGATGCCGTCGCTGTTCCTGGTCATGACCTGGAAGTACTTCGGCTTCCACATGATGATCTACCTGGCCGGCCGGCAGAACATCCCGAACGAGCTCATCGAGGCCGCCCAGATCGACGGCGCGACGGGCTGGCGGACGTTCAGGCACGTGACGCTGCCGCTGCTCGGCCCGACGATCCGGATCAGCATCTTCCTGTCCGTCATCTACACCATCCAGCTCTTCGACCTGGTCTGGATCCTGACCGGCGGCGGGCCGTCGCACTCCTCGGAGACGATGGCCGTCACCATGATGGACTGGGGTTTCAAGCGTTCCCAGGTCGGTTACGCCAGCGCGATCAGCGTCGTGATGTTCGCGCTCAGCCTCGTCTTCGCCCTCGTCTACCAGCGGTTCGTGATGCGCCGCGACCTGGAGGGCGCGATGACCTCCCAAGGGGGCCGATCATGAGCCGCGCGAAGACGAAGGTGCGGCGCCACACGCTGCCGCTGCACGTGATCGCGATCATCGTGGGCGTGTTCATGGTCATCCCGGTCTTCTACGCGCTGCTGGGCGGTTTCAAGACCAACAGCGAGCTGTCCGGGAACCCGTTCGGCCTGCCCACCGACTGGATCACGGCGAACTACACGGACGTGCTGGGCTCCGGCTCGTTCTGGCGGCAGCTGTGGAACAGCACGTTCATCGCGATCGCCACGACGGTGGTGACGATCGCGCTGTCGGCGCTGGCGGCGTTCGTGTTCGCCAGGTTCGCCTTCCGCGGCAGGGAGCTGTACTTCACGCTGTTCACCGCGGGGCTGATGTTCCCGTTCGCGGTGGCGATCCTGCCCATCTTCGTGATGCTGCGCACGCTGGGGCTGCTGGACAACCCGCTGGGCGTGATCCTCACGCAGGCCGCCTTCGGCCTGCCGCTGACGATCATCATCCTGCGCGGGTTCTTCCGCAGCATCCCGGGCGAGATCGAGGAGGCGGCCACGATCGACGGGTGCTCGCCGTTCGGGTTCTTCTGGCGCATCCTGCTGCCGATGGCCAGGCCCGCCATCGCGACCGTCTCGGTGCTGGCCATCGTGGGCAGCTGGAACAACTTCATGCTCCCGCTGGTGGTGTTCAGCGAGGAGACGAGCTGGACGCTGCCGCTGGGCATCCAGCAGTTCCAGGGCCAGTACGCCTCCGACACCGCCCGCATCCTGGCCTATCTCGTCCTGGCCATGGTGCCCGCGCTCGGGTTCTACGCCATTGCGGAACGTCACCTGGTCGGTGGGCTCACCGCGGGTGCGACGAAGGGGTGACTGCATGCTGCACGTGTCCGGATCCCATCTCGTCACGGACGACGACACGCCGGTACGGCTACGGGGGGTGGGTCTCGGGGGCTGGATGAACATGGAGAACTTCATCACCGGCTACCCGGCCAACGAGAGCTCCATGCGGTCCGCGGTGCGCTCCGTGCTCGGCGACGACCTGGCCGAGCTGTTCTTCGACCGGCTGCTGACCTCGTTCTTCACCGAGCGGGACGCGGCCCTGCTGGCCGGGATGGGCATGAACTGCGTGCGGATCCCGGTCAACTACCGCCACTGGGAGTCCGACGACCGGCCCCTGGAGATCGACCCGAGGGGCTTCCGCCACCTGGACCGGGTGATCGGCCTGCTGGGCGATCACGGCATCTACAGCGTGATCGACCTGCACGCCCTGCCCGGCGCCCAGAACCAGCACTGGCACTCCGACAACCCCACCCACGTGGCGGCGTTCTGGCAGCACCGGCACTTCCAGGACCGAGCGGTGCGCCTGTGGGAGGTCATCGCCGACCACTACCGCGACCATCCGTGGGTGGCCGGCTACAACCCGGTCAACGAGCCGGGCGACCTGACGGGCAAGGTGATCGGCCCGTTCTACGACCGGCTGGTGAAGGCGATCAGGGCGGCCGACCCGCGGCACGTCCTGTTCCTGGACGGCAACACCTACGCCACCGATTTCTCGATATTTCGGGAGGTGTATGAGAACACGGTCTTCGTGATGCACGATTACGCGCTGGCCGGGTTCGCCCACGGCGGCCCGTACCCGGGGTACACGCGCGGCGAGTGGTGCGACCGGGCCGAGCTGGAGCGCACGTTCGCCAAGCGCTCCCGCTTCCAGCGCGAGACGGGCACGCCGCTGTGGGTGGGCGAGTTCGGGCCCGTCTACACGGGGGACCCGGACGTGGACCGGCAGCGGTACCAGATCCTGCGCGACCAGCTCGCGATCTACGACGAGCAGGACGTGGGCTGGTCGCTGTGGACGTACAAGGACGTGGGGTTGCAGGGGCTGGTGTACGCGGCGGGCCCGTACATGGACCGGTTCGGCGGCTTCATCGCGAGGAAGCGGCGGCTCGGCGTGGACCGCTGGGGCTCGACGATGGAGGAGTCGGCGGACGTGCTGGCCCCGTTGCACGCGCTGGTCGAGACGGAGTTCCCCGGCTGGGACCCGTACCCGTGGGGCGCGCGCTACCAGACGGACGACCTGATCCGGCACATCCTGCTGGCGCAGGCGATGCTGCCCGAGTACGCCGAGCTGTTCAGGGGCCTCGGCGAGGAGGAGCTGCTCGCGCTGGCCGACTCGTTCCTGCTGGAGCGGTGCGTACGCCGCGAGCCGCTGCTCGATCTCCTGGCGGACAACCTCAAGGAGTGAGAACCGCGTCACGGTCGCTTGTAGGTTTGGGCTGCTTGTCCTAACTTAGGTGAGCCTTCCCTCATCTACCGGCGGTGCAAAGAACGTGTTCGCCAGCTTTCTCATCGGACTACGCGAGGGACTGGAGGCGGCGCTCGTCGTCTCCGTCCTCATCGCCTTCCTCGTCAAAAGTGAACGCCGTGACCGGCTCCCCCACGTCTGGGGCGGGGTCGGCGCGGCCGTCGCGCTGTCCGTGGCCTTCGGCGCGCTGCTGACGTTCACCGCGACCCGGCTCGACTACTCCGGGCAGGAGCTGTTCGAGGCGGTCGCCTCGCTGCTCGCGGTCGTGTTCGTCACCTGGATGATCTTCTGGATGCGGCGGGCGGCCCGCGCGCTGTCCAAGGAGCTGCGCGGCAGGCTCTCCGACGCGCTGGAGCTGGGCTCGATCGCGGTCGTCGTGATGGCGTTCCTGGCCGTGGCCCGCGAGGGGCTGGAGACGGCGCTGCTCTTCTTCGCCTCCGTGCAGGGCGCCACCGCCTCCGCCGAGCCGCTGATCGGCATCTGCCTCGGGCTGCTCACGGCCGTGCTGATCGGCTGGGGCCTCTACAGCAGCGCCGTGCGGATCAACCTGACGAAGTTCTTCACCTGGACGGGCGTGCTGCTGATCTTCGTGGCGGCCGGCATCCTCAAGTACGGCGTGCACGACTTCCAGGAGGCCGGCGTGCTGCCGGGGCTCAACGCCCAGGCCTTCGACATCAGCACCGCCCTGCCCGCCGACTCCTGGTACGGCACCCTGCTGTCCGGGATGCTCAACATCACCCCGCAGCCCAGCGTCGCCGAGGTCGTGGCGTGGGCCGCGTTCCTCGTCCCCACCCTCTTCCTCTTCCTGCGCCGGCGGGTCCCCGCGCCCGCGTCCTCCGCGGCCTGAACAGGAGCGTCATGCGCAACGTCATCCGCCTGTCCCTCGCCCTGCCCGCCCTGGCGGCGCTGGCCGCCTGCGGCTCCGGCACGCCCGCCGCGCCGTCGGGCTCCGCCGCCGCCCCCGGCAAGGTCACCGTGGCGGCGACCGACACCGAGTGCAAGGTGGCCGCCTCCGAGGTCGCGGCGGGCACGACCACCTTCACGATCACGAACGGCGGCAGCAAGGTCACCGAGTTCTACGTGTACGCGCCGGGCGACCGGATCATGGCCGAGGTGGAGAACATCGTGCCGGGCCTGACCAGGGAGCTCATCGCCGAGCTGCCCGCCGGCTCGTACGAGACCGCGTGCAAGCCCGGCATGGTGGGCAAGGGCATCCGCAACGCGCTCAAGGTGACCGGCGAGCACAAACCGCTCAACGCGGACGCCAAGCTGGCCGAGGCCACGAAGAGCTACCAGCGCTACGTCAAGTCGCAGACGGACACGCTGCTGGTCAAGACGCAGGAGTTCGTGGACGCGGTCAAGGCGGGCGACCTGGACAAGGGCAAGGAGCTCTACCCGGTCGCGCGGACGTACTGGGAGCGCATCGAGCCGGTCGCCGAGATCTTCGGCGACCTCGACCCCGCCATCGACGCTCGCGAGGCGGACCTGACCGAGGGCGAGGAGTGGACCGGCTTCCACCGCATCGAGAAGGACCTGTGGATCCGCAAGGACGTCAGCAAGGACGGCCCCGTCGCCGACAAGCTGATCGCGGACGTCAAGGCCATCGTGACCAAGGCCAACGCCACCGAGCTGACCCCGCTCAACCTGGCCAACGGCGCCAAGGAGCTGCTCGACGAGGTGGCCACCGGGAAGATCACCGGTGAGGAGGACATCTGGTCGCACACCGACCTGTGGGACTTCGACGCCAACCTCGAAGGCTCGCAGGCGGCCGTGCAGGCGCTGCGGCCGGTGCTGGAGGAGCGGGCGCCCGACCTGGTCAAGACGCTGGACGAGAAGTTCGCCGCGGCCGAGGCGGCGCTGGCGGTGCACCAGAAGGGCGACGGCTGGCGGCTGCACGACGAGCTGTCGAAGTCCGAGCTGAAGGCGCTGTCCGACGCGATCAACGCGCTGGCCGAGCCGATCAGCAAGATCGCTCCCATCGTGGCGAAGTAGGGGCCGGCTGCCATGGTGACCAGGAGAAAGCTGCTCGGCCTCGGCGCCGCCGGCGCCGCCGTGCTGGGCGCGGGGGCGGTGGCCGGGCGGTCGGTGCTGGACGACCCGCCCCAGGCGCACGCCTCCTCGACCGCCGACCCCGTCCCCTTCTACGGCGAGCACCAGGCGGGCATCGTCACGCCCGCGCAGGACCGGCTGCACTTCACGGCCTTCGACGTGATCACCGACGACCGGGCCGAGCTGGTGGAGCTGCTGCAGGAGTGGACGGCCGCGGCGGCCCGGCTGACGCAGGGCAAGGAGGCCGGCTCGTTCGGCGCGGTCGGCGGTGCGCCCGAGGCCGCGCCCGACGACACCGGCGAGGCGCTCGGCCTGCCCGCCTCCGGGCTGACGCTGACGATCGGGTTCGGGGCGTCGCTGTTCGACGAGCGGTTCGGGCTGGCGGCCAAGCGACCGGCCCAGCTCGCCCCGCTGCCGAAGTTCCCCGGCGAGCGGCTCGATCCGGCCATCTCCGGCGGCGACCTGTGCGTGCAGGCGTGCGCACACGATCCCCAGGTCGCCGTGCACGCCATCCGCAACCTGGCCAGGATCGGCTTCGGCCGGGTCTCCGTACGGTGGTCGCAGCTCGGCTTCGGCCGCACCTCCTCCACCTCCCGCAACCAGGTGACCCCGCGCAACCTCATGGGCTTCAAGGACGGCACGAACAACCTCAAGCTGGAGGACGCCGCGCTGCTGAACGACCAGCTCTGGGCCGCGGCCGGGGACGGCAGCCCGTGGATGGCGGGCGGCAGCTACCTGGTCACCAGGAAGATCCGGATGATGGTCGAGACCTGGGACCGCACGTCGCTGGCCGAGCAGGAGCAGATCTTCGGCAGGACCAAGGGCGAGGGCGCGCCGCTGGGCGGGAAGGCCGAGTTCGACGAGCTCGACTTCGCGGCCAAGGGGCCGGACGGGAAGCCGTACATCTCCGACGTGGCGCACGTGCGGCTGGCGCATCCCAGCTCGCACGGCGGGGCGCGGCTGCTGCGGCGCGGCTACAACTTCGTGGACGGCTCCGACGGGCTCGGCCGCCTCGACGCGGGCCTGTTCTTCATCGCCTACCAGCGTGACCCGCGCAGGCAGTTCGTGCCGATCCAGCTCAGCCTGGCGCGCCACGACGTGCTGAACGAGTACATCCAGCACGTCTCCAGCGGCCTGTTCGCCTGCCCGCCGGGGGTGCGGGACGCCGGCGACTACTGGGGGCGCACCCTTTTCGAGGGATAGATCAGGAAATGTCGGGCGGATCTGGTAGGACAGGAGCCGCCGAACCCCCCGACTCTAGGAACCATCCGTGATCTTCGACATCCAGCCGACCAACAGCGACGACTACCGCGAGACGTACGCCGGGCTGCCGGTGCAGCCCACGCCGCTCGACGAGAACGACCCCCAGCCCGACGCCGGCGCCGTCGCCTGGTACCTGGACGCCTGCGACGGGGGCGAGTTCGAGGCGATCTCCGAAAGTTTCGACTGGTTCTTCGACAATGTCGACACCGCGAAGGTCAAGGCCATCGTCATCGGCGAGTGGGAGGAGGCGTACGACACCGACAGCGCGCCCATCGTCGCCCGCCTGGCCGAGAACGCCGACCGGCTGCCCGAGCTGCGCTCGGTCTTCCTCGGGGCGATGACGTTCGAGCAGTCGGAGATCTCCTGGATCCAGCAGACCGACGTCACGCCGCTGCTGGAGGCGTACCCGAAGCTGGAGCGGCTGGAGGTGCGGGGCGGCACCGGGCTGGCCTTCTCGCCGCTGCGGCACGAGGGCCTGCGCGTGCTCCGGGTCGAGACCGGCGGCCTGCCCGCCCAGGTCGTCCGCGGGATCGGCGCCAGTGACCTGCCCGCGCTGGAGCACCTGGAGCTGTGGTTCGGCGTCGAGGACTACGGCGGCGACGCGGCCGTCGGCGACTGCGCCGACATCCTGAGCGGGCAGCGGCTGCCCGCCCTGCGCTACCTGGGCCTGCAGAACAGCCCCTTCGCCGACGAGCTGGCCGCCGCCGTGGCCGCCGCGCCCGTCGTGGCCCGCCTGGAGGCGCTGAGCCTGTCGATGGGCTCGCTCGGCGACGAGGGCGCCGAAGCCCTGCTGAGCGGCCAGCCGCTCACCCACCTGCGCCGCCTCGACCTGCACCACAACTACCTGACCGGCGCCATGGCCGACCGCCTGCTCGCCGCCCTCCCCGGAACCGACGTGCGCCTCGACGACCGGCGCAGCCGCGAGGAGGACTGGCGTTACGTCGCGGTGAGCGAGTGACCACGAACCCGCCCACCGGCCCGACCACCGGCCCGACCGGCGACAACGTGAACGACTTTCACGACGAGGACTACGAGAGGCCGGCCGATCCTCGTGACCCCGGCGACGCGTTCCTGCCCGAAATGGCCGTCTACCGGGAAGACCTGGGCGGCATGCACCGGGAGCGGTTCGCGGGTCTGCCCGTCAGGAGCCTGGACGAGGGGGTCCCCCGGCGACCCGACCAGGTCGCCTGGCTGGTCACCGACGAGACCGGCTTCGGCTTCGAGGACGACAAGGACGACACGGCCCTGGCCGGCGAGCTGGACCAGCTGCTGCGCCGGGTGAACCCCGCCCAGGTCACGGCCATCGCCGTCACCGGGCACGGATGCGTCAACGCCCCGCGGCTGCTGGCCGCGCACGCCCGGCGGCTGACCCGGCTGCGCTCGGTGTTCCTCGGCTTCGTCGAGCCGGAGTACTGGGAGATCTCCTGGATCCGGCACGGCGACATCACGCCGCTGCTGGAGGCGTACCCGAAGCTGGAGCGGCTGGAGGTGCGCGGGTCGCAGGGGCTGGAGCTGCGGCCCGTCACGCACGACCACCTCAGGGTGCTGCGCTTCGAGTCCGGCGGGCTGCCCGGGGCGGTGGTGCGGGCCGTCGGCGCGAGCACGTTCGCCGCGCTGGAGCACCTGGAGCTGTGGCTCGGCGTCGAGCGGTACGGCGGCGACGGGACGGCCGCCGACCTGGGCGGCATCCTGGCCGGCGCCGGGCTGCCCGCGCTCAAGCGGCTCGGGCTGCGGGACAGCGAGTGGCAGGACGACGTCGCCGCGGCCGTCGCCGCGGCGCCCGTCGTCGCCCGGCTCGAAGAGCTCAGCCTCGGCATGGGGATGCTCACGGACCGGGGCGCCGAGGCGCTGCTCAGCGGCCAGCCCCTGACCCACCTGCGCGTGCTCGACCTGCGCCACCACTTCCTCGGCGACGCCATGATGCGGCGGGTGCGCGACGCGCTGCCCGGGGTGGCCGTCGACCTGGAGGAGCGGCAGCCCGCCGAGGACGACGGCTGGATGTACGTGGCGGTGGCCGAGTGAGCGTCGGCTCGACCAACGGGGCGGTGACCGGGTGAGCGTCGGCTCGACCAACGGGGCGGTGACCGGATGACCGTGCGGTTCGCCGTCGTCGGGACGCCCGGGGACCGGCGGGTGACGTTGTTCCGCGACGCCGTGCTCGCGCGCGGCCTCGCGGAGCCGTACGTCATCGCCTGGCGGGACGTGCTGGCCGGGCGGGAGCTCGAAGCGCCCGAGGGGGCGCTGCTGCGCGTCGACTCGCCCGGCGAGGACCCGCGGGCCGACGCGTTGCTGCGCGGGCCCGGCGAGCCGGCGCGGGTCGGCGGGGGCGCCGCCTGGTACCGGGCGTTCACCGCCGGGCTGGAGCGGGTCGCGGCGATCCCCGGCGTGCGGCTGCTGGGGGACGTCGGCGAGATCGGGGTGATGTTCGACAAGCGGCGCTGCCACGCGGTGCTGTCGGGAGCCGGGGTGCCGGTGCCCGAGGGGTTCGCGGCCGGCTCGTACGAGGAGCTGCGGGACGGCATGGCGACCCGCCGGTGGGCGCGCGTGTTCGTCAAGCCGGCCCACGGCTCGTCGGCGTCCGGCGTGATCGCCTTCCAGGCCCACGCCGGGCGGATCCACGCCGTCACCTCGGCCACCTGGACGGACGGGGCGTGGTGCAACTCGCTGCGGGTCAGGACCATCACCGACGAGGCGCAGGCGCAGCGGCTGGTGGACTTCCTGGCGCCCGACGGGCTGCACGTCGAGCAGTGGTTCCCGAAGGCGGCGAGCGGCGGGCGGGCGTTCGACCTGCGGGTGGTGACCGTGGCGGGCCGGCCGACGCACGCGGTCGTCCGTACGAGCCGCAGCCCCATGACGAACCTGCACCTCGGCGGGACGCGCGGTGACCTGGAGACGGTGCGGGGGCGGGCCGGGCTGTGGGAGCGGGTGCTGGAGGCGGCGGCGAAGGCGGCCGGGTGTTTTCCGAACAGCCTGAGCACGGGGGTGGATGTGATGGTCGGGTCGGACTGGCGGTCGGTGGCGGTGGCGGAGGTCAACGCGTTCGGCGACCTGCTGCCGGGGTTGGGGGATTTTTCGGGACATGGGCGGGACACGTACGCCGAACAGGTCGAGGCGGTGCTGACGACATGGACCTGAACCCGAACGCGGCACCCGACCTGGCGCCGGGCCCGCATACGGACGCGGTGCCCGATCCGGCGCCGATCCTGCGTACGGACGCGGTGCCCGATCCGGCGCCGGGCCCGCGCACCACCGCGCACACGCTGCCGCACCTGGACATGAACGCCGTCGTGGGCAGCCACGACCTCCTCCTCGTCACCCTGGACACGCTGCGCTACGACGTGGCCCAGGCGCAGGCCGAGGCCGGGCTGCTGCCCAACCTCCTGCCGTCCGGCGTGCGCTGGGAGCGGCGGCACAGCCCCGGCAGCTTCACCTACGCCGCCCACGCCGCCATCTTCGCCGGCTTCCTGCCCACGCCCGTCACCCCGGGCCCGCATCCCCGGCTGTTCGCGGCCACGTTCCCCGGCAGCGAGAGCACGGCGGCGGGCACGTGGGTGTTCGACGCGCCGGACCTGCCCACCGGGCTCGCCCGCGCCGGCTACCACACGGTGTGCATCGGCGGCGTCGGCTTCTTCAACAAGCTGACCCCGCTCGGCTCGGCGCTGCCCGGCCTGTTCGCCGAGAGCCACTGGGAGCCCGCGTTCGGCGTCACGAACCCCGCCTCGCTGGAGCGCCAGATCGACCGCGCCGCCGAGGTGCTGGCGCGCGTGCGCGGCCCGGTCTTCCTCTTCCTGAACGTCTCGGCCCTGCACCAGCCGAACCACCACTACCTGCCGGGGACCACCGGCGACTCCCTCGACAGCCACGCCGCCGCCCTGCGCTACGTGGACCGGCACATCGGCCGCCTCTACGCGCTCATGCGCCGCCGCCGGCCCTGCCTGGCCATCGTCTGCTCCGACCACGGCACCGCGTACGGCGAGGACGGGCACGTCGGTCACCGGATCGGCCACGAGGTCGTCTGGACGGTCCCCTATACCCACTTCGTCCTGGAGCGTCATGCGGCCGTATGAGAGTTACGTCTACGCCTACCCCCACAAGACCGCGTACCGGCCGCTCGACCCGCGCCCCCGGCTGAAGGAGGTCTGGGCGGGGGAACGGCCCGGCGCCCTGTACGTGCACATCCCGTTCTGCGAGATGCGCTGCGGCTTCTGCAACCTGTTCACCCGCACCGGCGCCCCGGACGAGCTGGTCACCGCCTACCTCGACGCCCTCGAACGGCAGGCCGAGCAGGCCCGGGAGGCGTTGCAGGAGACGGGCTTCACCACGGCGGCGTTCGGCGGCGGCACGCCCACCTACCTCGGGGCCGGCGAGCTGGCCCGCCTGTTCGACCTGACCGAGCGCACGATGGGCGTGGACCTGGCGCGGATCCCGCTGTCGGTCGAGACCTCCCCCGCCACCGCCACGCCCGACCGCCTGTCCGTGCTGGCCGGGCGGGGCACGTCGCGGATCTCGATCGGCGTGCAGAGCTTCGTCCCCGAGGAGGCCCGCTCCGCCGTCCGCCCGCAGAAACGCGCCGAGGTGGACGCCGCGCTCGACGCCATCAGGGCCTCCGGCGTGCCGGTGCTGAACATCGACCTGATCTACGGCATCGACGGCCAGACGCCGCGCTCCTGGCTGTACTCGCTGGACACCGCGCTCGGCTGGCGCCCCGAGGAGCTCTACCTCTACCCGCTGTACGTGCGCCCGCTGACCGGGCTCGGCAAGCAGGGCAGGGCATGGGACGACCAGCGGCTGGAGCTCTACAGGACCGGGCGGGACCACCTGCTGGCGGCCGGGTACGAGCAGGTGTCGATGCGCATGTTCCGCCTGCCCGGCGCCTCCACCGGCGACGCAGACTACTGCTGCCAGACCGACGGCATGATGGGGCTCGGCTGCGGCGCCCGCTCGTACACGAGCACCCTGCACTACTCCTTCGACTACGCCGTCGGCGCCCGCCACGTCCGCTCGATCATCGACGAGTACGTGGCCCAGACCGACTTCACCACCGCGAACGTCGGCTTCGCCCTCTCCCCCGGCGAGCGCCGGCGCCGCCACCTCATCCAGTCGCTGCTGCGGGCCGAGGGCATGTCACGAAGCCTGTACGCCGACCGGTTCGGCACCGACGTCCTGGACGACTTCCCCCTCGCCGCCACCTTCGCCGGCTGGCTCACCATCGCCGACACCACGATCACGCTCACCCCCGAGGGCCTGGCGTACTCCGACGCGATCGGCCCCGCCCTGTTCTCGCCCCAGGTCAGGGCCCTCATGGACGGATACGAGGCATGCTGACCATCCTCTACCGCGGCCCCCTCGCCAGCTGCGACTACGACTGCGCCTACTGCCCGTTCGCCAAGCGCCGCGACACCCCCGAACAGCTGCGCGCCGACCGGGCCGCGCTCGAACGCTTCACCGCGTGGGTGGCGGGGCGCGACTTCGAGGTGTCCGTCCTGTTCACGCCCTGGGGCGAAGGGCTGGTCAGGTCGTGGTACCGGCGCGCCCTCGTCGAGCTCTCCCTGCTCCCGAACGTGGCCAGGGTCGTCATCCAGACGAACCTGAGCTGCCGTACGGACTGGCTGGCCCAGGCGTCCGAACGGGCCGCGCTGTGGGTCACCTACCACCCGACGCAGGTCCCGTACGAGCGGTTCCTCGCCAAGGTACGCTCCCTCCCCGTCCGGCACAGCGTCGGCATCGTCGGCGACCCCGCCCACCTGCCCCACGCCCGCCGCCTGCGCGCCGACCTGCCGCCCTCCACCTACGTGTGGGTCAACGCCGAGGAAGGCCGCCTCTACACCGACGCCGAAGCCGCCGACTGGACGGCCATCGACCCCCTCTTCGCCTACAGCCGCTTCCCGCACGCCAGCGCCGGCCTGCCCTGCCGCACCGGCGACACCGTCATCTCGGTCAACGGCGACGGCACGGTCCGCCGCTGCCACTTCGTCCCGGAAGTGCTCGGCAACCTGTACGACGGCTCCTACCGGCCCGCCCTCCGCCCCCGCCCCTGCCCGTCGCCCACCTGCGACTGCCACATCGGCTACGTCCACCTGGAGCCCCTGGGCCTCTACGACGTCTTCGCGGGCGGCATCCTGGAGCGCGTCCCCGCCCTCCTGTGAATCGTCGAGCGCGGTGCGCCGTCCCGCGAACCGGCATCAGGCGGCTGTGACGGTCACGTCTCGCGCTGCGGGTGGTAGTCCTGCTCGGCGATGCCGAACGTCCACGCCACGCCCTCCCGTGCCCGCCGCACCCACGGCGGGACCCGCAGGAAGTACGTGCGGCTGGTGCCGTCGGGCTCCGGGGTGGAGTTGACCACCTCCACCATCACCAGCGGCTCGTCGTCGGGCAGCTCGACCCGCCACAACACGCCCGTCTCGTCGGACTGCACCGGCTCGGCGCCCGACTCCGCCAGGTAGCGGTCGATGCCGAAGTGCTCCAGCATGGCGCGGCGCAGCTCGGTGTTCGGCTCCGCGCGGATGCGCTCGGGGGTGAGGCCGGTCATCGTGGCGCCGAAACCCGGCGGGACGGGCATGCCGTGCCAGGCGTGCAGCGCGAAGCCGTCGGCGTACGAGATCGCCGGGCCGTCGGCGCGGTGCGGCCTGCCCAGGTCGTCGAGGTGCAGCTCCACGGGGCGCTCGGTGACGATGGCGAGCCGCTCGTACGGCCACCACCAGCCCGCCTGCCCGGCCACCCGCTTGAGCCCATCGAGCCCGTCGAACGCCGACAACCAGGGGGCGTCGTGCTGCCCGAGCACCGCGTCGAGCGTCACCCGCCGCAGGCTCTCCCCGATCTGACCGGCATCCAGCGCCGCGGCCCAGTCGGCGATGGCGCGGCGGAGGTCGCTGACCAGCCGCTCGGCCTGGGGCCACAGCCGCCCGCCCGTCTCGGCCCAGTGCTGCGCCCACCCGGCGTGCCCCAGCTCGGCGCACGCCGCCGCCCTGGCCCGCTCCCACGGCCCGGTGCGGATCGCATCGCGCACCAGCCGCCCGGGATCGCCGGCCTCCAGCACGGCGAGCACCGCCGGGTCGGCGAGCACCGCTCCGGCGGACGCGGCCGGGTCGGCGGGCGTGGCCGAATCGGCGGGCGCCACCTGGGCAGCGAGGGCGGAGGCTTGTGCTTGTCGGAGGCCCGCGCGCAAGCGGGCGTCGCCGGTCAGCCAGGCCGCCACGATCGCGCCCGCCAAGGGGGACGGCAGGACGAGCACGTGCTCGGGCTCGGCCAGGCCCGCCTCGCGGTACGCCTGCCGAACCGCCGCCTCGAGCCCCGAGCCGGGACCGGTCGCGACCGTGACGCGTTCCCATGTCATGGTCGTCATCAGTCGGCCACCACCCGGTAGGAGCCGGGCACGTACTCGCGCTGCCGCACCACGCGGTACCAGCCCTTGGGCAGCGAGATCGCGGCGTGCTCCTCGTGGACGAGCCGACCGCCCTCGGGCAGGTGCAGGAAACCGCGGGACAGCGTGCCGGGGCCGGGGATGGCGTGGCAGTGCCCGGTGGCCTCGCCGTGCGCCAGCACGAGCCGCCCGCGGGCGTCGCGCGGCTCGGGGCGCAGCCCGGCGGGCACGGACTCCTCGGGCACGGGGACGATCAGGATGTCGCCCTGTCGGTACATCGACCAACCTCCAGAAGATCGGGGGGATGGTCGAAAGCTAGCGGGGGGCACCGACAGAATCGCGGGTGTAGCCGCTCGTGCTGGTGTAGCCGGCCGCGTTGGTGGCGGTGACGGTGGTCCAGGGCCAGGTGTAGGGGACCCACGCGGATTCGAGCCGGGCCCCGCGCGATTCCGCTGGGGCCGGGCCCGCATCGGGCCGGCTCTGCCAGGGTCGGCCCTGCCAGTGGCGTTCCTGGGGGACGACCGCGCCGCCCGGTTCGAAGCGCAGGGTGCCGCCCTTGAGGTGGTAGCCCTCGACGAGGACGCCGGGCCGCCCGTCCAGCTCGTGCGGGATCGCGTTGACGATGATGGGCTGCTGCCAGCCGGCGGCGATGTCGTCGGCCAGGGAGGGCGTGTCGTAGCGGGCCTGGCAGGTGAAGAAGGGGTCCCACCCGTACGAGATGATCTTGGCGGCGTGCGGTCCCGCGGCCATCACCTGCTGGTCGAGCCGGGCCTTGGTGGTGCGCCCGCGCGGCGGCAGCGGGTCGGCGCGCCCGCACTCGCCGGCGGCCGGTGTGGGTTCGAAGCCCTCGGCGTTCACCCACAGCTCGACCCCGTCGGGCACCCGGCGGGCCGCCGCCGCGATGTAGGCGCTGGTAGGCCCGTAGTACGCCTGCTCGTTGGTGACGTCTCCGACGACGGGGACGAGCCGCGGCGCCACCTTGGCGGGGCCGTCCTGGGGGCCGTGGACGGGGACCTTGCCGGTGCCGCGCCCGTCCTGGACGGCGACGGCCATGGGGGCGCCGGCCCGGGTGCCCGCGATGGCGGCCAGCCCTTGCTCCACCTGGGACGGCGGGAAGCCGCGGCCGCGCCGGGCGTCGATGTAGGGGCTGACGACGATCCTCTTGCCGGGCAGCGCGGCGGCGACGACGGCGTGCTGGGCGGCGTACAGGGAGATGATCGGGTCGTTGCGCGCCCGCGTGCGCATGGCCAGCTCGAACGACTGGTACACCCCGCCGAACGAGGCCAGCCCGGCGAACCGGGCCCGGTAGTCGGCCAGCACGCGGGCGGTGAACGCGTTGAGCGCGGCGGTGTGGGCGGTGTCGGGCTCCCACGGCTTGCCGGCGCGCTGCGCGGCGGCGGGCAGCCCGGGGTAGACGGTCATGCCGTACGCGTGCGCCTCCCGCATCAGGTTGCCCAGCCCGTCGCCGTCGGTGGCGACGAGCACGAGGTCGTGCTCGGCGGCGGTGCAGGTGTCGGCCAGCGTCAGCCGGTAGAAGGTACGCCCGCCGCCGTCGATCCGCCGGTCGATGCCGGGGCAGCGCAGCATGCCGGGCCCGAACTCCTCGCTGGTCGCGTACGTGTAGACGTGGCGGACGCGCACCCCGGGCACCTCGGCGCAGGGCCGCCCGCCGGCGGCGCAGGCGGGGAAGTCGGGGTCGGGCCGGGCGTTGAACCGGGGCCCGAAGGTGATGAGCGTGTCGCCGCCGATGGCGTGGACGGCCTCGACCATGCGCTGGGTGACGCACCGGTCGGCGCGTGGCATCACCCAGTAGCCGCTGACGGCGTAGGGGGCGATGACCCGGGTGTCACGGGCCGGGCACTCCTGCGGCTCGGGGTCGCCGGGGACGACCATGCCCACGACGAAGGCGACCGCCACGACCAGCCACAGAGCCTTCTGCACTCACGCCCCTTTCACGCCCGTCCTCCAGCCTACGCGGCGACCCCGCCGCGGGCAGTCACGATCCGATCGCGGAGAATGACATCATGCGGATCGATCTCAGTGGTAAGACGGCGCTGGTCACCGGCTCGACCCAGGGCATCGGCGCGGCCATCGCCACCGGGCTGGCGCGGGCGGGGGCCCGGGTGGGCGTCAACGGCCGCGGCGAGGGCTCGGTGGCGGCGGCCATCGAGCGGATGGACGGCGAGCGCATCGAGGCCGAGCGGGTCAGCGGCGAGCGGTTGCGTTACGACCTGGTGGCGGCGCCGGGCGACGTCTCGACCGACGAGGGCTGCGAGCGCGTGGTCCGGATGTTGCCGCACGTGGACATCCTGGTGAACAACCTGGGCATCTTTGGCGCGAAGCCGGCGCTGGAGATCGGCGACGACGAGTGGCGGCGCTACTTCGAGGTCAACGTGCTGGCGGCGGTCCGGCTGACCCGCGCGTACCTGCCGGGGATGCGGGAGCGCGGCTGGGGCCGGATCCAGTACATCGCCAGCGACTCGGCCGTCGTCATCCCGCAGGAGATGATCCATTACGGCATGACGAAGACGGCGTTGCTGGCGGTCTCCAGGGGGTTCGCCAAGGAGGCCGCCGGCAGCGGGGTCACGGTCAACTCGGTGATCGCGGGGCCGACGCACACGGGGGGCGTGGAGGAGTTCGTCTACCAGCTCGTGGACAGGGAGCTGCCGTGGGAGGAGGCGCAGCGGGAGTTCATGCGGCTGCACCGGCCGCAGTCGCTGCTCCAGCGCCTGATCGAGCCGGAGGAGATCGCGAACCTGGTCGTCTACCTGAGCTCGCCGCTCGCGTCCGCGACGACGGGCGCGGCGGTGCGGGTGGAC
The DNA here is from genome assembly GCF_012034275.1 of Nonomuraea composti. Classification (NCBI taxonomy): domain Bacteria; kingdom Bacillati; phylum Actinomycetota; class Actinomycetes; order Streptosporangiales; family Streptosporangiaceae; genus Nonomuraea; species Nonomuraea composti. The sequence continues at coordinate 216,627 of NZ_JAATEP010000004.1, read as the reverse complement.
GGCGGGTACGTGGACTCGATCCTGCCCTGACCCAGGGAATCAGTACGACTGCAGCTCGATGAGGTTGCCCTCGGGGTCGCGCAGGTGGGCGGTGCGCAGGGTGGGCGCCCAGCCGGGGCGGTCCTGGGGCGGGGCGACCACGGTGGCGCCGTGCCCGGCCAGGCGGGTGGCCGCCGCGTCCACGTCGTCCACCTTCATGACCAGCATCGCCGTGTCCCGGCCGGACGGCGGCAGGTCGGTGGTGCCGATCGCCTCGGCGAGCCGGTCCCGTCCGAACAGGACGAGGCCGGCCTCGCCGCCGATGTCCCAGTTGGCGTAGCCGGGCAGGACCTTCACCGGATCGACGCCGAGCAGCTCGCGCAGCACGGGGCGGTAGAAGGCGACGGCGGCGGGGAAGTCGCGCACGAGCAGGCGGGGGTAGAGGGCGTCCATCCTGAAGCCTCCAAATAGTTGGTGACTACCAATGATTGGTGACACCCTACACTTGGACACCATGGACCTGCCGCCCACCCTGCTCGCGACCACCACGTTCGTCCTGCACAAGGTCGGCGCGGGCAGCCGGCGCGCCCTGGCGGGGCGGCTGGCGGACGAGACGGGGCTGAGCCTGTGGGAGTTCGCGGCGCTGGCGGCGCTGGCCGACTTCGGGCCGGCCGCGCAGCGCGAGGTCGGCGACCGGCTGGGGCTGGACCCGAGCGACATGGTGCGGCTGATGGACGGGCTGATCGTGGCGGGGCTGAGCGAGCGCGACCGCGACCCGGCCGACCGGCGCCGCTACCGGCTGTCGCTCACCCCTGAGGGGCGCCGGGCGTTCGAGCGGGCGCGGGAGCTGGTGGAGCGCGTGGAGCGGGAGACGCTGGCGCCGCTGACCCGGGCCGAGCGGGAACGGCTGCGCGAGCTGGTGACGAAGATCTTCACTCGTTGATCGCGAGCGGCCCCGCCGGACCCTGCGCACCCGCGACGACCAGGGGCCCGGCCATTTCCGTGATAGCCATGCCCAATCACCGGAAACGGCTGCGGAAAAACGGCGGTAACACCGTTCACAAGCGTCACACAAGCGCTCTTTGCAGGCCCATACAGATCATGTTAGAAGGGAGGGAAGCAGAGAGGACCGGGCACAGTGACGGTGATTCTCGACAGCATCTCCGTACGGCAGCGCGGAGAGACCTGGCTCGACGACATAAACCTCGAATTATCCGACGGAATGACCACCCTCATCGGCCCGATGACGGCCGGAAAGACGACGTTGATGCGCGTCGTCGCCGGCCTGCTGACCCCCGATTCGGGCCGCGTCGTGGTCGACGGGAAAGATGTCACGAAAATCTCCGTGCGAAAACGTTCGGTGGCTTTCGTCTACCAGCAATTCATCAATTACCCGTCGCTGACCGTCTACGAGAACATCGCCTCCCCCCTCCGCCTCGACCCCCGCTTCCGCCGCGCCGGCATCGACCGGCGGGTGCGCGAGGTGGCCGAGCTGATGGGCATCGTGGGCCTGCTGGAGCGCCGCCCGTCCGAGCTGTCGGGCGGGCAGCAGCAGCGCACGGCGATCGCCCGCGCGCTGGCCCGCCCCGTGGACGTGCTGCTGCTCGACGAGCCGCTGGCCAACCTGGACTTCAAGCTGCGCGAGCAGTTGCGCGCCGACCTGAAGACCATGTTCGGCGGCTCCTCGGGCGTGGTGCTCTACTCGACCGCCGATCCGAACGAGGCGCTGACGTTCGCCGCGCCGACCGTGGTCCTGGGCGAGGGCCGGGTGCAGCACGCCGGTGACGTCGCCGACATGTACGCGCACCCGCCGACGCTCGCGGTGGCGGCCACGCTCAGCGACCCGCCGCTCAACCTGCTGCCCGGCGTGGTCAGGGACGGCCGGATCGAGCTGCTCGGCACGTCCTTCCCCGCGCCGCGCGCGCACGCCTCCGGGCAGGCGGTCATGCTCGGCATCCGCCCCCACCAGGTGACGATCGAGCCCGGCGGCCCCGGCGCGCTGGAGCTGCCCGCCGAGATCAGGCTCGCGGAGGTGACGGGCAGCGCGACGTTCCTGCACCTCCTCCTCCAGGGCGGCCGCCACCTGGTCGCCCACCTGCCGGGCACGCAGCTCTTCACGCCCGGCGAGCCGGCGGTCGCGTACGTGAACCCCGCGCACATCTTCGTCTTCGACGAGGCGGGCGGGTCGGGCGGCCGGCTGCTGGCCACCAGCGCCGCGGAGGTGGACCTGCATGGCTGACATCCGGCTGGAGGGCGTGGGCCACAGCTACGACGGCGGCCGGACGTGGGCGGTCAAGCCGATGACGTGGACCTGGCGCAGCGCGCGGGCGTACGCGCTGCTGGGCCCGAGCGGCTGCGGCAAGACGACGCTCCTGAACATCATCTCGGGCCTGATCACCCCCACCGAGGGCCGCGTCTTCTTCGACGACCGCGACGTGACCGGCGTGCCCACCAGGGGCCGCGACATCGCGCAGGTCTTCCAGTTCCCCGTCCTGTACGAGGAGATGTCCGTCTACGACAACCTCGCCTTCCCGCTCAGGAACAGGAAGGTGCCCAAGCAGGAGGTGGACCGGCGGGTCCGCCAGGTCTCGCGGCTGCTCGGCCTCGACCAGGTGCTCGGCCGCAGGTCACGCCGGCTGGACGCGGGCCGCCAGCAGATCGTCAGCCTGGGCCGCGGCCTGGTCCGCTCGCAGGTGGCCGCCGTCCTGCTCGACGAGCCGCTGACGGTGGTGGACCCGGCGCTGAAGTGGACGCTGCGCAGCAAGCTCAAGGAGATCCACCGCGAGACCGGTCACACGCTGATCTACGTCACGCACGACCAGACGGAGGCGCTGACGTTCGCCGACGAGGTGGTGGTGCTCAACGAGGGGGCGATCGTGCAGGCCGGCGAGCCGTCGGAGCTGTTCCTGTCGCCGGCGCACGAGTTCGTCGGGCACTTCATCGGCTCGCCCGGCATGAACATGCTGCCCGCCGAGGTCGTCGGCCACGTCGTACGGGTCGGCGCGGCCGAGGTGGGCACCACGAAGGACGACCTGCCGCCCGGCCCGGTGCGGATCGGGGTGCGGCCGGAGTTCGTCCGGATCGCCCCGGCCGGCACCTCGCCGGGTGTGCCCGCCCGGGTGACCGGGATCGACCGGATGGGCGCGTACGACCTGGTCCACACGCTGGTCGGTGAGCACCCGGTGATCGCCAAGACCGAGGCGGGCTCCCCCTACCGGCCGGACGCGGCCGAGTACCTGCACTTCCCCGCCGAGCGCACGTTCCTGTTCCGCGACCAGGTCAGATGCGGCTCCCTCGCGCCGCTCGACGGAAGGGGGCCGGCGTGAGCGTCGCAGGCAGCCAGGTGGGCGGCGAGGTCGTAGCCGCGGAGGCGCCGCCGCCGCAGGCCGAGGAGGAGGCGCCGCGCGCCGCGCTGAAACGCAAGGACAACCGGGCCTGGTGGCTGGTCCTGCCGGTCGTGGTGTCGGTGGCGTTCACCGCCGTGATCCCGCTGATGACCGTGGTCAACTTCTCCGTGCAGGACGTCTTCAGCCCGGTCGACCGGGTCTTCGTCGGCCTGGAGTGGTTCCGGACGATCTCCCGCGACCCCGAGGTGCGGGCCGCGCTGGTGCGCACGCTGCTGTTCTCCTTGCAGGTGCTGCTGCTGGAGATCCCCCTCGGCGTGGCGCTGGCCGTGGTGATGCCGCGCAGGGGCGTGTGGGTGTCGGTCGCGCTGGTGCTGGTCGCGCTGCCGCTGCTCATTCCGTGGAACGTGGTCGGCACGATCTGGCAGATCTTCGCCCGCGGCGACATCGGGCTGGGCGGCTGGACCGTCAACAACGTGCTCGGCATCAACTTCAACTACACGCTGGACTCCACCGACGCCTGGATCACGGTCCTGGTCATGGACGTGTGGCACTGGACTCCGCTGGTGGCGCTGCTGGCGTACGCGGGGCTGCGCTCGATCCCCGAGCCGTACTTCCAGGCCGCGCAGATCGACGGCGCCTCGGCGTGGGCCACGTTCCGGCACATCCAGTTGCCCCGGCTGCGCGGGGTGCTGACGATCGCGGTCCTGCTCAGGTTCATGGACAGCTTCATGATCTACACCGAGCCGTTCGTGGTGACCGGCGGCGGGCCCGGCAACGCGACCTCGTTCCTCAGCATCCTGCTGTCGAAGATCGCGGTCGGCCAGTTCGACGTGGGGCCCGCGGCGGCGTTCTCGCTGCTGTACTTCCTGATCGTGCAGGTCTTCTGCTACGTCTTCTTCACCGTGCTCACCAGGTCGGGGAGGTGAGCGCGATGACCAAGAGGCTGCCGTGGGCGCGCACGGTCTTCTGGTTGTACGTGGCCACGCTCATGCTGCCACTGCTGTGGATGTTCGGCATGTCGATCCGGCCGAACGAGGACATCCTCGGCAGTTTCTCGCTCGTGCCGCAACGGGTCACCTTCGCCAACTACGCCACTTTCTTCACCGACTCGGCGTGGTATTCGAGCTATCTGAACTCCATCATCTACACGTCGCTGAACGCGGTGATGTCGCTCGTCGTGGCGCTGCCCGCCGCGTACGCGTTCTCGCGTTTCCGATTCGCCGGCGACAAGCACCTGTTCTTCTGGCTGCTGACCAATCGCATGGCCCCGCCCGCGGTATTCCTGCTGCCGTTCTTCCAGATTTACCAGAGCGTCGGCCTGTTCGACACGCACCTCGGCGTGGCCATCGCGCACATGCTGTTCAACGTGCCGCTCGCGGTGTGGATACTCGAAGGATTCATGTCCGGAATTCCGCGGGAAATAGACGAGACCGCGGCGATCGACGGATATTCGCTGCCCCGGTTCTTCGTCAGGATCTTCCTGCCGATGATCCGGTCGGCGATCGGCGTCACGCTGTTCTTCTGCTTCATGTTCAGCTGGGTCGAGCTGCTGATCGCCCGGACGATCACCTCGGTCGACGCCAAGCCGATCGCCGCCACGATGACGCGCACCGTGAGCGCGGCCGGCGTCGACTGGGGCCTGCTGGCCACGGCGGGCGTGCTCACCATCGTGCCCGGCGCCATCGTCATCTGGTTCGTCCGCAACTACATCGCCAAGGGCTTCGCGCTGGGGAGGGTCTAGCGATGCTCGACTGGATGGTCTGGACCGTCCCCACGGCCCTGGTGTTCGCCGGGCTGGCCCTCCTGCTGGTCGTCATGGCCGTCTGGGCGCGCCTCTCCCCGCCGGTGGCCAGGCGGGGGTTCCTGCGCATCGAGACCGACCGGGGCGACCGGCTCTACATCGGCCTGATCAGCGCCGCCGTCGTGCTGGCCGGCTGGATCGCGATCACCGACCTGTCCATGTGGCTCGCGCTCGGCTGCGCGCTGCTGGTGGCGGTCGTGATCGGCATTTGGGGTTAAGAGAGGAGCCGTACGATGAGGCATCGGGCACGCAGGTCCACGGCCGTCGGCCTGGCCGCCATCGCCCTGACAGCGGCCGGCTGCACCCAGGGCGCGGAGAAGCCCGCCAGCGACTACAAGGAGGCCGACGGCAAGGCCGCGGCCCAGCGGTGGGTGTCGGAGGAGTTCACGCCGAGCACGCTGAGCAAGGACCAGCAGCTCGCCGAGATGGACTGGTTCATCAAGGCCGCGGCCCCGTACCGGGGCATGCAGATCAACGTGGTCTCCGAGACGATCACCACGCACCAGTACGAGTCGCAGCAGCTCGCGAAGGCGTTCAGCGAGATCACCGGGATCAAGATCAAGCACGACCTGATCCAGGAAGGCGACGTCATCGAGAAGCTCCAGACGCAGATCCAGAGCAACCAGAACATCTACGACGCCTACGTCAACGACTCCGACCTCATCGGCACCCACTCGCGCGGCGACTACGTCTTCCCCCTGTCGGACTACATGGCCGGCGAGGGCAGGAACGTCACCTCCCCCACCCTCGACCTGAACGACTTCATCGGCATCAGCTTCACCACCGGCCCCGACAAGAAGGTCTACCAGCTGCCCGACCAGCAGTTCGCCAACCTCTACTGGTTCCGCTACGACTGGTTCACCGACCCCGAGATCAAGAAGCAGTTCAAGGCCGCGTACGGCTACGACCTCGGCGTCCCGGTCAACTGGGCGGCCTACGAGGACATCGCCGACTTCTTCACCAACAAGGTCAACGGCAACGGCACCATCGACGGCAAGAAGGTCTACGGCCACATGGACTACGGCCGCAAGGACCCGTCGCTGGGCTGGCGCTTCACCGACGCCTGGCTGTCGATGGCCGGCAACGGCGACCCCGGCATCCCCAACGGCCTGCCCGTGGACGACTGGGGCATCAGGGTGGAGAACTGCCGCCCGGTCGGCTCGTCCGTCACCCGCGGCGGCGACACCAACGGCCCCGCCTCCGTCTACGCGCTGACGAAGTACGTGGAATGGCTGAAGAAGTACGCGCCCCGCGAGGCGGCCGGCATGAACTTCAGCGAGGCCGGCCCCGTGCCCGCGCAGGGCAACATCGCCCAGCAGATCTTCTGGTACACCTCGTTCACGGCCGACATGACCAAGCCGGGGCTGCCGGTCGTCAACAGCGACGGCACCCCCAAGTGGCGCATCGCGCCGAGCCCGCACGGCGCGTACTGGAAGAACGGCAACAAGCTGGGCTACCAGGACGCCGGCTCGTGGACGCTGCTGAAGAGCACCCCGCAGGACCGGCGGGCGGCGGCCTGGCTGTACGCGCAGTTCGTCACCTCGAAGACGGTGTCGCTGAAGAAGTCGATCGTCGGGCTGACGTTCATCCGCGACTCCGACATCAAGAGCGACTACTTCTCCCAGAACTCCAAGAAGTACGGCGGCCTCATCGAGTTCTACAACTCCCCCGCCCGCAAGCAGTGGACGCCGACCGGCACGAACGTGCCCGACTACCCCAAGCTGGCGCAGCTCTGGTGGCAGAACGTGGCCACCGCCGTGACCGGCGAGACCACGCCCCAGCAGTCGATGGACAACCTGGCCAAGCAGCAGGACGAGATCCTGGCCCGGCTGGAGCGGCTCTCCCAGCAGCGGCAGGGGTACGGCGGCCAGTGCGCGCCCAAGCTGAACCCCGAGCGGCCCGCGCAGTACTGGCTCGACCAGCCCGGGGCTCCGGCGCCGAAGCTGGCCGACGAGCGGGGCAAGCCCGAGACGCTCGACTACGACAAGCTGATCGCCACCTGGAAGCAGGGCAACTGACCGATTCAGCCGGGCGGCGGCCTACTCCCTGAGCTGGGCCGCCAGCCAGTCGAAGGCCCGCTCCTGCATCGGCACGTCGAAGCTGTGCGGCACCTCGGCGAACACGGCCGCGTAGCTCTCGGGGGCGTCGCGGTACCGCTCGCCGATGATGGCGTGGGCGCGGCGCATGCCCTCCTCGGGGAAGAGCTCGTCGCGCAGGGCGTACTGGACCATGAGCGGGCCGGGCGCGCGGGCGGCCATCAGGTCCGGCCAGTCGCCCAGCCGGGCCAGGCCCGGCGGCCACAACATCCACGTGTGCCTGGGCACGTGCCGGTCGAGCAGGTCGCGGTAGGAGGAGGCCATCGCGGCGACGACGACCGCGCGCTGGTCCGGATCGAAGGCGCCGAGCAGCGCCGCCCGCAGGCCGCCGCCCGACAGGCCGGCACAGCCGACCGCGCCCACGTCGGGGCGCGAGCGCAGGTAGGCCGCCGCCGCCAGGTCCTCGCCGGCGACGACGCCGGTGAAGGAGGTGCCGAGCACGGTGCAGTACTTGGCGACGACGTGCTCGTGCGCCTTGGCCGCCGCGTCGTACCGATCGGCCTCGCTCAAAACCACCGCGCCGGTCTCGCCGGAAGGCGCCGCGCCGGTCTCGCCGGAAGGCGCCGCGCCGGTCTCGCCGGAAGGCGCCGCGCCGGTCTCGCCGGAAGGCGCTGCGCCGGTCTCACTGAGGGGCGCGCCCGGGGCGTCCCCACGCTGCGCCGCGGCGGGCGGCCCCTCAGCGATCTCCAGGGGGAAGCGGCGGCTGCCCCACGTCAACACGTCGTGCGCGAGCACCACGAAGCCGCGCCGGGCCAGCGCGTTCGCGAAGGCCCGGCCGCCGTAGATGGCGTCCCTGAGCCGCCGCACCTCGGGCGACGGCGGCTCCGGCCCGTCGGCGATCTTCTCCTTGCCCGCGTACTTCATGCCCGCGTGGCAGTGCAGCGCCACCACGCCGGGCAGCGGCCCGTCCGCGTCGCGCGGTTTGAGCAGGTACGCCCGGGTGCGCGGCCCGAACCCGACCGTCCACGACAGCTCCTCGCCGTGCAGGTCGCCGTCGGTCCAGGTGCGCTCGACGCGGACGTCGGCGGCGGCGAGGTCGAGCACCCCGATGGCGTCCCGGGCCGCCGCCCGCAGCTCTGGCCCGGGCAGCGCCGGGTACAGGCCGCGCTGCGCGGCGGCGATCCCGGCCAGCTCGGTGAAGACCCGCGCGGTCCCAAGCTGTTCAGACGACACGGGTGCCCTCTTCGGTGAGGCGGACGGGGGCTCCGGTGCGGGCCGAGACGTTGGCCGCGTGGCCGGTCAGGACGCTGCGGATGCCGTCGCGGTAGCCCGCCTGCCGCCTCAGCGGGTCGTCTCCCGCCCCACGGAAGACGTCGTCGAGCAGCAGCCGGTCGCCGCCGCCGTGCCCGCCGGCCCCGGTCTCGATGGGCACCTCCTCGGGCTCGCTCCAGTGCCGCCGCAGCAGCAGCCGCTCGGAGGAGCCGGTCGCGTGCTCCTTGGAGGCCGCGCTCGGGTCGACGGCGGCGTGCGGGGGCGTCCACTCCCGCTCGCACACGTCCAGCTCCAGCCGCCCGGCGGTGCCGTTGAAGGCGACGCGGTACCCCTCCCACGGGGCGTGGGCGTGCAGCGAGTACGTCAGGACGGCCCGGTTGGTGTAGCGCACCATGACGGACATGTTGTCGTCGATGGTGATGCCCTCGCCGAAGACGTCCCGGTCGCGCAGGTAGCCGTCCTCGTGCTCGGCGTCCAGGTAGAGCCGCTTGAGCCGCTCGTCCAGGGAGATGTCGAGCAGGAACGGGTCGGTGCCGAGCCCGGGTGCGCCGTGGGCGCGCTCGGGGCGGCCGGTCAGGCCGCGCTCGCGGGCGTTGCCGGCGCCGTAGAAGCGCAGGTCGGTCTGGGCGAAGACGAGCTCGGGCGCGGCGCCCAGCCACCAGTTGACCAGGTCGAAGTGGTGGGTGGACTTGTGCACGAGCAGCCCGCCGGAGCGAGCCCGGTCGCGGTGCCAGCGGCGGAAGTAGTCGGCGCCGTGGATGGTGTCGAGCAGCCACTCGAAGTGCACCGAGGTGACCTCGCCGATCGCGCCGTCCTGGAGGAGGCGGCGGACGGCGGAGTTGCGGGGCGAGTACCGGTAGTTGAAGGTGACGATCAGCCTGCCGGTGCCGCGCTCCGCGGCGGCGGCGATGGCCGCGCAGCCGTCGGCGTCGGTCGTGAGGGGTTTCTCCACGATGACGTCGCGGCCGGCGTCGAGCGCCGCGCACACGTACGTGGCGTGCGTGGCGTCGACGGTGGTGACGATGACCGCGTCGGCGAGCTCGAGCACCTTGCCGAACTCCTCGGGGGCGAAGCACGGCACCTGTCCGCCGATCCGCTCGGCGTAGTAGCCCATGCGGGTGCGGTTGGTGTCGCACAGGGCGACGATGGTGCCGGCGTCGCGCCACTCACCGAGCAGCGCGTCGACGTACATCTGCGCGCGGTGCCCGAGCCCGACGAACGCGTACCTCATGCCTGTCCCAATGACCTTTCGGCTCAGCCTGCGATGGAGGCGTTGACCTCGGTGATCAGCTTCTGCGCGGCGTCGTCGGGGGTCATGCGGCCGAACATGACCTCCTCGGAGTAGCGGGTGATGATGTCCTCGGTGGCGCTGGAGCCCTTCGGCGGGGCGGCCGGCGGGTCGCTCAGCTCGCTCTTGTTCTCCTCAAGGAAGGTGAGCGTCTTCTGGTCGGCCTCGGGGAGCTTGTCGCGCACCGCGGCCAGCACCTTGGAGCTGGCCGGCAGGCCGCGGTCGCTGAGGATGATCGCGCCCGCCTCGGGGTCGTTGATCATGAAGTCGATGAACTTGGCGGCCTCGGCGGCGTGCTCGGTCTTGGAGGAGGCGCTGTAGAACATGGCGGGCTGGGTGAACATGCCGCCCACGGTGGCGCCCTTGATCTTCGGCATCCGCAGCAGGTCGAGCTGCTGGCCCGAGGCCTTGGTGGCGGCGCCGAGCTGGTTGCTCCACCACATGCCCATGGCGCCGGTGTTGGTGCCGAGCAGCGACTGGTCGATGCTGGTGGCGCCGATCTCGGCGCTCTTGGCGGCGTCCGGCGCGCCCTTGCCCTTGATCAGGTTCTGCATGATCGACCACCATTCCTTGATGGTCTGGGGCGTCACGCCGAGCTTGTTGCCGTTGTAGAACTGCTCGCCCTTCTGCGTGGCGTAGATCTGCAGGTAGGCGGGGTTCCAGCTCAGCTGCGTGCCGATGACCTTGCCGCCGCTGCCGGCGGTGATCTTGTTGGCCAGCGCGACGTAGTCGTCCCACGTCCACGTCTTGTCGTCGGGGAGCTCGGCCTTGGACTGCTCGACCAGGGCCTTGTTGACGATCAGGGAGAAGGCGTTGACGCCGGTGGGGATGGCGTACTGCTTGCCGTCGATGGCGCCGGTGGCCAGCACCTTGGCGTCGATGTCGGCGGTGTTGACCTTGCCCGTCACGTCGGCGAGGGTGCCTCGGTCGGCGTACTCGCGCAGGCCGCGGATCTCCAGGCTCATGACGTCGGGCGCGTCGCTGCCGGCGACCTTGGTGGACAGCGTCTCGTAGTAGCTGGCCCAGTCCGAGAACTCGCCCTCGACGTCGATCGTCGGGTTCTTCGCCTCGAACTTCTTGATCGCCTCTTCGGTCATCTTCTGCCGCGCGTCACTGCCCCAATAGGAGAAGCGCAGCTTGATCTTGCCGTCGGCGGTCTCTCCGCCGCCGCTGCCACTGCCGCAGGCCGCGGTGACCGCCAGCACAGCGGTGGCGAGCAGGGCCGCCGACCACATCTTCTTGCCAGAGCTCACGGCTCTACCTCCTATGGGTGTTCACTGTCGGGGGGTGGAGGAGCTACTTCAGTCCCGTGGTGGCGACACCACGGATCAGGTATTTCTGGCCGGCCAGGAAGAACCCGAAGATGGGGCCGAGCGCGATGATCGACATGGCGAACATCGGGCCCCACGACGAATCGCTACTGGCGTCCAGGAACGTGCGCAACGCTACCGGTACGGTGAAGTTGTCGGGGTTGTTGAGATACAGGAGCTGGCTGAGGAAATCGTTCCACGTCCAGATGAACGTGAAGATCGCCGTCGTGGCCAGCGCGGGCATGCACAGCGGCATGACGACCCTGATGTAGATGCGCCAGTAGCCGGCGCCGTCGATCTCCGCGGCCTCGTCCAGCTCGCGCGGCAGCGTGCGGATGAACTGCACCATCAGGAAGATGAAGAACGCGTCGGTGGCCAGGATCTTCGGCATGACCAGCGGCCAGATCGTGTTGATCAGCCCGAGCTCGGAGAACATGATGTACTGCGGCACGATCGTCACGTGGTGCGGCAGCATGATGGTGCCCAGCATGATCGCGAACCAGAACTTCTTGAGCGGGAAGTTCAGCCGGGCGAAGGCGTAGGCGGCCAGCGAGCAGGCCACCAGGTTCGCCACCACGGAGATGGCGGTGACCACCGCGGAGTTCCACAGGTAGTAGCCGAAGGGGTGCTTGAGCGCGTACCAGCCCTCGGTGTAGTTCTCGAAGGTGATCTGGCTGGGCAGCAGGCCCGGCTCGCGGAAGATGAGCTCTTCCGGCTTCAGCGAGCTGGAGATCATCCAGAGCAGCGGATAGAGCATGACCAGGCCGAAGCCGATCAGCAGGATGTGCTTGGCCACCCGCCCGCCCCGGAACGGGCGGAACAGGACCGGGACCGGCCTACTTGGTGTCGCCATAGAAGACCCAATACTTGGAAGCGAGGAAGTTCACCCCGGTGAGCCCGGCGATGATGAGCAGCAGGACCCACGCCATCGCGGCGGCGTAGCCCATGTCGTAGTTCTTGAACCCCTCTAGGTAGAGGTAGAGCGTGTAGAACAGGGTGGAGTCGGCCGGGCCGCCCTTCCCGCCGCTGACGATGAACGCCTGCGTGAACGACTGGAACGACTTGATGAGCTCCAGCACGAGGTTGAAGAAGATGATCGGGGTCAGCAGCGGGATCGTGATCGACCTGAACTGCCGCCACTTGCCGGCGCCGTCCACGGAGGCGGCCTCGTAGTAGCTGCTCGGGATCTGGCGGAGCCCGGCCAGGAAGATGATCATCGGGGCGCCGAAGGTCCACACGTGCAGGAGGATCAGCGTGCCGAGCGCGTAGTCGGGGTGCCCGACCCAGCCGGGCCCCTCGATGCCGAACATCGCGAGCACCGCGTTGACCAGGCCGTCCGCGCCGAAGACCTTCCGCCACAGGATCGCGATCGCGACGCTGCCGCCGAGCAGCGAGGGCAGGTAGAAGATCGAGCGGTAGAACGACAGGCCGCGCAGGCCGCGGTCGAGCACCAGCGCGAGCGCGAGGGCGAAGGCGAGCTGCAGCGGCACCGAGACGATCACGTAGACCGTGGTCACCTGAAGCGAGTTCAGGAACCGGTCGTCCTCCGTGAACATCTTGATGTAGTTGTCGAAGCCGATCCACTTCGCCTCCTCCAGGAGGCTGTAGTCGGTGAACGACAGGTAGAGGGAGGCGAAGATCGGGCCGATCGTGATGACGAGCAGGCCGACGAACCAAGGGGCCAGGAAGAGATAGGCGGCCCGTGCCTCCCGGCGGGACCGTTTCGTGGAGCGGGGACCGCCGCGGGCGGGTTCGGGCACCGCGCGCCGGGGTTTCACCGCCACCGAAACTTCAGTCATCACGGACCTTCCGGCGAGAAGTGAATGGATAGCGCTTTCCTATAGCTGGCGGGAAAGTTGCGTCAACCCTTTGCAGGCGTTACATAGCCGTTACCGATATATCGACACGACGTTTCCGCAGCTAGCAAGCGCGACCACCAAATAAGTCTGATGAATTACGATCCGGATTAGTACAACCGTTTGCAGACTCCGCGTCATCGGGGAGCAGCGGTGGAGTCCCTGATCACGAGCCTGGTCTCCAGCGAGGTGGTGGCGCTGACCTCCTGGATGAGCAGGTCCACCGCCAGCCGCCCCGCGGCGGCCGTCGGCATGGCCACCGTGGTCAGCTTCGGGCGGTTCAGCCGGCCCGGCACGATGTCGTCTATCCCGACCACGCTCATGTCCTCCGGCACGCTCAGCCCCAGATCGCCCAGACCCTCGATGAGCCCGATGGCCACCAGGTCGTTGTAGGCCAGCACGCCCGTCACGCCCGAGTCGCGCACCCGGCCGGCGGCGGCGAACCCGCCCCGCTCCGTGGGCGCGTTCGGGCCGATGACGACGAGCTCCACCCCCGGCACCTGCTCGGCCGCCGTACGGATCTCGGCGCTCGTCCACGACCCGGCCGGGCCCGACACCAGCGCCACCCGCCGGTGCCCCAGCTCCGCCAGGTGCTCCACGGCCAGCCTCGCCCCGTGCCCGACGTCCATCAGCACGGTGGCCGCGCCGCGCAGCCGCCGGTTGATCACCACGAACGGCACCCGCTCCGCCAGCCGCTCCAGCGCCTTGTTCGACGAGCGCGGGCTGCACAGCACCACGCCGTCCACCTGCTTGGAGAACGCCTGGATCAGCTCCTCCTCGGCCGCCGGCTCCTCATCGGTGTCGGCCACGAACAGGTGGTAGTCGCGCTGCCTGGCCGCCGAGTGCGCCGCCTTGATCAGCGGCGGGAAGAACGGGTTGGCGATGTCGGCCACGATCAGGCCCAGGTTGTGGGTGCGCCCCGTCGTGAGCGCCCTGGCCGCCCGGTTGGGCCGGTAGCCCAGCTCCTCGGCCACCGTGAGCACCCTGCTCCGGGTGGCGGCGTTCACCATGTGCGGCGCGGAGAACGTCCGGGACACCGTCGAGACATGCACGCCGGAGGCCCTGGCCACATCACGAATCGTCACTGTCACAGTCGCACACCCTAACGCAACCGCTTGCAGAACCCATGAGGACGATGAAAGCGCTTGCCGCACGCCCCTGCCCCAGAAGTCCCAGGGAACCCCCAGCTAGACGGGCGGCGGAGAAATCGCCTCTTGACGCTTCACCCTTCCGGACATGAAGGTTTAGTGCAACTGTTTGCAGTCTTGAAGGAGCCCCACACGGTGAGCAGAGTCCTCGTCACCGGAAGCGCCGGACGCCTCGGCCGCAGCGTGGTCAGCACGCTCGCGGCGGCCGGGCACGAGGTCATCGGCGTCGACCGCGCCCCAGGCACCCCGCCGGAGGCGGCGGTCACCCTGCCGGCCGACCTCACCGACACCGGTGAGACGTTCGAGGTCCTGGCCAGGTTCAGGCCCGAGTCGGTGATCCACCTGGCCGCGATCGCGACCCCGTTCAGCGTTCCGGAATCGGTGATCTTCAAGGTCAACACGCAGCTCGCGTACAACGTGTGCTCCGCGTCGGTGGCCCTGGGCGTGCCGGGCGTGGTGGTGGCCAGCAGCCCCACCGTCATGGGGTACGGCGCGCCCGGCGGCTGGACGCCGGCGTACCTGCCGATCGACGAGCAGCACCCGGTGCGCCCGTGGAACGCCTACAACCTGTCCAAGGTGACCGCCGAGGAGACCATGAAGGCGTACGCCAGGGCGGGCACGACCAAGCTGGCCGCCGTCCGGCCGTGCTTCGTCATCCCGCCCGAGGAGTGGGCGGGCGCGCCCACGCAGTCCGGCCACACGGTGCGCGAGCGGCTCGACCGGCCGGAGCTGGGCGGGGTGTCGCTGTTCAACTACATCGACTCCCGCGACGCGGCCGAGATGATCGCCGTGCTCTCCGAGGCGCTGCCCGACCTGCCGAACGGCGAGGTGTTCTTCGCCGGCGCCGCCGACGCGCTGGCCAGGAAGCCGCTGGCCGACCTGCTCCCCCAGGTCGTGCCCGGCACCGAGACGCTGGCCGCCGGGCTCACCGGCACCTCCCCCGCCTTCTCGACCGCCAAGGCACAGCGCCTGCTCGGCTGGCAGCCCAAGCGCAGCTGGCGTACCGAACTCAAGGATGTAACCTAATGAACCTCAGCGGTGTGCTGTTCTTCCCCGTCACCCCCTTCGACGCCGACGGCGCGCTCGCCGAGCAGGTGCTGGCCGAGCACGTACGGCAGGGCATGGAGCACGGGCCGGGCGGTGTCTTCGTGGCGTGCGGCACCGGCGAGTTCTCGGCCCTGTCGGAGGCCGAGCACGCGCGGGCGACGCGGGTGGCCACGCAGGTCGTGGCCGGGCGGGTGCCGGTGTTCGCGGGCGCGGGCGGGCCGATCGGCGCGGCGCTGAACCAGGCGCGGGCCGCCCGCGCGGCGGGCGCGGACGGGCTGCTGCTCATGCCGCCCTACCTCGCGCAGGGGCCGGGGCAGGGCTTCGAGGCGTACGTGCGGGCGGTCGCCGAGGTGCTGCCGGTGATCGTCTACCAGCGCGGCTCGGTGGTGCTGGAGCCGGAGGCCGTGGTGGCGCTGGCCGGCATCCCCGGCGTCATCGGGCTCAAGGACGGCCTGGGCGACATCGACCGCATGCAGCGCACCGTGCTGGCCGTGCGCGAGCAGTACCCGGACTTCCTGTTCTTCAACGGGCTGCCGACGGCCGAGCTGACCATGCCCGCCTACCGGGGCATCGGCGTGGAGCTGTACTCCAGCGCCGTGTTCGCGTTCGCGCCCGAGATCGCGCTGGCCTACCTCAACGGCGACGAGCGGCTGCTCACCGAGTTCTACGCGCCGCTCGTGCGCCTGCGCGGCAAGGTGCCCGGCTACCCGGTCGCCCTGGTCAAGGCCGGCGTGCGGCTGCGCGGCCTGGACGCCGGCGCCGTCCGCCCGCCGCTGGTCGAGGTGAGCGAGGAGCACCTGGCCGAGCTGGAGGCGCTGATCAAGACCGGGCTGGAGCTGGTCGCGCCATGACGATCGCCGACCTGCGTACGGAGCTGCGCACCGCGCCGCTGCCCCGGCCATGGGGCGCGGACGTGCCGGACAACCACGTGATCGTCACGCACGTCACGCTGAAGGACGGGCGCACCGGCACCGGCTTCTCCTGGACGCCGCAGATCGGCGCGCACGCCGTCAAGGCGCTGCTCGACCACGAACTGCGCGAGGCGCTGATCGGGCTGCCCGCGCACCCCGAGGTCGTGTGGGACCGGCTGTGGCGGCACCTGCGCGAGGCGGGCCCCGGCGGGATCACCACGATCGCGCTGGCCGGCGTCGACCTGGCGCTGTGGGACCTGCGCTGCGGTACGGAGTCGCTGCCCGACGTGCTGGGCCGGCGGCGCGAGGAGGTGCCGGTCTACGGCAGCGGCGTCAACCTGCACTACTCCCTGGAGGAGCTGGTCGCGCAGGCCGAGCGCTGGGTCGCGGCCGGCTACCGGGGCGTCAAGATCAAGGTGGGCCGGCCCGACCTGGCCGAGGACGTGGCGCGGGTGGCCGCCGTCCGCGAGGTGATCGGCCCCGACCGGCTGCTCATGATCGACGCGAACCAGCGCTGGGACCTGCACCGGGCCCGCCGGGCGCTGGCCGCGCTGCGCGCGTTCGATCCGCACTGGATCGAGGAGCCGCTGCCCGCCGACGACGTGGCCGCGCACGTGGAGCTGCGCCGCTCCATCGACATGCCGGTCGCGGTCGGCGAGAACGTCTACACCACCTACGGCTTCCGCGACCTGCTGGCGGCCGGGGCGTGCGACATCGTCCAGCCGAACGTGGTGCGGGTCGGCGGCATCACGCCGTTCCTGCGGATCGTGGAGCTGGCCAGGACGTACGACGTGCCGGTCTACCCGCACCTGCTGGGCGAGGTGTCGGGGCAGCTCGCGCTGGCGCTGCCGCTGCCGGTCATGGCCGAGGACGTGGAGGACGCCTCCTTCGCCCGGCTGGGCCTGCTGGCGCAGCCGTATCCCGTGGAGATCTCAGGTGGCGTGCTGCGCGCGGGCGGGCACGCCGGGCTCGGGCTGAGGTGGTCGTGATGGCACCCTTGCGAAAGCTGAGGTGGTCGTGATGGCGCCCGTGAAGGTGGTCCTGGCGGGCGCCACGGGCCACGGCAGGCACCACCTGGACATCCTGCGCGAGCTGGCCGGTCGTGGCGTGGTCGAGCTGGCCGGGGTCTGCGACCTGCGGCCCGTCGAGGTGGACTTCTGCGCGCCGCTCCAGTCGTCCGACCTGGGCGAGCTGGTCGCCAAGACCGGCGCGGAGATCACGATCGTCTGCACGCCGATCAACACGCACGCCGACCTCGCGATCGCCGCGCTGCGCGCCGGCTCGCACGTGCTGCTGGAGAAGCCGCCCGCGCCCAGCCCCGAGGAGCAGCGCAGGATCGCCGAGGTCGTCGCGGAGACGGGGCTGGCCTGCCAGGTCGGCTTCCAGTCGCTCGGCTCGGCCGCGATCCCCGCCCTGCGCAGGCTGATCGCGGACGGGCGGCTCGGCCGGGTGCGCGGCATCGGCGGCTGGGGCGCCTGGCACCGCCCGTCGGCCTACTTCACCCGCGCCGCCTGGGCCGGCAAGCGGCGCCTCGACGGCGTGGACGTGATGGACGGCGCGCTGACCAACCCGTTCGCGCACGCCATCGCCACCGCGCTGGCCCTGGCCGACGGCCCGATCGCGGAGATCGAGACCGAGCTGTTCCGCGCCCACCCGATCGAGTCCGACGACACCTCCTGCGTGCGGGTGCGGCTGGAGGACGGGTTCACGATCACGATGGCGGCCACGCTCTGCGCGCCCTGCGTCGAGCCGCCGCCGGGCAGGGGCGGGCGCGGCGAGGCCCACCTCGTCGTGCAGGGGGACGCGGGCCGGGCCACGCTGACGTACACGCACGACCGGCTGAAGGTGGAGCTGCCCGACGGCTCGGTCACCACGACCGTGCACGACCGGGTGGGGCTGCTGGAGAACCTCATCGACCACGTCCGCACGGGCGCCGAGCTGCTGGTGCCGCTGGCGGCCACCGAGCGGTTCACGCAGGTGCTGGACGCGATCCGGCTGGCGCCCGAGCCGACGCCCATCCCCGAGCGGCACCAGCTCGTCGAGCGGGACGCGGCCGGCGAGGTCGTCAGCCGGGTGCTGCCCGGCGTGGCCGACCTGGTCCGGCGCAGTGCGCTGGAGCTGGCGCTCTACTCCGAGCTGGACGTGCCGTGGACGCGGGTCGAGCTGCTCGTGGCCGGCCGCCCGGTGGCCGTCTACGAGCCGCGCCCCGACCTGCCCGCCACCGACTCGCCCCGCCCTTACCTGCACGCGGTGCGCACCCTCGGCGGAGTGGAGGTCACGCAGGTCCGGCCCGAGGACCATGTGCACCACCTCGGGGTCGGGGTGGCGATCTCCGACCTCGGCGGGGTGAACTTCTGGGGCGGGCGCACATATGTCAAGGACCAGGGGCCGACCTGGCTGGACGACCACGGCACGCAGCGGCACGTGGCCTTCACCCGCCTCGACGACGGCGGCTTCACCGAGCACCTGGAGTGGATCGGGCCGGACGGCCGCCCGGTGGTCCGCGAGGAACGCACGGTGGCCGCGCGGACGCTCGGGCAGGGCTGGGCGCTGGACTTCGCGTTCACCCTCACGAACCTGACCGGCGCGCCGCTGGAGATCAACAGCTCGGCCACCAAGGGCCGCGCGGGCGCCGGCTACGGCGGCTTCTTCTGGCGCGCCCCCGGCACTTCGGTGGAAAGGAGCACCCTCCCGGGAGACGAACGGGCCGTGCACGGCAGCACCGGCCCGTGGCTGGCCATGTCCGGCACCACGCCGGAGGGCCGGGACTGGACGCTCGTCTTCGCCCAGGCGGACGGCGACCCCTGGTTCGTCCGGGTCGAGGAGTATCCGGGGGTGGGGCAGGCGCTGGCGTGGGAGCGGCCGCTCACGTTCGGGACCACGCTGAGGCGGCGGGTCGTCACGGCGGTGCTGGACGGCCGCCTGGACGCGGACGCGGCCTGCGCCGTGGCGGGTGAGCTGCTGCGCTGACCGTCCCCTTCGCCCCCGTTCAGGACGGGCCGGAGGACTCGTGGTTCGAGGTCGCCCTCAGCCAGCGCAGCGCGCCGCGTGACAGGGCCGTCAGGATGTCGGCGGCCTCGTCCAGGTCGGGGTAGCGGCCCTCCAGGTGGCCCATGGCCAGGGCGTTGGTGGCGGCGTTGATGCCGTCGGCGATCATCTCCAGCCGCCGCCGGTCGCGCTCGTCGTCGGCGGTGTAGCCGAGGGCGGCCAGGTCGGCGGCGTGGTGCTCGCGGTAGGCGGCGGCCGTCTCCACCGCGAAGTCGCGCAGCGAGGAGGAGGGGTCGTGGCGCGCCCTGATCTGGATGCGCAGCAGCTCGGGGTGCCGGCAGATCGACTCCAGCGGGATGCGGAACGTCTCGCGGTGCAGGCCGAGGTCGCCGGGGTGCTCGCGGGCCTTGCGGCGCGCCTCGCGCATGGTGGCGCGCAGCCGCTCGCCGCCCTCCTCGGCGAGCACCCGCAGCAGCTCCTGCATGTCCTTGAAGTGCACGTAGAAGCTGGACTGCGCGATGCCTGCGGCCTTGGCGACCTTGACGGTGCTCAGCCCCGCCTCGCCCTCCTCGTCGAGGATGGCCAGGGCGGCGCGGATGAGCTTGCGCCTGGTCAGGTCTTTCGCCTCGCTTCTCGTGAGCGGTGTGCTCGTCATGAGTCCCCTCCCCTCCCGTAACGATTCTCCCGCGCCACTTGTGCGGAATTTCACCGATAGTACTATCGGTGAAATTGCTCTCGGGGGATCAGCCGGGAGGAGGCGTGGATGAAACGCTGGAGGACGCCGGTCACGTTGTCGCTGGCCGCGATGGTGATGCTGGCGTGCAGCGGCCAGCGGCCGGCCGAACCGCAACCACAATCGCAGTCCGGAGCGCCGGCCGCGACCGGGCCCGCCCAGGGCGGGCGCCTGGTCTACGCGGTCAGCGCGGACGCCAACGGGTTCAACCCGGTCACCGACCAGTTCGCGGCACAGAGCTACAGCATGACGGGCACCATCATCGAGCCGCTGGTCGCCGTGGCCGCCGACGGCTCCTGGAAGCCGTACCTGGCCGAATCGCTCACCCCCAGCAAGAAGTACGACGAGTGGACCATCAAGGTCAGGCCGGGCATCTCCTTCTCCGACGGCATCTCCCTGACCGGTGACATCGTCAAGGCCAACCTCGAAGCCCAGAAGCGCTCCCCGCTGACCGCCGCCGCCATGATGCCGATCAAGTCGTTCGAGCTGGCCGACCCGATGACGGTCAAGGTCGTCCTGAACCAGCCGTGGGTGGCCTTCCCGTACTTGCTGGCCGTGCAGACCGGCATGATCGTCCCGCCGGCCTCGCTCAACGACCCCAAGACGGCCAGCCTCAAACCCGTCGGCACCGGGCCGTTCGTCTTCAAGGAGTACGTGCCGGACAACCGCATGGTCGTCACCCGCAACCCGCACTACTGGCGCGTGGGCCTGCCGTACCTGGACGAGATCGAGTTCAGGATCCTGCCCGACACGCAGACCCGCGCCCAGACCCTCGAAGCGGGCGGCGTGGACGCCATCGGCACCTCCCGCGACGAGGACCTGACCAAGTTCGGCGCCATGAAGGACCAGTACACCGTGCACCGGGCCCAGGGCATGGCCGTGGCCGAGTACATGTTCCTGCTCAACACCGCCGTGCCCCCGCTCGACGACGTACGCGTACGCAGGGCCCTGGCCCACGCCATGGACCGCGAGACCGTCATCAAGACCCTGCGCGGCGGCCTGACCGAGCCCGCCGACGGCCCCTGGTCCAAGGACTCCCCCTGGTACGCCCCCGGCGGCTACCCCGCCTACGACCTGGCCAAGGCGACCGCCCTGGTCAAGGAAGTCGAGGCGGAGAAGGGCCCGATCCGCTTCGAGCTGATCTCCACCCCCGACCCGAACACCATGCAGGGCGTCGAGCTGGCCCAGGACATGTGGCGCAAGGCCGGCATCGAGGTGTCGATCAAGCAGGCCGACCAGGCCGACCTGATCAACCGCGCCATCACCGGCAACTTCTCCGCCACCGTCTGGACCCAGTTCTCCGCCCAGGACCCCGACGGCGAGTACGTCTGGATGCACCAGGCCTACGCCAAGCCCGTCGGCGCCATCTCGCTCAACATGACCAGGCTCAAGGACGAGAAGCTGAGCGCCGCCCTCGACACGGGCCGGACGAGCCCGGACGAGGCCACCCGCAAGCAGGCGTACGCCACCGTGCAGCAACGGCTGCGCGACCAGGTGCCGTACGTGTTCGTCGACCACCTGAACACCGGCGCCGTCATCGCCAAGACGAAGGTGCGCGGCATCGGCGAGCACGTCCTGCCCGACGGCGAGAAGGGGCTCCCGCTGACCGGCTCGCCCATCCCGTACCACCCGTTCACCCAGCTCTGGGTCAGCGAGCGGTGATCGTCCTCCACCGGCTCGCCCGGCTCCTGGTGGTGCTGGTCGTGGTGACGTTCCTGTCGTTCGTCCTGCTCAACCTGCTGCCCGGCGACCCGGTCACGCAGATCCTGGGCCTGTCGGCGACCGAGGAAGCCCGCGCGCAGCTGCGCCAGGAGCTCGGGCTCGACCAGCCGCTGCTGGTGCGCTACCTCGACTGGCTCGGCGGCCTGGCCGGCGGCGACTTCGGCACCTCGTACATCACGAGGATGCCGGTCGGCGCCGAGCTGGCCGAGCGGCTGCCCGTCACGCTGGAGCTGCTGGTCGCCGCGCAGATCGTGGCGCTCGGCCTGGCCGTCCCGGTGGGCGTGGCCGCCGCGCGCCGCGCCGGGCGCGCCCTCGACCAGGCGCTCACCGCGCTCAGCTTCGCGCTGCTGTCCACGCCCGTGTTCGTGCTCGGGGTGCTGCTGATCCTGCTGTTCGCCGTCACCTGGCGGGTGGTGCCCGCGACCGGCTGGACGTCCCTGTCGGTCGACCTGGGCTGGAACCTCACCTCCGTGGTGCTGCCCGCCGTGACGCTGGGCTGCGGGCAGTTCGCCGTGTACGCGCGGCTGCTGCGTACCGACCTGATCGCCACCCTCCAGGAGGACTACATCACGCTGGCCCGCGCCCGCGGCCTGTCGCCGCGCCGCATCCTGTGGCGGCACGCGCTGCGCCCCTCCGCGATCACCCTGATCACCGCCATCGGCCTCAACCTGGGCGCCCTCATCGGCGGCACCGTCATCATCGAGACCCTGTTCGGCCTGCCCGGCGTCGGGCGGCTCATCGTCGACTCCATCTTTTCCCGCGACTACCTGACGGTGCAGGGAGGCGTCGTGCTGATCTCGGTCGGCTACGTGGTCGTGAACTTCGCGGTGGACCTGGTGTACGCCGCCGTCGATCCCCGGATCCGTCGTGCGTAGGCGGCTCGGGTTCGGGGTCTGGCTCGCGGCGGGCTGGATCGGGCTGGTGCTGCTGGCCGCGCTGCTGGCGGACTTCCTGCCGTTCGCCCGCTACGACGAGACGCTGGCCGGTCCGCCGCAGTCGGGGCCCAGCGCCGCGCACCCGTTCGGCACCGACGGGCTCGGCCGCGACGTGCTCAGCAGGGTCGTGTACGGGGCGCGCGTCTCGCTCGGCGTCGGCCTCGGCGCCGTCCTGCTCGGCCTGGGCGTCGGCGCGCCGCTCGGCATCCTGGCCGGCTACCGGCGCAGGGCCACGGACGCGGTCATCATGGCCGTCAACGACGTGGCGCAGGCGTTCCCCGCGCTGGTGTTCGCGCTGGCCGTGGTCGCCTTCGCCGGGGCGAACCTGCGCAACGTGCTGATCGTCCTCGGCGTGCTCGGCGTGCCCTCCTGGGTCCGCCTCATCAGGGGCGCCACGCTCAGCTTCGCCGAGCGCGAGTTCGTGCTGGCCGCGCGCGTGCTCGGCACCCGCGACCGGCGCATCCTGTGGCGCGAGATCCTGCCGAACGTGGCCGTGCCCGCCGCCTCCTACGCCTTCATCGGCATGGCCGTGGTCGTGGTCGCCGAGGGCAGCCTGGCCTTCCTCGGCCTGTCCGTCCAGGCGCCCACCCCCACCTGGGGCGGGCTGATCAACGAGGGCCGCACGCTCATGGAGACCGCGCCGCACGTCGTGCTGGCCCCCTCGGTCGTCATGTTCCTGACCGTGCTGTCGTTCAACCTGGTCGGCGACCGGCTGCGGGCGCTGACCGACGTGCGCGAGATCGGCCTGGAGCCGGTACGCGCGCCCGCCGCGCTCCCGCTGCCCACCCCCACCCACCCCGTCCGCGACACCCTCCTCCAGGTGGAGGAGCTGCGCACGCACTTCGTCACGCCGCGCGGCGTCGTCAAGGCCGTGGACGGCGTCTCGTTCACCCTCGACCGCGGCCGCACCCTGGCCGTCGTCGGCGAGTCCGGGTCCGGCAAGTCCATGCTGATCCGCTCCGTCCTGGGCCTGCTGCCCGGCACCTCGATCAGGGGTGGCCACGTGTACCTGTCGGGCGACGACCTGACCGCCTACGGCCCCGCCGAGATGCGCCCGGTGCTCGGCCGGCGGCTCGGCACCGTGTTCCAGGACCCGATGACCGCGCTGAACCCCGTCCGCACGATCGGCACCCAGGTCATGGAGCCGCTGCGGGTGCACCTGCGCATGAGCCGCCGCCGGGCCCGCGCCGAGGCGGTCGAGCTGCTCGCCTCGGTCGGCATCCCCGACCCCGTCCGCATGCTGCGCCGCTACCCGCACCAGTTGTCCGGCGGGATGCGGCAGCGGGTGACGATCGCCATGGCGCTGTCGTGCCGGCCGGACGTGCTGTTCGCCGACGAGCCGACCACCGCGCTCGACGTGACCATCCAGGCGCAGGTGCTGCGGCTGCTGCACCGGCTGCGCGCGGAGCGGGACATGGCCGTGGTCCTGGTCAGCCACGACCTGTCCGTGGTCGCCCAGTGGGCGGACGAGGTCATCGTCATGTACGCCGGAAAGGTCGTCGAGCGGGGGCCGGCCGCCGAGGTGTTCGCGCGGCCCCGCATGCCGTACACCGAGTCGCTGCTCCAGGCGGCGCCCCGGCTCACCGACCCCGTGCACCACCGGCTCCGCGTCATCCCCGGCCGGCCGCCGGACCTGGCGCACCTGCCCGCCGGATGCGCGTTCCACGCGCGCTGCCCGTACGCGCGGGAGCGCTGCGAGCTGGAGCCGCCACCCCTCTCCGAGGATCACCATCACCAGTACGCCTGCTGGTATCCGCGCCCGGGCGCCACCGCCGAGCAGGACGTCAGGACGACAGGAGCTGACAGCCGTGGCCGGTAGCGGAACCGCGCACCTGCGCCCCGATGACGATGTGCTGCTGCGGGTGGAGGATCTGGTGGTGGAGTTCCCCGCAGGGCGGGGCCGCACCGTCCGTGCGGTCTCCGGAGTGAGCTTCGACCTGGCACGCGGCGAGACGCTCGGCATCGTCGGCGAGTCCGGCTGCGGCAAGTCCAGCGCCGCGCGGGCGCTCGTGCAGCTCCCGCCGCCGCGCTCCGGCTCGGTCAGGCTGGACGGCCTGGAGCTGACCGCCCTGCGCGGCGAGGCCTTGCGCAGGACCCGCCGGCGCCTCCAGATGATCTTCCAGGACCCCATCTCCTCGCTCAACCCGCGCCGCCGCGTCCGCGACATCGTCGGCGAGGGCCCGCGCGTGTGGCAGCTGCCCGGCGACCGCGTGGACGAGGTCCTGGAGGCCGTGGGCCTCGACCCGGCCACGGCCGCCGAGCGCCGGCCGCACGAGTTCTCCGGCGGGCAGTGCCAGCGCATCTCCATCGCCAGGGCGCTGATCCTCGACCCCGAGGTGGTGATCTGCGACGAGCCCGTGTCGGCGCTCGACGTCTCGGTGCAGGCCCAGATCCTCGGCCTCCTTGAGGACCTGAAGGCCCGCTACCGGCTCACCCTCGTCTTCATCGCCCACGACCTGGCCGTGGTGAAGAACGTCAGCGACCGCATCCTCGTCATGTACCTGGGCAAGGTGTGCGAGCTGGCGCCCAGCGCCGACCTGATCAGCCGCCCGGCGCACCCGTACACCCGGGCCCTGATCGCCTCCATCCCCGGCGGCGGCGGTCTCGACCTGCCGCCCGCCGACACGTTGATCAGTGGCGAGCCTCCGTCGCCGGTCGACCCGCCCTCTGGGTGCCGCTTTCGTACGAGATGTCCGCGCGCCGCGCCGCGGTGCGCCACGGAGGAGCCCCCCATCAGGCAGGTCGGCGACGACCACTGGCTCGCCTGCCACTTTCCCGTCAAGGAGTAATACCGAAATGGCGATCGATTTCACCCTTGCCCCCGAGCACGAGGAGATCCGCAAGCGGGTCCGCGCCTTCATCCAGGGCACCGTCATGCCGGCCATGGAGGACCTGAAGGAGGGCGACCGCGACCAGTACCTGCGCACGATCTTCCACCTGCGCTCGCTGGCCAGGGCCGAGGGCCTGTGGCTGCCCCACATGCCGAAGGAATGGGGCGGCATGGGCCTCGGGCACGTCGAGCTGGCCATGGTGCAGTCGGAGGCGGCCAAGACCCGCATCGGGCCGTGGGTGCTCAACTGCCAGGCCCCCGACGAGGGCAACATGCACACCCTCCTCCACTGGGCCACCGACGAGCAGAAGGAGAAGTACCTGCGGCCGCTGCTCGACGGCACGCAGATGTCCTGCTTCGCCATGACCGAGCCGGAGGTGGCCGGCTCCGACCCCACCCTGATCCGCACGCAAGCCGTCCAGGACGGCGACGAATGGATCATCAACGGCCACAAGTGGTTCATCTCCAACGCCCGCCGGGCCAACTTCGCCATCCTCATCGCCCGCACCGAGCCCGACGTGCCCGAAGGCTCACGCGGCGCCAACACCGCCTTCCTCGTGGACCTGCCCAACCCCGGCTGGAACGACGTCCGCGAGGTGGAGACCATGCACGGCTCCACCGGCCACAGCGAGATCGTCATCAAGGACCTGCGCGTGCCCGGCAGCGCCATCCTCGGCGGGCGCGGCAACGGCCACCGCCTCGGGCAGTACCGCCTCGGCCCGGCCCGCCTCGCCCACTGCATGCGCTGGATCTCCCAGGCCGAGACCGCCCTCGACATGATGGTCGACCGGGCGCTCAAGCGCTACAGCCACGGCTCCCTGCTCGCCGAGAAACAGGGCATCCAGTGGCTCATCGCCGACTCGGCCATGGAGCTGTACCAGTGCAAGCTCATGGTCCTGCACGCCGCCTCGAAGATCGACAAGGGCGAGGACTTCCGTACGGAGGTCTCGATGGCCAAGCACTTCGTGGCCGGCAGCCTCAACCGGATCATCGACCGGGCCATCCAGGTGCACGGAGCCCTGGGGTACTCGACGGACACGCCGCTGGCGAGCATGTTCCAGCACGCCCGCTGGGCCCGCTTCGCGGACGGGGCCGACGAGATCCACCAGATGCGCATCGCCGAGCGCACGATCGCCGCCTACCAGGCGACCGGCTCCACCAGCTCCGCCACCGGCGGCCTGCCCCTCTGACCCTTCTCCTCCCGTACAGCACCCCTCACCGGGGAAGGCCGGCCTCCGCGGGGTCCGGTGCCGCGCGCCCGACCCACTGCTGAAGGGCCGAGACGGGAAGCCACCACACCGACTGGGCCGGGGACCCGTCAGACCGTCACCGTCGGGGCGGGGAGCGGCATGATCTCGCGCTCGTAGTAGGGCCGCAGCTCCTCGCCCCGCTGGAACAGCTTGTCGAGCTCCCCCTGGCAGGCCTCGATCACCTCCCGGTCGTCGATCCGCCGCGCCCCACTGTGCGCTCCGGTCTCGTCGTACGTGACCTCGTACATGGCCACCGTCCCGAGCACGACCAGCTCCGGCAGCCGCCTGCCCACCTCGATCTCGGCCACCTCGCCCGCGTCGAGCACCCGGACCTGCTCGGCGGCCTCGCCTCTCAGGGCCAGCAGGTGGGCCTCCCACCGCACGTACGACGTGACCGGCTGCTCGACGATCCGGATCCGGCGCCGGGGGAACCTCTTGGCCGGGCGCTCGCGCGGCGCCCCGCGCCCGTCGTCGACCAGCTTGAGCGAGCGGTCCCAATCGCCCTCCACCATCGCGGCCCAGCTCGGCTCGCCCCGGAAGCTCTGCAGCCGTTCGAGCTTCCAGAACACGCCGTCGAGCTGATGGAAGTTCGGCCAGAAGTCGTCGAGGTACTCGTCCGCGCTCAGCACGGCGGCCGGTATCTCGTGAATGCGCTCAAGCACAGGTCCCTGCCAATCACCACGAAGTTCTTAAGTGGTATCTCCCCAGGTCAGCTCGGGCGATTCTGCACCGATCCGATCAATTCCCCTCTCGAGAGCGAGGCTTGGCCCGCACGTGCATCCGCTCCCCCTGCCTCCCGAACAGGTTCAGCACCTCCACCGGCGAGTCCCCCGCCGCCCCGAACCAGTGCGGCAGGCGCGTGTCGAACTCGGCGGCCTCACCCGGCCCCAGGATCAGATCGTGGTCGGCCACGACGAGCCGCACCCGCCCCGAGAGCACGTACATCCACTCGTAGCCTTCGTGCGTGATCGGCCGCGGCTGGTTCTGCTCGGCCGGAATGATCGACTTCCACGCCTGCAGCGGCCCCGGCTGCGTCGTCAGGGGCACCACGGTCCGCCCGTTGCGGACCAGCGGCTTGGCGCGGACGCGCGGATCACCGATCTCCGGCGCGCCCACCAGCTCGTCGAGCGGCACCTGGTGCGCCTGCGCGATCGGCAGCAGAAGCTCCAGGCTGGGGCGCCGCTGCCCCGACTCCAGCCGCGACAGCGTGCTCTTGGAGATGCCGGTGGCCTCCGCCAGCGCCGACAGGCTCACCTGCCGCTGCGTGCGGATGCGCCTCAGCCGCGGCCCCACCTGCGCCAGCGTCTCGGCCAGCGCGGCCTGCTGCTGCACCGTTCCCATCCCGGTCCTCCTCATCGTACGGGCACACCGCTCCCCTCCCACTGTTCCAGAAACAGCAACAGAAGTTGTCATCCGGGACCTCTCGGTCGCACCATCGGCGCCGGAGGTGATCGCTGTGAACAAGGCGATGAACGCACACGACTCCGGCGAGCTGAGCTACGACGTGGTGATCGTCGGCGCCGGGGCCGCCGGCCTGAACGCCGCCCTGCTGCTGGGACGCGCGCGGCGCAAGGTGGCCGTGATCGACGCCGCCGAGCCGCGCAACGCCCCGGCCGGGCACATGCACGGCTTCCTGTCCCGCGACGGCCTGCCCCCTGCCGAACTGCTCGAACTCGGGCGCGCCGAGATCACCCGGTACGGCGTACGGCTCATCGCGGACCGGGCCGAGAACATCAGCCACCAGTCAGCTGAAGACGGTGGGCCCGCCTTCACCGTCCGGCTCGCGGGCGGCCAGGTGCTCGGGGCCCGCCGCATCCTGGTGGCCACCGGCCTGCGTGACGAGCTGCCCGACCTGCCCGGCGCCCGCGAGCGCTGGGGCAAGGACGTGCTGCACTGCCCCTACTGCCACGGCTACGAGGTACGCGACCAGCCCCTCGCCGTCCTCGGCACCCACCCCGGCGCGGTGCACCAGGCCCTGCTGCTGCGCCAGTGGAGCGACGACGTGCTCTTCGTCCGGCACACCCTCGACCTGACGCCCGAGGACAGGGACCGCCTGGAGTGCCACGGCCTGCGCGTCATCGACGGCACGATCGACCGCCTCGCCGTCGAGGACGGCCGGCTGCGCGGCATCGAGCTCACCGACGGCCGCGCGCTCCCCCGCGCCGCCGCCTTCCTCGTCCCGCGCATGGTCCCGCAGGACGAGCTGCTGACCGGCCTGGGCTGCGCCAAGGACGACGGCGGCTGGGTCGTCACCGACCGCACCGGCCGTACCAGCGTCCCGGGTGTCTGGGCGGCCGGCAACGTCATCGACCCGCGCGCTCAGGTGGTCACCGCGGCGGGCATGGGCTCGGCCGCCGCCTTCGCCATCAACGGCGACCTGACGGAGGAGGACGTGCGACGCTCCGTCGAGCGGCGCCGCCCGGCCCGCCCGCACAGTGCCCGCTCGGAAGCCGCCCGCCCGAACGATGCCCACCTGAACGGGGCCCGCGCGAACGATGCCCACCCGGAAGCTGAGCGTCCGGAAGCTGGGCGTTCGCACGCCGGCCGCAGGGAAGGGGCGGGCCGGTGAGCGTCGAGACCGCACGGGGGCGACGGCCGCGGCTCGCCCGCGGCCGCCTCCCCCTCGGGGTGTACCTGCTGGCGTTGAGCCTGTTCGCGATGGGCAGCGCGGAGTTCCTGCTCGCCGGCGTCCTCCCGGCGATCGCCGGCGATCTGCGGATCACCCTGTCGTCCGCCGGGGCGCTGATCTCGGCGTTCGCCGCCGCCGTGGTCGTCGGCGGCCCGCCGCTGGCGATCGTGACCCTCCGCTGGCCGCGCCGGACGGCGCTGGTGGCCACGCAGGCCGCCTTCGCCGCCTGCGTGGTGGTGGGCGTCCTGACCGACAGTTACGCGGTGCTCCTGGTGACGCGTTTCCTGTCGGGCCTCGCGTACGCCGGTTTCTGGGCGGTGGCGGCGGTGACGGCGATCGGCCTGGTGCCGCCGGACCGTGCGGCGCGCGCCTCGGGCGTCGTCGTCAGCGGTCTGAGCCTCGCGATGGTGGCCGGCGGCCCGGCCGGCACGCTGGTCAGTTACTTCACCGGCTGGCGCGGCGGCTTCTGGGCGGTGGCCGGCCTCACGGTCGCCGGCGCGATCCTGACGCTGGTGGCGCTGCCCGCCACGACCGCGCGCGGCACCGCCAGTGTGCGGGACGAGCTGCGTACGATGCGACGCCCCCAGCTGTGGATCGTGTACGCGGCCACCCTCCTCAGCACGGCCGCCTACATGATCACCTACAACTACCTCGCGGCGTTCCTGTCGGACGTCACCCGCGTGCCCGGCATCTGGATCCCCGCGATCCTGACGTTGTTCGGCGTCGGGGCCTTCGCCGGGCTGTCCATCGGGGGCCGGATCGCCGACCGGCTGCCCACCCACGCCCTCCTGGCCGGAACGCTCGGCATCCTGGTCACCTCGGTCCTGCTCGGGGCCTTCGCCAGGCACGCGATCGCCGTCGTCCCCCTGGTGCTGATCCTGGGGGTGGCCGGGTTCGTCCTGAATCCGGCGATCTACGGGCGGGTGTTCGCCATCGCGGGCCAGGCGCCGACCCTGGCCGGCGCCGCCACCGTCTCCGCGTTCCAGCTCGGCATCAGCCTCGTGCCCGGCTTCGCCGCCGTCGTGCTGGAGGCCGGGGCCGGGACCGAGGCCATCCCGTGGCTGGGCGCCGGCCTGGCGGCGCTCACCACAGGGCCCATCCTGCTCGACCGCATGCTGTCGCGCCGCGCCTGATCGGGCGCAGCGGCTCAGCCGCCCCCGAACGGCTGGGTGCCGTCGTCGACGGTGGTGCCACCGTCACCAGGGCCGCCGGAATCACCGCCGTCGCCGTGGTTGCCATTGTTTCCGTTGGTGCCGTGATTGCCGTTGTCGCCGCTGTCGTCCAGCGTCGGGTCGCCGCCGTCGCCCAGCGGATCGTCACCCACGGCCCCGTCGTCGTCGGGGGCACCGGCGCAGGCGGGGTCGGCCGCGCAGGCCGGGTCGGCCCCGGTGTCGTCGCCCTGGTCCTCGGACGGGTCCTTGGTCGGCTTCGGCGCCGGCTTCTGTACCAGGTCGTGCGGCTCCCCCGCGAAGGCGGGCGGCGGGAACTGCTCGACCGGCTTGCCCGCCATCGCGACCGCCATGAAGTCCCGCCAGATCTTGGTGGGCGTCCCGGCGCCCTGGATGTTCCCGAGGGAGACCTCCTTCTTCAGGGCGTATCCGTTGGGGTCCTTGAGGACCTTCCGCGTCTTCGGATCGACCTGCGGGACCTCCTTGTACATCCCGACCGCCGCGGACAACTGAGGCGTGTACCCGACGAACCACGCCTCCTTGTTCTCGTTGTTCGTGCCGGTCTTCCCCGCGATCGGCCGCCCGTCGGGCAGCGCGGTGCCCCTCGCCGTGCCGTACTTGACGACCTGCTGCATCGCGTAGGTGGAGTCGGCGGCGGCGTCCGGGCTGATGACCGTCCTGGTCTGCGCGGCCTCCTTCATGACGGTCTTCCCGATGTACGTCTTGACCGTCAGGACCACGTGCGCGTCGTGGTGCACGCCGCCGTTGGCGAAGATGCCGTACCCGGTGGCCTGCTCGACCGGGGTCACCAGGCCGGCGCCGATGGACATGCCGTACGCGTGGTCCTTGATCGCCCGTTCCACGTCGTCCTTGTCGATCCCGGCGCCCTCGGCGATCTTCGCGACCTCCTCCAGGCCGACCTCCTGCGCCATCGTCGCGAACGCCGTGTTCACCGACTCGGCGGTGGCCCGGTCGATCTGCACGGCCGGGCCCACGTCGTGCGAGTTGCCGATCGGCTTCGTGCCCGGCAGCGTGACCGGCCCGTCGCCGGACACGTAGCTCCGCAGGCTGTACCCCTTCTGCAGCCAGGCGGCCAGCACGTACGGCTTGAAGGCCGACGCCGCCTGCTTGTTCGCGTCGAAGGCGTTGTTGGTGAAGCTCTTCAGGTAGTCGTGGCCGCTGTAGAACGCGACCACCCGGCCGTTACGCGGGTCGACGGCCGCCATGTTCGCGTGGATGTACTTGTCGCCGACGGCCGCGAGGTTGCTCTCGACCGCCTTCTTCGCGGCCTGCATCAGCTTCTTGTCGAACGTCGTCGTGACCCGGTACCCCTCCTTGCGCAGGCGCTCCCGGCTGATCCCCCGCTTCTCCAGCTCCCGCTGCACGATGTCGACCATGTAGCCGTTGATGCCCTTGAGGGTCTCCTTCTTGTCCAGCCTGGCCAGCTTCGGGAACTTCGCCGTCTCCGGCAACCGTCCGTACTTCGCCGGATCCACGATCGCCATGCCCCGCGTCACGTACGTGAACCGCTCCTTGGTCGGCGCCCAGTTCTTCGCCGACTCCGCCCGGTCGAACGCGTCGGGGCTCTGGATCCGGCCCGCCAGGTACGCCCCCTCGGCGGGCGTCAGCTTGTCCACGTCCTTGTCGAAGAACGCCTGTGCGGCGGCCTGGATCCCGTTCGCGCCCCGACCGAAATAAATGGTGTTCAGGTAATTGGCGAGGATCTCGTCCTTCGACATCTCCTTGCCCGCGCGGATCGAGACGAAGATCTCCTTGACCTTACGCGCCAGTGTCCGTTCCTGGCTGAGGCCGTCGTAGTAGCCGCGCGCCATCTCCTGCGTGATCGTCGAGCCACCCTGCACCTGCTGGCCCGTCACCGTGCTCCACACCGCCCGCATGATCCCCGACACCGAGATGCCCGGGTCAGTACGGAACGTCCGGTTCTCGGCGGCGATGAACGCATCCTGGACGTGCCGCGGAACCCTCGAGATCGGCACGATCTCCCGCTTGGTGCCCAGCCGCGCGATCTCCGTCTTGCCGTCCCGGTAGTAGATGATGCTGCCCTGCTCGGTGGCGTGCTGCTGCGTCTCCTTGGGGAGCGGGGTGAGCGCGTACGCCACCATGACCATCCCGAACAGCCCCGCCACCAGGACCACGACCCCGACGACGACCAGCTTCCAGCTCGGTATGAACCGCTTCCACCCGGTACGCCGCCTCCGCCCGCCATCATCTACGGGCGAGCCACCTTCGCCGCCCCCGGCCCCACCACCGCGACCACCGTCGGACCCGCCGGCCGCCCGGGCAGCGCGACCACCCTCGGATGCGCCGACCGCTCGCCCAGTGTGACCGGCACCGGCACCACCCGCCCGCCGGCGCCCGCGCCGCCCGTCACCCGGCCCGCCGGCTCCTTCGAAACGCTCCTGCCCGTCAGCCTGGCGGGGCGTGACCCCGCGATCGCCCGCGCCTTCCCTGGACGGGCGCCGGCGCCTTCGCGGACGCCCCGATGCACCGGACCACCCCTCGGCGTTCTGGTCACGACCGGTCGATTCCGGCCCAAAGCTGCTGTTACTCACGGATCCTTGGTTCACTCAAACGGAGACGCGATGGATAGCGGTTAGCCATAGTAGTAATGATCGCCAGATCGCGCGCCAAAATCCCACATCTCCCCACCGCGCTGCCCGCGCTGCACCCGCCGCGCCGCGCGATCGCACCGCACCGAACCGCCCCTCGACGCCGGCGCACCGCGCTGCCGCCCGCCGCACCGGCGCACCACCACAGCGCACGCCGACGCACCGCGCTGCCCCGCACTGCCCTGCGGCGCGCCGCTCCCACCGCTGCGTCATGACCAGGTGAGCAGTTCCAGGTCCCCCAAGTCCCGCAGCCCGATGCGGTCCTCCTCCGCGAGGATCGCGACCATCGCCAGCGCCTCGTCAAGCGTCACATACCGCCCATGGGAGCAGCCGGCCTCCACGTCCGGCGTCTCGGCCCAGAGGCGGGTTCCGCCCTCCCACGCGAACTGGAGCACGTCGCCCGACCGGCCCTCGTAGCAGGCGAAGTTGCCGTCGCGGGAGGTCAGCCACAGCAGCAGGTCGCGGCTTTCCTGAGCCGTCATGACGACCGGGTCGTCCGAGTGGGCGGCCCAGGCGTAGTCGCAGAAGGTGACTCGCAGCCCAGGCTGAGGGTCGGGCGCGCGGGTCTCACCCGGCTCCGGATGCTGCGGGCCTGAGGGCTCCGGATGGTGCGACAGCCAGGCGAAGCGGCGCCGTTGCCAGGTCATCGGCACGTGGATGCGTTGCCCGGCGTCGCCGTCCCACTCGACCCGCAGCCCCCGCCGCCGGAGCGTCTCCGCGATCTCGGCGCCGATCCGGTCGGGGCGGGGGTCGCACTCGAGGTCGGCGGGCCCGAAGGCGAGGTGGAGGCCGCCGCCCGCCACGGCGCGCTCGGCGTCCTGCTCGTGGTAGAAGACGTAGCCGCGCACCCCGGACAGGCCGGCGATCTCGCCTCTGATGTCGGTGAGCCCGCAGGTCATGCAGCACGTGTAGTGCTCGCGGGCAAGGATCCCGGCCTGGGCGAGCTCGCCCATGGCCAGGCTGAGCCGGTCGTTGTCGGTGATCGCGGACCAGCGGGCCTGCGCGGCGAGGTGGGCGGCGAACTCCTCGGCGGTGACGTCTCTGACGGCTTCGTCCAGCAGGGCCTGGTCGTCGACCTCGTGCGCCCAGGTTTCGAGCACGCCTCGGACGACGCGTTCGAAGTCGTGCCGCCCGGCGGCCACGGCCGTGTGGATCGCCTCCGTGATCTGGTCGCGAACGGATTCATCGAGCAACTGCCACTGGGCGACGTTCATGGCGGATCACTATGCCAGCCGGTCACGGCGTTCGGCCGCCGCCGCGAGGAGGCCGCCGGGCTCCGCCCCAGGTACTCGGGTGGCGGCAAGGTGGCGGGGGCTCGGCCGGTGGACGAGGTAGCGCCGCAGCACGGGCTGCCACCGGTTGGCGGGTTGCTCCAGAAGGGCGGCGACCGCGAGGCAGTATTTGCTCACGCTCACCGGCCGGACCCCGAGGCCGCGCAGCACCTTGTCGACCAGCGCCTTTCCGTCGACCGACTTGGACTCCAGCAGCACCAGGTCTCCCCGCGCCGGAGCGCTGCCCCGCCCGTCGCGGAACATCAGCCCCGTGTCGCAGGTCAGCCGCGCCATGCCGGACCGGTCGATGAGGGTGACCCGCTTGTAGTCGGTGGCCAGCACCGGCTCCAGCGTCTCGGGCGCGATGAGGTGCAGCTCGCCGAGCAGCGTGTCGCGGACGAAATCCAGCGCTTCGTCG
Organism: Nonomuraea composti; assembly: GCF_012034275.1. Classification (NCBI taxonomy): domain Bacteria; kingdom Bacillati; phylum Actinomycetota; class Actinomycetes; order Streptosporangiales; family Streptosporangiaceae; genus Nonomuraea; species Nonomuraea composti. The sequence continues at coordinate 182,057 of NZ_JAATEP010000004.1, read as the reverse complement.
GTGAGCGTGTCGCCGGGCACGCCGTCGTAGGGGATGCGGTGCTTGTCGGTGCTGCCGCGCCCGCCGCTGAGCTTGAGCTCCAGCCACCGCCCGCCGCCGTCGAGGTACGTACGGGTGCGGAGCTTGAACCTGCGCCGCCGGTCCTGCCGATGCTGGTGGTAGGTGAGCAGGCACGGGGTGTCGAAGTAGGTGGAGGTGTAGCGGAACTGCCGCCGGCCCTCGATGCACAACGCCAGGAACCGGTCACCCAGCTCGGCCGCGAGCCGCGCCATGGTGGCGGTGGTGACGATGTACTTGTGGTCCATCCGGCTCATCAGCTCGGGCACGTCCTCCAGCCCGATCGGCGGCATGCTGGCGGCGACCCCCGCGAGCAGCGCCTCCGCGTACGGTTCGGTCGTTCCCGCCTCTCCTGCCGACTGTGGGGAGCCCGCCATGCCCGCCGGGCGTCGGGGGCGTCCTGGGTGGCGTCTCATCGCACACCTGCCCGCGCGTTGGGCGTCACATAGCGGACGTCCACCACCGTCACATCCCGCACGTAGTCCACCTGCGTGATCTCGCACTGCAGCACCCGGGCCCGCAACCGGCTCTCCAGGTCCACCCGCAGCGCCTCCGGGTCGGCGTGCACGACGTCCAGGGTCACGAGCTGGTGGCGGGTCCGGCCGAGGAGGCCGGGGTGGTCGGCGATGTACATGACGGCCAGCAGCACGCCGTTGAGCAGGAGGGCCGTCAGCGGCCAGGCGGCGGCGATGCCGTTGACCAGGCCCAGCACGATCGCGACGAAGTAGTAGGCGATCTCCTGCTGGGTGATCTCGCTGGATCGCAGCCGGATGATGGACAGCACGCCGAACAGCCCGAACCCGACGGCGATGTCGACGCGCTGGACCAGCAGCAGCGACACGACCGCGAAGATGCCCACGTTGAGCGCGATGTAGGCGAAGAGCAGGTCGCGCCGGTGGTGGCGCCGATAGTAGAGGCCGTAGGCGAGCAGGGTGATCGCCACGAGGTCCATCGTCAATCCGGACAGCACAGCCGCTCCTTCCGCAGTGTTCCCGGTGAACAGCTTGGTGGTGGGGGGTGAAGCGGTGGTGAGGTGAAGATTAGGCAACTCTCATGCGATAGCCCGTGCCCCGCACCGTCTCGATGCGGTCGGCGCCGATCTTGCGGCGCAGGTAGCGTACGTAGACGTCCACCACGTTGGAGCCGGGGTCGAAGTCGAACCCCCACACGTGGCTGAGCAGCTGCTCGCGCGTCAGCACCTGGTCGGGATGCCGGCAGAAGATCTCGGCCAGCGCGAACTCCCTGGTGGACAGGTCCACCGCCCGGTCGCCGACGTAGACGCGGCGCGTCCGCAGATCGAGCGACAGGTCGGAGACCCGCAGCACGGTCACCTCGGGCGTGCGGTCGGCCCGCAGCCGCAGCCGCACCCGGGCCAGCAGCTCCTCGAAGGCGAAGGGCTTGGCGATGTAGTCGTCGGCGCCGCCCTCCAGCCCCGCGACCGTGTCGCTCACGCTGTCGCGCGCGGTCAGGATGATCACCGGGATGGTCACCATGGACCCGCGCAGCCGCCGCAGCACGGTGAACCCGTCGCTCAAGGGCAGCCCGATGTCGAGGATGAGCAGGTCGAAGCCGCCGGCGCTGGCCAGGTCGTACGCCGCCACCCCGTCCGCGACGACGGCGGTCACGAAGCCGTTGGCGCGCAGGCCCTTCTCCACGAAGGAGGCGATGCGCGCTTCGTCCTCGGCGATCAGAATCCGGTTCAACTGAGCCTCCACAGCTCCCACAACGGAAGGGACATGACGAAGCAGGCCCCTCCTCCAGGTGCCTCCGTCGCCTTCACCGTGCCTCCATGGGCCTGCGCGATGGATCTGACGATGGCCAGCCCGAGCCCGGCCCCGTCGTGGGCGCCGGTGCGGCCGGCGCCGCGGACGAACCGTCCGAAGATCCGCTCGCGTTCGGCCGGTGCCACGCCGGGACCGCTGTCGCGTACCCACAGCTCGACGCGCCCGTCACGCACGGCGGAGCCGACGGCGATCACGTCGCCGTCGGCGGTGTGGCGCACGGCGTTGGCCACGAGCTGCATGAGCGCCTGCGTGAGGCGGTGGCGGTCGGCGGGCAGGCGGGCCTCGGCCACCTCGTCCACCCGCCACTGGCGGTCGCCGAGCGCGCGGGCCTTGGCGACGACGCTGACGGTGAGGTCGGCCAGCTCGACGTTGTCGAGCGCGAGGAACCCGGGCTGCTCCGCCTTGGCGAGGGTGAGCAGGTCGTCGACGATGCGGTTCATCCGGTCGAGCTCGTCGGTGACGAGGGCGAGGGTTTCGGCGCGGTCGTCGGGGTCGTCGCTCATCAGCTCGAGGTGGCCGCGGATGACCGTGATCGGCGTGCGCAGCTCGTGGCCGGCGTCGTCCATGAAGTGGCGCTGCACGACGAAGGCCTGTTCGAGCCGGTCGAGCATGTGGTTGAACGTTGAGGCGAGCGCCGCGACGTCGTCGTCGCCCGGCACGTCGAGCCGGCGGGTCAGGTCGCTGGAGTCGCTGATCTGCTCGGCCGTCTGGCGGACGAGCCGTACGGGCGACAGCACCTGCCCCGCGACCAGCCAGCCGGCGGCTCCCGCCAGCGCCATCGCGGCCAGCGCGGACAGGCCGAGCACGCCGACGGCGTCGACGATGTCGTCACGGTTGCGGTCGTAGAAGTGCGCGACGACGAAGTGCCCGCGCCGGGGGTCGCCGGACACGCTGACCGGGATCACGGCGTAGTGGACCGTTCCCTTGCTGGTCTCCATCTCGTGGCGCTCGACTCTGGTGGCCCTGGCCATGCGGGCGACCAGCCGCTCGTCGGTGTCGAGGCGGACCGGCGGCGGCACCGCGCTGATCTTGTGGGCCTTGCCGTCGAGGATGCTGAAGAAGGTCTCCCACCGGTCGGGCGCGTTGAGCTGGAGGTAGCCGATCAGCAGGTCTTCGACGTCGGCCAGCGGCTGCCCCGACTGGGGGTCGTGCGCGCTGGCGGCGTAGCGGCGGAGCTTTTCGACCTCGTTGCCCAGCTCGAGCTCCATCCGGTGGTCGAGGCGGGCGAGCAGCGTGGACCAGGTCACGGAGACGGCGACGGCCAGGGCGATTCCGACGACGACGAGCATCCAGCCCACGATCCGGGCCCGGGCGCTCAGCCGCATGTGGCCGCCTTCCCATCAGTCGTCGCCGTCATCGTCGCCACCACCATCGTCGTCATCATCGTCGTCGCCACCGGGCCTCGGGGAGGGCGGCTTGACCGGCTCCGCCTTGGTCTTGCGCGGGGCAGGCCGCTGCTCGGCCCGGACCGGCCGCTCGCTCTTGGACGGCTCGGGACCGGCCTTCGGTGACGCCTTGGCGGAGGTCGCCGGCTCGGCGTCGCCGGTATCGCCCGCGCGGCCGGGCTGCTCGGGCGGGCTACCGTCGTCACCGCGTACGGGCCTGGCCGCGCTGCCCCGGCCGGACGACGGGGAGACCACGACGGGCCCGCCCAGGTCGAGCTCTTCGTCGGCCGCCCGCACCAGCCCCACCGTCATGACCCCGGCCGCCGCCGCCACGAGGGCCAGGAGGATGACCGTTCCCCGATGTTTCATGCGCTCGACCCTGCCGCCCTTCGAGGAGACCACGCTGAGGTGCAGATGAGAAACCTCTCATCTGCCTCCCCTCCCCGCAGTAGAATCACGTTCGGTATGCGTGGTGGGCAGGCGCGGCGGCAAAAGCCGGGAGGAGAGCGCTCATGCGGGTACAGGACAAGGTCGTCGTCGTCACGGGCGCCGCGAGCGGCATAGGCCGGGCCCTGGCACGCAGGTTCGCCGACGAGGGCGCGAAGGGCGTGGTCGTGGCCGACCTCGACGAGGCGGGCGCCACCGCCGTGGCCAAGGAGATCGGCCCGCGCGCGACCCCCGTACGCGCCGACGTCTCCAAGGAGGAGGACGTGGCCGCGCTGGCCGACACCCCGTTCGGCCCCGTCGACCTGTTCTGCTCCAACGCCGGCGTCATCGGCGGCCACGGCCTGGACGCCCCCGACCAGGAGTGGCGCACCCTGTACGCGGTGAACGTCCTGGCCCACGTGTACGCCGCCCGCGCCGTCGTCCCCTCCATGGTGGCCAGGGGCGGCGGCTACCTGCTCAACACGTGCTCGGCCGCGGGCCTGATCAGCTGCCCGGGCGACGCGCCGTACGCGGTGACGAAGGCGGCGGCGGTCGCGTTCGCCGAGTGGCTGGCCATCCACTACGCCCCCAAGGGCATCAAGGTCAGCGTCCTGTGCCCGCAGGGCGTACAGACGGCGATGCTGGAGCACGGCATCGGCACCGATCACCTGACGGCCAGGGCGGTGCGCGCGTCGGGCGCGATCCTCGACCCGGCCGACGTGGCGGCGGCGGTGGTCGACGGCCTGGCGGCCGAGCGGTTCCACATCTTCCCGCATCCGGAGGTCGCCGAGTACGCCCGCCGCAAGGCCGAGGACCCGGACCGCTGGCTGGCCGGGATGGCCGGTTTCGTCGCCGGACTAGAGCCCTGACCTCGGCGTTCGTGTGACGGGTGAGGCGTTTGAGGTGAGCGGCCGGGGTTAAGTCTCCGGGGGATGAACCTGTGGGAGTACGTCGAGGACCGGTGGGACCTCATCCTCTTCGAGACCGTGCAGCACGCCAGCATGGTCGCCCAGTGCGTGCTGGTGGCGGCCGTCCTCGGCGTGCTCGTCGGCGTGGCCACCTACCGCCGCCCCAGGCCGGCCGCGGTCGCGACGTCGATCGCCGGGGTGCTGTTCACGATCCCGTCGCTGGCCATGCTCGGCCTGCTGATCCCCCCGCTGGGGCTGGGGGTGGCGCCGAGCGTGACCGCGATCGTCCTGTACGCGCTGCTGCCGATCATCCGTAACACCGTGGTGGGCCTGCGCGGCGTGGACGCGACGCTGGTCGACGCGGCCAGAGGCATCGGGATGAGCCGCCGCGGGTCGCTGGCCCGGGTGGAGCTGCCGCTTGCCTGGCCGGTGATCCTGACGGGCATCCGGGTCGCCACGCAGCTCGCGATGGGCATCGGCGCGGTGGCCGCGTACGTCTCGGGCCCGGGTCTCGGCGAGCAGATCTTCTCGGGCCTGGCCCGGCTGGGCGGCGCGAACGCGGTCAACTCCGCCCTGACCGGCACGATCGGGGTGGCGATCCTGGCGCTGCTGTTCGACGGCTGCTTCGTCCTGCTGGGCCGGCTGACGACTCCCGGGCTCAGGCATGGCTGACGGGGCCGCCGGCGGCGTGCCGATCGAGCTGCGCAAGGTGACCAAGGCGTTCCCCGGCGGCGGCGAGCCGGCCGTGCGGGAGCTGGACCTGCACATCCCGGCGGGTGAGATCGTGGTCCTGCTCGGCCCTTCCGGCTGCGGCAAGACGACCACCATGCGCATGATCAACCGCCTGATCGAGCCGACGTCGGGCGACATCCTCATCGGCGGCCGCAGCTCCCGCGACATCGACCCCGACCGCCTGCGCCGGCACATCGGCTACGTGATCCAGCAGGCCGGCCTGTTCCCGCACATGACGGTGGCGGCGAACATCGCGCAGGTGCCGAGGATGCTCGGCTGGCCCCGCAAGCGCATCGCCGAGCGGGTGGACGAGCTGCTCACGCTGGTCGGCCTGGAGCCGGAGACGTACCGCAACAGCTATCCGCGCCGCCTGTCGGGCGGCCAGCAGCAGCGGATCGGCGTGGCCAGGGCCCTGGCCGCCGACCCGCCGGTGCTGCTCATGGACGAGCCGTTCGGCGCGCTCGACCCCATCAGCCGCGAGCGCATCCAGGACGAGCTGCTGCGCCTCCAGGAGGAGCTGGCCAAGACGATCGTGTTCGTCACGCACGACGTGGACGAGGCACTCAAGATCGGCGACCACATCGCGATCATGCAGCGTCCCGGCCACGTCGTGCAGTACGCCCGACCGGCCGAGATCCTGACGAACCCGGCCAGTGACCACGTCGAGCAGTTCCTCGGCGGCGGCTCCTCGATGCGGCTGCTGCGCCTGACCCACGTGGGCGACATCGAGCTCGACCGGATCCCGTACGCCTCCGAGGACATGGACGCGCGCGACCTGCTGCGCGAGGTCGAGCTGGACGGCCGCGGCCACGCGCTGATCCTCGACGGCATGCGCCGCCCGCTGCGGTGGATCGCCCAGGCCGAGCTGGAGGGCATCCAGGGCCCGGTCGGCGACGCGGGCGAGCCGGTGACGGTCTCGATCGCTCACCGGATGACGTTGCAGGACGCCCTGGAGACGCTGCTCAACGCCGACACCGACGTCCTGCCGGTGCTGGGCAGGCGGCGGGCGTACGCGGGGGCGCTGTCGCTGGGCACGGTCCAGAACGCGATCCAGTCCATCAAGGCCCGCGAGCGGGAGCGCCGCCTGCGCAGGGGCGAGGCCCCGTGACGGTCGAGAGCGCGGCGGCCAAGGAGGAGACCACGCCGGAGCCGCGCATCGGGCGGTCGTGGCACGTGATCCTGCCGCCGCTGTGCTACCTGGCCGTGGCGGCGGCGATGGTCGGCTACACGCAGGCCGTGCCGCTCGACGGCATCGAGCGCGGCTCGCTGAACCTGGCGTTCCTCGTCAGGCGCACGTGGGAGCACGTCGAGCTGGTGTTCTTCTCGACGGTGCTGGTGCTGGTCGTGGCGCTGCCGCTGGGCGTGCTGCTGACCCGGCGGGCGCTGCGCAGGGCGACGCCGGTCGTGCTGTCGCTGGTGAACCTGGGCCAGGCCACCCCGGCGGTGGGCCTGGTGGTGCTGCTGGCGGTGCTGTTCACCATCGGGTTCTGGACGGCGGTGGTCGCGTTGTTCGCCTACAGCCTGCTGCCGACGCTGCGTAACACGATGGTGGGGATCGAGCAGGTGGACCCGCGCCTGGTGGACGCCGGCCGGGGCATCGGCATGTCGGCGGCCGGGGTGCTGTTCAAGGTGGAGCTGCCGATGGCGGCGCCGGTGATCCTCTCGGGGGTGCGCACGACGCTGGTGCTGAACGTGGGCACGGCCGGCATCGCGGCGTTCATCGGCTCCGGCGGGCTCGGCGACCTGATCACGACGGGGGTGAGCACGCAACGCAACCTGGTCCTGATCACGGGCTGCGTGCTGATCGCGGTGCTGGCGCTGATCATCGACTGGCTGGGCGGCCTCGCGCAGCGCTACCTGTCACCGAAGGGCCTGACGTGAGAGCGCTGGTGGCGCTGCTGCTCGTCACAGGTGCGGTCGCCGCGTGCGGGCTGCGGCCCGCGTCGTCGTTCGTGCCGCCGGTCGAGCCGGGCAGCATCCGCCCGGTGCCCGCGCTCGACGGCGTGCGGGTCAGGGTGACGTCGAAGGAGTTCACGGAGCAGCTCGTGCTCGGCAAGATCGCGGTGCTCGCCCTCACCGCCGCCGGCGCGGACGTGGCCGACCAGACGAACGTGCAGGGCAGCGTCAACGCCCGCGCCTCGCTGACCAGGGGCGACGCCGACCTCATGTGGGAGTACACGGGCACGGGCTGGATCACGTACCTGGGCCAGGAGACCCCCATCCCCGACGCGCAACGGCAGTACGCGGCCGTGCGCGACCTCGACCTGCGCACGAACGGCATCGTCTGGCTGCCGCCGGCCCCGCTGAACAACACGTACGCGATCGGCCTGAAACGCACCACGGCGCAGCGGTACGGCCTGACGAGGATCTCCGACCTGACGAAGATCCCTGTCGCGCGGCGCACGTTCTGCGTCGACCACGAGACCTTCGGCCGCGACGACGGCTTCCTCGGCATGCTGCGCGGCTACGGCCTGACGTACGGCGCGGACGTCCCTCGCGCCGGCGTGCGCCGGGTGTCGGTGGGCATCCTCTACAACGCGATCTCCAGCGGCCAGTGCGCGATGGGCCTGATCAGCACGACCGACGGCCGGATCAAGGCGCTCGACCTGGTCGTGCTGGAGGACGACCGGCACTTCTTCCCGCTCTACAACGTGTCCGTGACGATGCGGCGGCAGCTCGCCGACGCCCACCCGGAGATCGCCAAGCTCTTCGCGCCCATCTCCGCGAAGCTCACCGACGAGGTGATGCGCGGCCTCAACGCGCAGGTGGACGTGGACGGCGACGTGCCCGTCCTGGTGGCCCGCGACTGGCTCAGATCACAAGGATTCGTGACATAGCTGGCGTTAGCCATACCCGATGAAGGGCAGGCCGCTGGCATGTCGCAAACACCACCACCCCAGAACCAGCCCTACCCCGGCCACACCGGCGAGATGGCGCCCGAGCCGCGCGACGAGATGCGCGACTACGTCGGGCGCGACCTGCTCAGCGGCAAGAAGGCGCTGATCACCGGCGGCGACTCGGGCATCGGCCGGGCGGTCGCGGTGGCGTTCGCCAAGGAGGGCGCGGACGTCGCGATCGCGTACCTGACCGAGCACGAGGACGCCGCGCACACCCGCAAGCTGGTCGAGGAGACCGGGCGGCGCTGCGTGCTGCTGCCCGGCGACCTGGCCGACCGCGCGCACTGCGTCTCCGTCGTCGAGCAGGCGGTCTCCGAGCTGGGCGGCCTGGACGTGCTGGTGAACAACGTGGCCTACCAGGCGCCGGTGGACGGCCTGGAGGAGCTGGACGACGAGCAGTGGGAGCACACGTTCGCGGTCAACATCCACAGCTACTACCGCGTCACGAAGGCCGCGCTCCCGCACCTGCGGGAGGGCGCGGCCATCGTGAACACCTCGTCGATCAACGGCCTGCGCGGCAACAAGACGCTGATCGACTACGCCGCCACCAAGGGCGCCATCAACGCCTTCACCTACTCCATGGCCCAGAACCTGGTCGAGCGCGGCATCCGGGTCAACGCCGTCGCGCCCGGACCGGTGTGGACGCCGCTGATCCCGGCGACCATGCCGCAGGAGAAGGTGGAGCAGTTCGGCAAGCAGGTGCCGATGGGGCGGGCCGCCGACCCGGACGAGATCGCCCCGTCGTACGTGTTCTTCGCCTCGAACCGGCTCTCGTCGTATTACACGGGCGAGGTGCTGGCCCCGATCGGCGGGGAGACGCTGCCGGGTTAGGCGCGGCCCGCGTCCTTGATGGACACGATCGAGGCGGTCTGGAACTTCTTGTGCCCCTTGCCGTCGCCGCCGACGGTGGCCGTGTAGGTCTTGTACGTCCAGCTCAGGCTGTACTTGATGGTGATCTTGTGCTTGGTCGTGCACCGGTTGTGCCAGTAGACGGTCACCGAGGTGTTCCCGTCGCCCCAGGACCAGGCGAAGCACCCGGCCACCCCCCGGTGGACGTCGGCGGAGGCCGGCGTGGCGGCGAGCCCTGCGACGACGGCGGACGCGGCGGCGACGACCGCCGCGCGAGTTCTGATCGACACGAAAGATCCTCTCTTCTGGTGGTCGTGGAAGCCCCGGCCGGGCTCACTGTCACGTTGCCACCAGAAGAGCGGCAATCCCCGTCATCAATGTCCAGACCTGCGGGTTTGGACATTGGACAATGCGTCACTCCACGTAGATCGTGCCCCCGAGCCGCCGGAACTCGGCCGCCTTCTCCGCGTACCCCGCGTCCCTGATCTCGTGGCTGATCCGCATCGAGCAGAACTTGGGGCCGCACATCGAGCAGAAGTGCGCGGTCTTCGCGGGCGCGGCCGGCAGCGTCTCGTCGTGGAACGAGCGCGCCGTCTCAGGGTCGAGCGACAGGTCGAACTGGTCCTCCCAGCGGAACTCGAAGCGCGCGTCCGACAGCGCGTCGTCCCACGCCTGCGCGCGCGGATGCCCCTTGGCCAGGTCCGCCGCATGAGCGGCGATCTTGTACGTGATCACGCCGGTCTTGACGTCGTCCTTGTCGGGCAGGCCCAGATGCTCCTTGGGGGTGACGTAGCAGAGCATGGCCGTGCCGTACCAGCCGATCATGGCGGCCCCGATGCCCGAGGTGATGTGGTCGTAGCCGGGCGCGATGTCCGTCACGAGGGGGCCGAGCGTGTAGAACGGGGCGTCGTCGCAGAGCTCGCGCTGCAGGTCGACGTTCTCCTTGATCTTGTGCATGGGCACGTGGCCCGGCCCCTCGATCATCACCTGGACGTCGTGCTCGCGCGCGATCGCCGTCAGCTCGCCCAGCGTGCGCAGCTCCGCGAACTGGGCCTCGTCGTTGGCGTCGGCGATCGAGCCGGGGCGCAGCCCGTCGCCCAGCGAGTACGACACGTCGTAGCGGGCCAGGATCTCGCACATCTCGGCGAAGTTCTCGTACAGGAAGCTCTCGCGGTGGTGCGCCAGGCACCAGGCGGCCATGATCGAGCCGCCCCGCGAGACGATGCCCGTCTTCCGCCCGGCGGTCAGCGGCACGTGCGCCAACCGCACGCCCGCGTGCACGGTCACGTAGTCGACGCCCTGCTCGCACTGCTCGATCAGCGTGTCGCGGTAGACCTCCCACGACAGCAGCTCCGGCCGGCCCTTCACCTTCTCCAGCGCCTGGTAGATCGGCACCGTGCCGACCGGGACGGGCGAGTTGCGCAGGATCCACTCCCGGGTCTCGTGGATGTCGGCGCCGGTGGACAGATCCATGATCGTGTCGGCGCCCCAGCGCGTCGCCCACGTCATCTTCTCGACCTCCTCCTCGATGGAGGAGGTGACGGCCGAGTTGCCGATGTTGGCGTTGATCTTCACGAGGAACTCGCGGCCGATGATCATCGGCTCGGACTCCGGGTGGTTGACGTTCGCGGGGATGATGGCCCGGCCGGCGGCCACCTCCTGGCGGACGAACTCGGGGGTGACGCCCTCGCGCACCGCGACGAACTCCATCTCCCTGGTCACCAGCCCGCGCCGGGCGCAGCCCACCTGCGTGACCGGGTGACCCGCCCGCGCCCGCTCCCGCACCCACTCCTCGCGCCGGCGCGGCAGGCCCCGCCGCGGGTCCGGCTCGTAGGCGGGGTCGGTGTACGGGCCCGAGGTGTCGTACAGCGTCACCGACGAGCCGTTCGACAGGCGCACCTCGCGCATCGGCACCCGCAGCTCACCTTGGTAAACCTTGGAAAAACGCGCGCTCGTCATCGCGCAAACTCCCTTCGCCGGCATTATCCGGAGCAGGTTCTGGCGGTCGGCGGCTGTCAGCCGTCCTCTCAGCCCGGTCTCCACCGGGCTCCCGCGTTGGTCGGCGGTGATCGTACCCACGCCCCGGCCCGCCCGAAACCCGCGCCGCGCAGGTTTGGCGATCGCCGTCAGCGGTACGGTCCCCATCAGGGGAAACATGAAGAGATTCGCCGCTGTCGCAGGACTCATCGTCGTGCTGGCCGCGTCCGGCGCCACCGCCGCCGCCGGGGACGGCATGGATCGGCACGAAGTCAGCCAGGAACAGTACGACACTCTGATCGCCCAGTGCCGCTACTCCGACACGGGGAAGGCGAAGTGCCGGGCGGCCGTCAAGCGCATGTACCGCGTCGGCAGGACCGACCCGGGGCTCGACTGCCGCACCTACTCCGGCGTCACCGTCTGCGGCACGCTCAAGCTCAGCAGGTCCGAGCGCAGGTGCGCCCGCGACTCCGAGGCACAGGGGCTGCCGTTCCGCCGTGCCGAGGTCGAGTGTTACGCGCTGTCATGATCGTCGTAGGGGTGGACGGCTCCCGTACCGGGCTGGAGGCCGCCGGCTGGGCCGCCGCCGAGGCCCGGCTCAGGCAGGCGCCGCTGACCGTCGCGCACGCCGTGCCGAAGTGGGTGTGCGAGGGCGCCGTCCGCTACGCCGAGGTGGCCCAGTGGATGCGCGACGGCGCCGAGACCGTCCTCACCGCCGCCTGCGAACGCGCCCGCCGGGTGTGGCCCGAGGTGCGCCTCGACGGCGCGCTGCTCCCCGGCGACCCCCGCTCGGCGCTGGTCAAGGCGTCCGAGGAGGCCGAGCTGCTGGTGGTGGGCAGCCGCGGCATCGGCGGCGTGCGCGGCCTGCTGGTCGGATCCGTCGCGTACGGCGTCGCCGCGCACGCGCCCTCCGACGTCGTGCTCATCCACGACCCGCCCCCGTCGCCGCGCGGCGAGGTCGTGGCCGGCACCGACGGCTCACCCGGCGCCGGGCGGGCCCTCGACTTCGCCTTCACCGAGGCCGAGCTGCGCGGCGCCCGGCTCCGCGTCGTCCGCGCATGGGCCTGGCCCCAGCCCGGCGGCTTCGAGCCCGCCTCCCGCGAGAGCGAGCAGGACACGCTGCGTGCGCTGAAAGAGTCGCTGGCCGGGCACCGGGAGCGGCACCCCGGGGTGCACGTGGTGGCCGAGGTCGTGCACGGGCACCCGGTGGAAGTGCTCAAGGAGGCGTCCGCGCGCGCCGACCTGCTGGTGGTCGGGTCCAGGGGGCACGGGCAGCTCGCGGGCATGCTCATCGGCTCCATCAGCCAGGCGCTCCTGCACCACGCGCCGTGCCCGCTGGCGGTCGTGCGCCGCTGAAAGTTACATCCGTCCGCCCAGGTCAGCACCCCGCCATGATCGTCGTGCTTCCCGGGCCCGCTCCCGCGATCCTACGATTCGCGCAGGCTCGGGAGCTGCCGCCGCTCCTACGTTTCGCACAGGCGTACGGACGGGAGAGCACACGATGTTTCGTGCAGGCGTACGGACGGAAAAGCGCACGATGCGCAGCAGGACCACGATCGTCTCGGTAGTGACGGCGCTGGTGGCGCTGGCGGCGGCGGTGTTATTCGCGGCCACGGCCACGGCGAGCGCCGCCCCCATCAAGATCATGCCCCTGGGCGACTCCATCACCGGCTCCCCCGGCTGCTGGCGGGCCCTGCTCTGGAACCGCCTCCAGAGCACCGGCCACACCAACATCGACTTCGTCGGCACCCTGCCGCCGCAGGGCTGCGGGGTCTCCTACGACGGCGACAACGAGGGACACGGCGGCTACCTCGCCACCAACGTCGCCAACCAGGGCCTGCTGCCCGGCTGGCTCTCCGCCACCAAGCCCGACATCGTCCTGATGCACTTCGGCACCAACGACGTGTGGAGCAACATCGCGCCGGCGACGATCCTCAGCGCGTTCACGACACTCGTGGGCCAGATGCGGGCCAGCAACCCCAACATGAAGATCCTCGTCGCCAAGATCATCCCGATGAACCCGTCCACCTGCGCCGACTGCGCCCAGCGCGCCGTCAACTTCAACAACGCCATCCCCGCCTGGGCCGCCGCCACCTCCACCCTCCAGTCACCCATCACCGTCGTGGACCAGTGGACCGGCTTCAGCACCAGCACCGACACCTACGACGGGGTGCACCCGAACGCCGCCGGCGACCAGAAGATGTCCGACAAGTGGTACCCGGCCCTGGTGGACGCCCTCGGCAACACCGCCACGCCCACCGTCACCACCACCATCACGCCCCCGCCGCCCGGCGGCTGCACCGCCACGTACAAGAGCACCGGGCAGTGGCAGGGCGGCTTCCAGGGCGAGGTCACCGTCACCAACACCAGTAGCACGCCGCGCTCCTCGTGGACGGTGACGTGGACGTTCGCCGACGGTCAGCAGATCACCCAGCTCTGGGGCGGGACGCTGAGCGCGAGCGGCTCCTCGGTGACCGTACGGAACGCGACGTGGAACGGGTCGCTCGCGCCCGGGGCCTCGACCACGTTCGGCTTCCTGGCCTCCTGGACCGGCACCAACACCGCTCCCACGCCTACCTGCTCGTAACCACCTGACCACCCGTAACGGAGGGATCACTGGTGGCGGCCGGATCGCTCGTGATGGGCGCCACCCGTGGGGACGCCAGCCGGACATAGTCCTCAGTGTTGAGCGCCACGGAGCGATCGAGCCTGCCGGCGTTGAAGAACAGCTCGGGCTGGTCCAGCAAGGAGGGGTCTGCGACCAGCTCGAGCCGGGGGTCGTAGCTGAACGGCAGCACCGTCCCCGTCACGCTGCCCGCCAGCTCCTCGGCCTTCTCGGTGGCGGCGAAGGCCACGTACGTGCCGCCGAGCAGCGCCTTGACCGCCTGCAGATCGAGCCGCGCGTCACCCGGCACGACCGCCAGCACGTACCGGGACTGCTTCTTGCCGACCTTGACCATCACGATCAGGCACTTCGCCGCCTGCGCCACCGCGTTCCCGCGCAATGCGCTGACCTGCTCGGTCCGGCCCTCGGGCGCGTGCTCGATCAGCCGGTACCGGGCCTTCGCGGCGTCCAGGTCGGCGATCAGCCGCTCGTAGGCCGCGTACGGCTGTGGCTCACCAGTCACTGCTCAACAGCTCCTTCGCCGCGGCGATCCGATCCTCGTCGCGCTGGTAGAACACCTTGTCCATGGAGTCTTGGGACCGACGAGAACCCCCGCATCGAGGGCTCAATGGGAGGCCTGAACGACCGGAGCCCCTTCACTGGCCTGCACCAGCACGAACCCCTGCCCCCTGAACGCCAGCTGCATGGCCTCCCCACTCCCTCGCCCGATCAACGCCCCCATCTTCATCGTCCGATTGACCCCCACCTGCAGCCCCGAGCTCCAGCACACCGCGGACTGCCCGTCGGCGAACGTCGGCATGCGCGCCACGTCCAGCAGCACCGGCGTGCCATGCGTGGTCACCGCCACCCACCCGGTCCCCGTCACCGTCGTGTTGAACAGCCCCCCGGCCGCCACCCCCGCCCCCTGCACCCGCTGGATGTCCCAGGTGAGCTGCGGCTGAAACGCCAGCAGGTTACGCCCGTTGACCGTGATCCCCTCGTTCTCCAGATAGAACAGGTGGATGTCATCGGCGTTGTCGGCGAGGTAGAGCAGCCCTTCCCCCCGCACCCGCATCAGCGAGGCGCCTTCCCCCGTCATGGCCTTCTTGAACAGCTTCCCGATCCCGCCGGCGCCCTCGTAGTCGAAGTCCATCTGCCCCTGGAAGGCCACCATGGACCCCTGCTTGGCCAGCACCTCGTGGGGCAACTGGACCCGCAGCATCTTGCCGTTCTCGAGCGCGAACCCCGGGGGCAGCTGCTGAGGATCCAAATTCCGAAATATCGAGCTACGCACGTCCGCAACCAACCTTTCCTGGCTACCACTGATGACTCTCACGGCGTGTAGACCGGCCCCCAAGATCCAGCCCCGACGACCCCAGCCCCCGCACCGCCGTCCCACCGCACCACCCTCAACCGAGAGCGAGATGCCCCAATCCAACCAGGTTGCCCACTCCCCCCGCCAGAAACCCGCCAGCCCCTCCCACCCCTGAAACGCCCACACCCCCACGGAAACGCCGCCCAACCATCCACCGAACGAACCCGCCCAGCACAACGGCCGGGACTCGCGCATGTGATCCGCGAACCCCGGCCGCCACACCCACCCCTGGG
Source organism: Nonomuraea composti (assembly GCF_012034275.1). Lineage (NCBI taxonomy): Bacteria > Bacillati > Actinomycetota > Actinomycetes > Streptosporangiales > Streptosporangiaceae > Nonomuraea > Nonomuraea composti. The sequence continues at coordinate 166,829 of NZ_JAATEP010000004.1, read as the reverse complement.
AGCGAGCGCTCAAAGCACAACCCCACAGGTCAAACACTCACTCCTTGGCGCCGGCCGCCAACTCCCGCACGACCTGAATCAACTCGGCAGGATCGAACGGCTTGGTCAGATACGCGTCCACCCCGATCCCCCACCCTCGGATCTTGTCGTCATCCTGCGCCCTGGCCGTGATCAGCACGACCTTGATGTGGCTGGTGGCCTCCTCCGTCCGCAACCGCTGCGCCGTCGTCCACCCGTCCAGGAACGGCATCATCACGTCGAGCGTGATGACATCGGGCATGACGTCGAGCACCTGCTCCAGACAGTCCTGCCCATCGGTGGCGGTCACGACCTCGAACCCCTCCAGGTTCAGGTTGACCGCGATGAGCTGCCGGATGACCTCGTCATCGTCTACGACCAGTACTTTCCCAAGAACCTCACCCACGGGCGCAAAGCTAACGCGTAGCGGCACGGTCACGAGCGGTTTCGCGGGAAGTGTTCGCGAGGCTTTATCTGGTGCGGAGTGGTCATCGGAAGCTGGTAGCCTAGTCACACGTTGAGCCCCCTTAGCTCAGGGGATAGAGCACCGGCCTCCGGAGCCGGGTGCGCAGGTTCGAATCCTGCAGGGGGCACTCAGAACAAGGGAAACATCATCGGTCGCCGATCTCCTCCGGGAGGATCGGCGATTTTGCTTGTCAGAGCCTTGATCGCGCGCAAGTTGTCCTCCTTGACAGTGATGCGGATGAGCACCTCGTGGGTGTCGACGCGGTAGCGAAGTTCGAGGTTGAACGCGTCGAAGAGCTTGCGTTGCAGGTCCTCGCCAACGGTGGCGAGGTTGGCGGCGAGTCGCGGGAGCTCGTCGAGCAGCTCCTTGTCCTCGGTCGGCTCAGCGCTGGCGCCCAAGGTCTTGAGCTCCTCAAGCTTGACCTTCCGGACGCGGGACAGGTCGGCGTATCGGCGCTGAAGGCGCTCGCGGAACTCCCGATCGATCTCCTCATCCCCGCTGGAGATTTGCTCCTCCATCTGGTTGAGGACGTTGTCCTGGCGTTTACCCAGATCGGCGATCTCCTTCTCGAGCCGTCACTGCGGATGTCGCTCTCAGAGGGCTGCTGAGGGAGTTGGCGGCCCAGGGCCTCGATGTACGGTGCGCCGAAGACACGCACCGCGAAGAACTCGTGCACCAGATCGAGCAGGTCATCCTCGCGGACCCACAAGCTCTTGGGATGGCTGGCGTACCAGTCGCGGCGGTCCTTGTGGTGGCGCATGTCGGGTTCGCAGGCGTAATACTGCGTGGTCCTGCGGCTCTTGCCGTACATGCGCCTGTCGCAGATCTCGCAGACGAGATATGAGCGGAGCTCGTACGTGCGGCTGGCCTGAGGGTGACTGCTGGGTCCCGGGGCCGTGCGCGAACCTTGTCGGACGCGGCCGATCGTGGTGGCCGACTGGAACAGGTCCTTTGTCACCCGGGGCTCATGCGTGGGACGCGGCGACCAGACCCACTCGCTGATCGGGTTGTTCTTGCCGCCCTTCTTCGTGGCGCGACGGTTCCACACCATGTAGCCGGTGTACTTGGGATTGGAGAGCACCTCCCGGACGGCGGAGCCGCTCCAACGCCCCAGGGCACGCCTGGGATCTACAGGCATCGGTGGCGGGTACTTCTGCGGCTCAAGATTCAGCTTGTCCGCGATGGCGTCGTACCCGAGCTTGTGAACGGCGCGGAGAAGAAAGATGTGGGTGACCGTTGGCCCCTCGACAGGGTGCGCACCAGGCGCGTCTTGCTCTTGCCCTCCGCACGCTTGGCGGCCACCGGATGCGGGATCTTCTTGGCCCGGTAGCCGTAACACGGCTTGCCGACGTTCCAGCCCTGCTCCGTATGCTCGCAGAAGGCGTCCCAGGACAGCTCCAGCATCTGGAGCACGTACCACTCGGCCACGGCTTGTTTGACTCGCCTGGTCAGTACCGGCGTCGCGCGTTTGCGGGCGCGGCCCCCCTTGGGGCGGTCGAGTTGCGGCATCGGTTCGTCGGCCGCCAGAAGCATGACGCCGGCCTGCTCCAGCTCGTACTCGATCTTCGTGCCGAAGTACGTACGCCGAGCCACCCGTTCCACGGACTCGCAGATCACGGCGGCGAAGCGGCGGTCCGGCCGCTTCGCCTCCGCCAGAAGGTCGCGAATACTGCCGTCACGGGCGATCGGGATGTTGAACGCCTCACGAGCCTCCACGTCGTAGAAGTGAGCGACGATCACGGGACCTTCCGGCATGGCATCCCTGGAGGAGCGCAACTGCCGAGGCAGCGAAAGAGTCGGGTTCTGTTGATCATCCGTTGAGGTGCGGCCGAGCCAGGCCACCGAGAGGGGTATCCCGGCGGCCTGGACGGCTGCGACGCCGTCGGCGTCATCCAGGGGAAGCTCACGTTTTGCGACGCTCCACCACAACCACACCTCAGCTTCGAGTACGGCTTCAGCGCCGACGGCGTAACCATCCGCCTATGGGTGCCCGGCCAAATCCCGCAATACCTCGTCGAACACGCCATCGAGGCCGCCTGGCCCTCCGCCCGCACCACCATCCACCAGGCCACCCCGCCCGTCCCCCGTTGTTGGCAGGTAATTGGGCGCGAGAAGCCCTATTTCAAGTGTGGTACGGAGCACTACGACTGGTATCTCGTCGGCGCGGGTGCGCCCAAGAGCGGATACATGCCGGTCACCGTGGAATTCTCGACGACCCGGAACCGGTATGCCAACCGGGAAGAGGGTGACATGCCACCGGGTTCTCATCTTCGCGGAGATCGAGCGACAAGGAGACGCGGATGGCCGGAGGCACGCTGTTACTGGGTTCGCTGGACGAGGTACGCGTCGAGGTGCGCCGCTCGCCGGGCGCGACCCTCTTCTCCCTGCTGAGGGACATCCTGGGCGGCGAACCCAGCGGCGTGCCCGCATCGTGGCGTCACGCCGTACGCGAGGCGTTGCCCGCCAGCGCGGCACTGATCGGCCCGCTGCTGAACGGCAGCGGCTGTCCCTGGACACCCCGCTCCCTGACCTTGGTCGACAGCGCCCGTACCACCAGCATGAGCACGCTCCTGCGCGAACTGGAGGAACTCGACCCGCAAGAACTCGCCGCCGAGGTGGCCCGCCACTTCGGCGACTCGGCGCCGCCGTTCTGGCAGCGTATCCTGGACGACCCCGAGGCCTTCCTCGCCGTCTACGTGAAGGTGGTACGGGCCGCCGCGACCGTGATAGAGCCGTTGTGGGCCCGGGCCGACAGCCTCTTCGCGCGGGAGACCGAACCAATCGGCGCCGCCGTCGTCAGCGGCGGCCTCGACGCCGTCCTGACCGGCCTGAGCCCTTCCCTGCGCTACCTCGACGGCCGGCTGCGCCTGCCGCGCGTTCCCGCCGGCGCCCGTCCCGGGCTGGACGGACGCCGGCTGGTGCTGGTGCCGCTCGCCTCGGGATTCAAGGCCAGCATGTACGGCGTCGAACGCGACGACCTGGTGTGGATCGGCTACCCCCTGCCCGGCCTTGGTCGCATCGTCACCCGCGCCGCCCCGGCCCCTTCCCAGGACAGTGCGCTGACCAGGATCCTGGGCCCCATCAGAGCCGGCATCCTGCGCGCCTCGTCCTGGGAGCCGTCCGTCAGCGACCTCGCCCGCCACCTCCACCTGAGCCTTGGCACGATCACCTACCACTGCGACCAGCTCACCGCCGCGGGGCTGCTGCACCGCGAGCGGCGCGGGCGCGAGGTCCGCCTGCGCCTGACCCACCGCGGCGCGGAACTCCTCGACCTGCTCACGTGACCGGGTTCAGGTCAGCTGCTGCTGGCGCCAGTACTGATCGGCGTAGGTCGCGTTGCAGTCGGTCGCGATGACCGGGCTTTCCAGTGCCGTTCCCTGTACGACCATGCAGAGGAAGGAGTTGCGATTGATCAGACGGAAGGTGCCGAAGTCTGGAGATGCTTGCCAGTGCTGGTCCAGGTAATTGGCGCATGTGTTCTGGAAGACATAAGACGGCTGGTGACCTTGGGCGACCAGGCATTTGTCGCTGTTCATATTGCGAATCGAGTAGATGTCCCCTGTGCCGCCCACCCGCGTGAACACCCAGTTCTGGTCACGGTAGCTGTCGCAAGTGGTCTGAGTCGCCTGGGCACGCTCCGCGTAGCCCCGGACCACGATACATTTACCACTGTTCCAGTTCGCTATTCGCGAGATGCTCACGAGTGCCGCGGCGGACGGCTGCGCACTGGCAGCCCCTCCCAGAAACGTCGCTGAACAGGCGAGCAGGGCTACGAGAGCCAGCCGCAGAAACGTGCTTCCCTTCATCCCATCTCCTTCGTCTGGTTGGCCGAACCGATTCAGGAGTCAGTTTCACCGCGCCATCACCCGGCCTCGAACCTTTCGAAGAATTTCAAACACAGCTCTCGCAGCAGGCCTCACCGCGCCAGGCCTCGCGGCCTTCCTTGACCGCGACGGAGACGATCACCAGGGCGGCGATCGAGATTCGCTACGAAGGCTCCGTACTTGCGGGCCCGGCCGTCACCCTCGGCCTGGGCCTGGCCTTCGGGCCCTACCGCAAGCCTTCAGCTACGTCGCCGCAGCCTCGGCCATCCTCTACCTGCTCCTGTACGCCCTGCGCAGCCGTACAGCACGCGAACGCGTTAAGGAGGCTGACACGGCGTGTCCCTTCTCCCTCCTGAGGACGGACAGGCGTGTCCGCGTGTGCCACTCCTTGTCCTCCTGACAACGCTCCGACGCAGGTCGTCTGCTGAGAGTCATTCGACTTCCTGCCTCGAGAGGAGCGCAGGCCACCATGCCTTCGACCATCTCTGTCGCCGACGCCATCGCCATCCGTTCCGGGGAGCCGCTGATCGGCTCCGTCCGGGTGGACGGATCGAAGAACGCCGCGCTGCCGCTGATCGCGGCAGCCACGGCCGTCGGGCGGCTGACCCATCTGAGCAACATGCCCCAATGCCAGGACGTACGCACGATGCTCGACCCGCTGCGGCTGTGCGGCTACAGCGTGGCGCGCTCGGTCATCAACCCCGAAGAGGTCGTCATCCTGCCCGTCTGCGGCGCGGCCCCACCGGCCGACCTGGCCGGCGCGGCGGCCATCCGCGCCTCCTACTACCTGGTGCCCGCGCTCCTGGCCTCCAACGGGCGGGCCCGGTTGCCGTGGCCGGGCGGCTGCCCGGTCGGCGAGCGCGGCATGGACCTGCACTTTCGCGTCTATGAGGCGTTCGGGGACCGGGTCGTGCTGGACGGCTCCGGCTACCACGTGGTCAGGGCCGGTGAACGGCTGCCGGAGGTGGAGATCGTGCTGCCGTTCCGGTCGCGCGGCGCCACGGTCGCGGCCATCCTGCGGGCCGTGATCGAGCGCTGCTGCCTGACGGTGACCCAGCCGAATGTGTCGCCGGAGGTGGCCGAGATCCTCGCCTTCCTGCGCGCGGCCGGCTGGCAGGCGTTCGCGACCGAGGAGAGGCTGCGGCTCACGCCCCTGCACGCGGGCGAGTCGGCGGCGCTGGCCTGGGAGGTGCCGGGGGACAAGGTGGAGGCGGTCACCCTGGCCTGCGCGGTCGCGGTGACCCGGGGGTCGGCGCAGATCAAGGGGGTACGGGCGGCCGACGTGCTGCCGGCCATGGAGATGCTGGCCTGGCTCGGCATTCCCGCCCACGCGAGCGCGGACACCGTCACCGTGCACGGCCAGGACACCCAGCTGACCGGCCAGCCGCTGCGAGCCGTGGCGTCCCTGGCGCCGGGCGGGCTGGACGCGGACTTCGAGCCGTCGCTGATGGCGCTCGCGCTCGGCCTGCGCGGCGTGCACCTGTTCGCCGACGCCATCAACCCGGGACGGCACGGCAACCTCATCCCGCAACTGGCCCGCCTCGGCGCGGCGATCGAGCAACTGTCGGCCACGCACTGCCGCATCACCGGGCCGCAACGGCTGACCGGCGCCGCGGTGACGGCCAACGACATCCGCAGCGGCTCGGCCCTGCTCCTGGCCGCCCTGGCCGCCGACGGCCTCACCACGGTGTCCGGTCTGGCCCAGCTCCGGCGCGGGCACGCGGACCTGCCCGGCAAGCTGCGCCGTCTCGGCGCGGACATCACCGGGGAACCGGCATGACCGGCCGGCGCATCCTGGAGGGCATCGTGGCCACCACCGACGTGCACTCCAGCTTCGACCGGCCGCTGCCGATGTTCGCCCACCTGCACAGCGCGCGCCGGCGGGCGCTGGTGGCCGACTGCGGCGACTTCTTCGAAGGCAGCGGCTACTACCGGCTCGGCGGCGGCGACCTGGAGCGCCGCGCCCTGATCCTGCTGTACGACGTGCTCGCGCCCGGCAACCACGGCTGGCGCCACCACTTCGAACCCGACCTGCGCGCCCTGACCGTCTGCGCCAACGCCGTGCACAACCTCACCGGCGAGCCCCTGTTCCGCACACTCCGCATCGAACACATCGGCCACCACCGCGTCGGCATCACCGCCGTGATCGGCGAGCAGGCGTTCGCCACCATCCCCGCCGCCGACCGCACCGGCCACGCCGTCCTCCCGCCCGGCCGCGCCCTGCACGACCTGCACCACCGTCACCGGGAGGCGGTCGATGACTGGATCCCGCTCAGCCACGCCGGCTATGACCACGACCTCGCCCTGGCCGCCGCCTGTCCCTTCCTGTCCGTGATCTTCTCCGGGCGCCGCCACAGCCCCGGTACAGGCCGGACCGCGTAGACGACACCGTGGTGGTCAAAGGCCCCGAACTCGGCGCCGGCTACGCCCAGGCCGAACCCGGCGACCACGGCTGGACCGCCCGTACGGCACCGTTCCCGGACGCCGTCTCCATCCCCTTGCCGGTGGCCGGCCTGGCCGACCGCCTCAACGCTTTGCGTGATCGCCTGAATCAGCCGATCTCGCCAGTCGCCGTCCCCTTCCGCGGCACGGCTCTTGACCGGCATCGGGTCCTGACGCTGATCGCCCGGCACCTGCGTAACACCGGGGCCGTGCTGCTCAACGAGACCAGCCTGCGTTCCGTCCCGCTCGGCGCGGCCCTGCGCGTGGGCGACCTGCTGGCCATCGAACCCTTCGGCAACCACCTCGTCCGCGCCCACCTCGCCGACGCAGCCGACGACGCCTTCCTCGACACGCTCACTTCCCTGGTCGGCCCGCTGATCGTGCACCGCGGTCGCGACCGGATGCGGTGCGCCTGGACCACCCGCTACCTGGCCGACACCTTCCTCGGCGGACGCTGGAACGGCCCGCCCCTCCCGCTCGCCCAGGCCGTACAAGAGGTGCTGACCGGCCGGACAGGAGACGCGGCATGATCCTCACCGGCCCCGCCATCGCCGCCGCGAACTCTACGGCCGGGTGCGCTGCCCGCCGACCGACCGGTAGGGGCCGATGACGTTCTCCACGAACTCCTCCAACCGCGCCTGAATCTTGGCGCCGCTGTCGTCCACGTCGTTCCTGATCTGGAACACGCGGCGGTTCCAGTGCGTGTCGGCCTTGAGGTCGTCGATGTTGTCCTTGCCGTAGATGGCCTGGTTCGCCGAGGGCGGGAGCAGATGGTTGTCGCTGGTCCTGATCGTGATCTCGCTGCCGGACACGACCACCTGGTGCGGCTCGACCCGGCGGTTGAGCCGCTCGGCGCGCAGCTGGGCGGGGGCGTTGACGTACACGACCTGGCTGTTGGGCCGCAAATCCTCGAACTCGCGCAGCGCGGTCAGCAGGTTGGGGCGTGCGAACTCGACGAGGGCGACCCTGCTGTGCTCCTTCACGCTGACGCGCACTGCCTGGGCCAGCTCCTGGAGCGCGGGGCCGAGCACCGCGATGTCGTCGACCTCGAAGGCGCCGGCGGGGTGGGCGATGAAGCTGCCGCCGCGGGCCTGCTCCAGCTTGATCGCGTCGCGCACGTAGCCGCCGTAGATGAAGCTGTAGTCGGACAACTGGGCCGTCCGGATGCCCATGGCCTCCAGGCGGTCGGCCAGCGAGCGCCGTACGAGTGACTTGCCCGCCCCCGGCAGGCCGAGGATGAACACCACCTGGCAGCCGTTGCCGAACGCCAAGTGCGGCAGCACCTTGGCGGCGTCCCCCAGGTCGATGCCCAGCAGCCGCTCGGTCCCGCGCAGCGCCGCCTGCACGGAGGCTGGGTCGCCGGGCTCGGCGACGTGGCCGCAGATCCGCTTGGCCAGGACCGCCTCCAGCGGTTGGCCGCCGGTCCAGACCTGCTGGTAGTACTCGCCGAGGATCTGGGTGGCGGCGATGCCGTCCTGCCTGGCCGGACGGTCCTTGCCCTTGACGCGGTGGTTGACTATCACCGTCGAGTCGGCTGCCGGCTCGCGGGAGAACAGGTGGAAACTGAAGTTGCCCATGCCCAGCTCCGGCTCGGCCACCCGGACCGCGATGCCGCGGTTGAGCAGCTCGACGCCGCCGCGGATGTTGTCCTCGGAGTCGTGGGTGACGACGCGGACGCGGCCGTTCTCGTTGATCCTGGTCCAGGTCTCCAGGATGTCCCGCGTGCGCTTCTCCGAGGCCGGCGCCAGGTTGGGGGCCACGACGTCGATCCGCTCGGTGCCCTTCTTCGCCGACTCGGTACGCACCGTGTCGAGGTAGGTCTCGCGGCGTACGCGGCGGGAGATGGCGGTGGGCACGCGGCGGCGCGACCACATGGCCCGAACGCCACCGATGATGATGGTGACGAAGATGCCGCTCGTGACGGGGATGATGAAATCCTCCCAGCCGGCTCCGAACATCCCTGTGATGGTGTCTATCGTGCGCATCGGCCTTGAGTCCTCTCGTGTGACCGATCCGGCAGCGACCATCTCAACGACTGTTAAGATTTTGCTGTTGGAAGTTCATGTGAGTTATGAGGATCAGCTTGGATGTTCGCCGACCGGTTGTCAACTCATGTCAAGATGCATGAGGTATGCTCTTCACAACAGTTGCCGCGGCACGGAGGAGACCGTCATGACGGACCAGGGGCCGCAACGACCGCCGGCAACGCTCGCAGAGAAGCTCGAATACCTCTTCCAGCACTTCCACCCGCGGGACCGGGGCCCGTACAGCAACGACGAGGTGGCGGCGGGGATCAGGAAGCAGGGCGGTCCGACGATCTCGGGCACCTACATCTGGTACCTGCGCAAGGGCGAGCGTGACAACCCGACCATCAAGCACATCGAGGCGCTCGCCAAGTTCTTCGAGGTGCCCCCGCGCTATTTCCTGGAGGACGACCCCGCCATCACCGAGCAGCTCATGCTGCTCAACGCCATGCGCGACGCCGATGTTAAAGCGATGGCAATGAGGGCAGTAGGACTGTCGGCGGAGAGCCTCGCCTCCATCCGGGAAGTCGTCGATAGGATGCGCGAGCTCGAAGACCTGCGGCAAGGCGATGCGGGTCAGGACACGGCGAGCGGTCCATAACCGCGCGGTCCTTCAGGAGGCGGGGACGTGTGTCTCAAGGAAATGCGGCGCAAGTGCGACCGCCTGGTCCGGGGGCTGGAGCTGCCCGTCCCCTTCGACGCGTACACGTTGTGTGAGCAAGTCGGCGCAGCGCGCGGGCGGGAGATCCTGGTGATCCCCGTCCCCATGGCGGCCGGCACGCTCCACGGGGTGACGCTGATGCACGAGAACCGCGACGTGATCGTCTATCAGCCGCACACCACGCCCGTGCACCAGCAGCACATCATCCTGCACGAGCTGGCCCACCTGCTGCTCGGGCACGACCCGAAGGATCTCCTGCGGACGCTGTTTCCCGACCTGTCGCCGGAGCTGGTGGCGGGTCACCTGAGGACCACGTTCAAGGACCGGGTGGAGTACGAGGCCGAATACGTGGCCACGCGGATCCTGGAGAAGGCGCACCGGGGCCAGGATCCGCCGCCGCCTCCGGAGCACCGACTCCTTTCGCGTCTTGAACGCACGCTCGGCCGCCGTCCGAGGTGAGCGGTGAACGCTGCGCTCTACCTCCCCTGCGCGGTGCTTGTGTGGATCGTCGTCCTCCACAAGCTGACGTACGTGGTCAGGGACGGCCGCAACCCCGGGCTGATCTCGTTGTCGGTGGCCATGCTCTTCCTGGCCCTCACCATGACCGTCGCCGTTCCCGCCGTCTGGACCGGTATCGACGCGATCCTCGGCGTGCCCAACCTGTCCGCCCTGCTCTCCCAGGCCTCGGCCATGGGCTTCGCGCTCACCATCCACCTGCTCGTCCTGCTCTGGCTCATCCCCGAGGGGCGGGTCGCGGCGGCCGTCCGCTGGCACCTGCTGGTCGGGACGCTGATCCTGGGCGTGATGGTGCTGCTCTTCCTGCGGATCACGCCACTGCCCGAGGAGCCGACCGACTTCGTCGTCAGGTACGCGGGACACCCGCGGGTGGCAACCTACCTCGGCGTGTACGTGACCATCTTCGGCGCCGTCCAGGTGCGCAACACGTGGCTGTGCTGGCGCAACGCCCGTGAGGACCGGCCGGGGTGGCAGCGGCTGGGGCTGCACCTGGTGTCGGCCGCGTCCCTGCTGGGGCTGGTCTACGCCGTGCTGAGGGGCCTCGACGTGTTCGGCAGGCAGGCCGGGTATCCCGTGCAGGAGATGGAACCGGTCGCCCGGCTGGTGATCTTCGGCGGGGTGGTGCTCGCCTCCGTCGGCTGCACGGCCTCCTCGTGGGGCGCGCGGGCGTCGGCCGCCGCCGCGTGGCTGCGTGACCACAGTGCCCGCGTGCGCCTCTACCGGCTGTGGGCCGCGCTGCACCGGGCCTTGCCGCACATCGCGCTCGAGCCGCCACCCGCCTCCGGGCTGCACGATCTGCTGCGGGTCAGGGACGCCGGGTACCGGCTGACGCGTCGGATCATCGAGATCAACGACGCGATCGTGGAGCTGCGCACGAGGCTGGCTCACGAGGCTTATCGAGAGGCGGAGGACTTTTGCCGGCGGCAAGGGCTGAGCGAGGCCGCGGTCGAGGCGTACCTGCTGCGCCGGGCGCTGGCGGCCGGGTCTCCGTCGCCCACGCCGCCCGTGACACCGCCGCGGGACCCCACGCCCATGTCAGGCGAACTCGTCGCCACCGAGGCCAAGCGGCTGCGGGAGGTCGCGCGCGCCTTCCGCCGGGTGCACGGCTTCTGAGCCTGCTCCGGCAGGTGGAAGAACCTGGCCGTCACGCTCGCGTGCTGTTGGTCGGCGCCGGCTTCGCGGCGATGACCTCGGTCGGCACAGCACTCTCCCAGGCCGCCGCTTCCCTGGCCGCCCGCTACTGATGACGCTCAGTGGGCCGCGATAGTGGCCCTTTTAGCCGTGGTCGCCCTCTGCCCCACGACCGGTCCTGCCCAACATCCAGACGCCCGGACTGCTCAGGTCCGTACTGGTCGGCAGGACGTCGACGCCCGAGGAGAACTCCTCCCTGGAGACCGAGCCGTTCCCGTTGACGTCCATGTGCTCGAAGGCGATCCGCGTGGCCTCTGCCCGCATTCCCGTCGATCCGTAAAGGCGCTCGAACTCCTCCCTGGTGAGCCAGCCGTCCTGGTCGCCGTCGCAGGCGTCGAAGATGGTGAGGATGGTGCCACTGACGGTCGTGTGTTTCGAAGGCGAAGCCCTGCTCGTTGTCCGTGGTGTACGCGAGAAGCGCACGGCCGGTATCAGCGTACTGCTGAACCTGAAGCCACAGCTGTTCACAGATCCGCGCTGACGACCTCCGATGAACACGCCCGGAGCAATCTCCATGAGCCAGCGGGTCAGGAACCCCCGCAGGCCGACAGGACAACGCGTGAGCACGATGACGGTCACCAGGGCACCTCATCGGCATAGTTACGGCCGGACTCCAGTTCGATGCCATGATCGCTCTGCAAGAGCACCTGGTCGATGTCCTCGTCCAGGGACTCCGGCCCGCCCGCCGTATCGGCCAGGAGCAGATGCTTGATGTCCTCCACACACCGCCTGAGAAGACCGACCTTGTTGATTCTGTCGCGGATGACGCGACGAGTACGTGACCCGACGTCTTCCGGACTGTGCGCCGCTTCCTCGAAGGCGACGGGAAGGGCGGTTTCCGTCTTGTAGAGGTCGGCGATGTCGAGGACGAAGGCGAGCTCGTGCCCGGAATGGATGAAACCCAGCCCCGGCGAGCAGCCGAGCGCGGCCACCGTGGTCTGAACGACGCCGTACATCATTGCGCCGCAGCCGTGACTGCCTGGTTCAACGGGTCGCTGGCGCTGAAGTCGCCGGGTACGTACACCCTGCCGTGCCAAGAAAGACCGACTCGTTCGGCTTCCTTGCGGTAGTGCTCCTTGACCCGGCGGCCCTCTCGCCCGAGAAGTTCGTGCCGGGTGAAGGCCGACGGGTCCTCCCCGGGGAACCGCATGCGGTACATCTCCCGGGCCACCTCAAGCCGGGTACGACGGTTGACCCATTTGGCCGCCTGGGCTTCGACCAGTGAAGCAATTCGGTCGCGTTGTGAGGCGCTTACGACTTGATCGCTTCTTACAACTCAAGCGTTCCCACCTGGGCAAACCACAGACTGCATCCCGAAAATGACAGTTACCATGTAAAGCGACATATGAATATTGTCAAGACCTTGTGTCCTAATCCGCCGTCCAGCATGGTGTTGGTGGCTTCGCGAGGCACGGCATAGCCACGGACGGGAGCCTGTCAGAGTTGCCCGTCCGTGGCGCATCATCGATGCGATCGGAGTCTAATCCCATGCCCCTCAAGCGGGCGCTCCACGGTGCACTCTGCGCGCTCCTTGCCACGACGACATTAGTCGCCGGCGCGCAAACCTCGAATGCGGCCATCGAACCCGAACACCCACTCAGGGGCACCCAGCGGCCGAATGCGGCCCTCGTGGAAGCGGCCAGGAACTCACACCTGACCCAGCGGGACTCGGTGCCACTGATCGCCGGAACACTCCGCGACAGTGCGGGCCATGCCTTGGCAGACACCCCGCTACGCATAGACCTGGAACCGACGCGCGCTCTCATCTCTACCACCGGAGTAGGCATCGGCCTGGAGTACGTCAAGCTCGCTGAAGCACGAACGGCGCAGGACGGCACCTTCGCCTTCACCTCCGGCCGCTTCCAGGATCTGACGGGATACGCGGATCAGAACGGGGTCGCCTCGGCCCTGATCACCTCCGCCGGCGGACAGCACAACGTCTGGCGGCGGATCTAACTGCACGTGCCTACCGCCAAGGACGATCGCTGGACCTTGGCCGAGCCTGCACCGAACCGCAAGGCCGTTACAAGGCAGCAGCGCGTGATCGACGGATCCGGCTTCGCGCCGCCGGCTACGGTGGAGAGCGAATCCACACTTGAACTCGTGGGCTACTCGGACTCTTCATCGGGCACACCACAGCAAAGAGCGATGCCGAATCCCGCGCAATACTGCAACAGCAACGAAGGCTATTTCTTCGCCTTGGCGGACATCCCCGTCAAGCGGAGTTACGTCACCGTGCGTGCGCACGCGACGGGGCCGAACACCTCAGCCACCTATGCATGGGGCACCACGGCGACGACGCAGATCGAGGCTGCGGCCAACATCGCCACGGCCGGAGCCTTGGCCAAGGTAGGTTTCACCAACGTACAGACCGTCTCCGCAGGCATCAATTTCGAGATCGGTCACTTCCGGCCGGCGCACTTCCAGGCGGAATTCGACTTCCGTACGTGGGACCTCTGGTGCCAGAACTACACCATCCTCGAAACTCGAATCTCGGGGAAGTACGAATGGCGCCCCTACCGATTCGCCGGCGGCAACGACATCATCCCGGGCGGCGGAAACCAGGGAGTGTGCCCGGATCCCGACACCACTACGTCCATCTCCAGCGCCACGTGGGTCGCCCGCGACACCACGTGGACAAGATACGGCGGCGTCGACTTCGGCACCGTCAAACTCGATTCACGCACGACGAATGGGTCGAACTGGAAACTCACCGTGACCCCTGAAAGGACGGCGAGCATCTGCGGCCTGGAGGATCTTCCGATCTACGCGTCCTACGTGATGGAAGAGTACTGAGTGAGATTGATGCGTAACAGCCATGGGCCGCGCGTCATCGCGTGGCCCATGGGCCTGCTGATGTTCCTGGTGCTGAGCACGTCGGGTTGCGCGGACACGCCCTCCGGCCCGGAGCCGGCAGGCGCGACGGACAAGGGGCGAGCCTCCCTTGATTCACGCACCGGAGAGGGTCCTTTGAAGTCGGCCCCTCCCACCGGTTACGCACTACGACGCGACAAGGGAGCCGTCCTCACCGACGGATGGGTCGTGCTCTACAACTTCGGTGACGCTCCCATCACGATCATGCGGGTCAGATCGAAGTTCGAAGGGCACGGACTCCGGCAGCTCGGGGCGTTGGTCGCCGGGTATGGTCGCAAGTTCGCCGCTGAGCAGACGATCGACGACTATCCCCCGAGGAAGGCATCCCTGGGGCCGCTCACCGCCGCCGAAGGATACGTCTTGCCTGCGGAGGAAGGCCGCCCACGGAAAAAGGGCCATGAGTTACTCATAGGCATGCAGGTGACGCAAGCGGCCGGAAGGAGCGCCCGGTCCCTCGTTGAGATCACCTATTCCTACAAGGGTCATACGTACACAGATGAGTGGGTGAACACGATCGCCGTGTGCAGTCCCGCCAAAGGCCCGAGTTGCCCACAGGAATACGGCCCTGGATGAACGCGAGCAGTGACGACGAGCGGTTGAGCGACCTGCCGCCGGAGTAGAAGCGCACGCCCTGCTCGCCCACCACCACGCCGGCCCCGCAGTCGCCGAGCAGGCTCATGCCCTGGTGAGTGACGCGGATGCCGGGGCCGAGCAGCAAGGGACCGATCGTCGTGGCGGGGATGTGGGTGACGCCGTTGGCGTCGTCAGCGGTGATGGCGTTGTCTTACCGGTGCAGGCGTCCGGGTCGGTCATCTGGAGCGGTCGTCGAAGGTGACGGTGACCAGGGTGACAGACCTTCACTGGCCGGCTTTGGTGAAGTCGAGTTGCTGACGGTCGTACACAGTGAGTCGTAGGGACCCAACTCGACGTGCAGGCGTGGCTAGGGCGCCTTTTCGAGGACCATGAACGCGACCTCGGCCAGGCTGCTCTCGTGTGCTCCCCGCGCACGCGGGGATGGTCCCCTGGACGCTGGCAGGCGCGCCGCCGTAGTCGGTGCGTTCCTCGCGCAAGGAAATGGCTGGCTTTGCGACAAACTTCCGAAGCTACCCCGAACCGGCCAGGGATTTATCCCAGTTCGCCCGCGTTGCCCGCTCTCTTGACCAGGCGCCCCCACCGAGGGGAGCGCTCGAACTGCCGCGCGATCATCACACCAGTCGGAAGCGATCCGCTTTCGCCCGCCGTATCCCTGGCCCACTGCCAGGCCGCCCGCTGAAGCATTCGCTCCCCTTCCCCGACCGATGGCGTCTGTGCTGAATCACCACCCGAACGACAGCCGGGCCGCCTCGCCGTGGTTGCAGATGGGCGGATCTGGCACATGAGCATCTCGTACGCGCCGATCAACGCCAGACTGGGCCAACCCGCGATGACCCGGGCGATGACCGTCGGCTCCGCGACCGCCACGTTGGCCCCGATGCTCGCCACACTGCTGACGACCAACAACATCCACGGCAGCACCCCACCGCGCTCGCCCTGCCTACTGGCGCGCAGCAACGCCATCGACGCCGCCACGATCGTGCCGTCCACCGCCAACGGGATGAGAGCCGCCGCCAACTCGTCCTCGCCATGCGCAAGAGCCAGCTCGCGCATATGCCGGAACGACACCACCGCCGCGATACCGGCCAGCACGACAACGGCCGCCGTGGTCGTCCACCGAATCCACCGATCCGACGAGATCACTCCCGCCAGCCGTACTCTCTCCGCCACGGCTGACGAGTCACCAGAAGCCGGCGTCGCCAGTGCAACGTCCGCTTTCTCGGCCAGAGCGTTGGTCAAGGTCATCGCCCACCTGCCGACGATGCCGACTTGGCCTGCCGCCGCGGGAGCCGCCGGACGGCCTCGATCTTCGCCCTGCCGACTCCCGCTACGGTCAGCACGAGCAGAGAACCCCTGCTCAGATGGCCCTTCGGCAGGTTCCCTAGTACTGGGTCCCGCGCAGGGGGCACACAGAACAACGGAACCAGCTTCGGTCGCCGATCCTCTCTCGGGAGGGTCGGCGATTGTGTTTGTCAGGGCCTTGATCGCTGGCGGGTTGTCTTCCTTGACGGTGATGCGGAGCGTCTTCCTTCGACGGCTCCTGACGGCGCACGTTCCGGTCGGGGTGAGAGCCGCCGTTGCCCGGCCCCGGCGCCGAGCAGGCTCCAGCTCTCTCGCCGGTCAGGTGTCCGCCACGGCGGAGGAGTAGTCGAAGAGCAGGTCGTCCGGCACGTCCGTTGCGGTGCTGATTGCTTGCAGATGAGTGGTACGCAGCATCGGCAGGTTGGCTTCGCCGCCGGGGCCGCTGGTGCGGGCGGTGCCGCCGTCAATGGGGAGCAGCGGGACGGGGCCCAGATGGCTGTCGTTGATCTTCAAGGTGCCCCCATTGCGTACTTCCGTCCTGAAGGCGGCGATGACGGCGCGGTCGGTGGCCCACAGGGAGTTACGCAGCCCGTAGCGGTTGGCGTTGAGGAAGGCGATCACGTCGTCGATGCGGGCAGGGTCGGCGATCACCGCGGTCAGCAAGGGGCAGAAGGTCTCCTCGCATGCCGCGCGCAGCGTTCGTGCCTGCTTCAGTCCGTCCACCCGCAGCAGGGCGGGCCGGATGAACGGCCCCCGCGCGCGTGGCACCTCGTGGACGTCGACGAACTCGCCGCCGGTCACCAGCGTCGCGCCCGCACCGACCGCCTCCGCGACGACCTCGGTGAACTCCGCGCGCCGGACGACCGGGCTGAGGATGACATCGGTACGTTCCGGGCGTCCTACGACCAGCCGTTCGATCTCCCGCCGCAGCCCTTTGATCACCTCATCGGCGATCTGAGGGTGCAGCACGGCGCGGTTGGGGGTCAGGCAGATCTGTCCCGACGCGTAGAAGGCCTCCAGCATGGCCGCGATCGCCAGGTCCAGGCGAGCGTCCCGCCACACCACCACAGTGTCATTGGCCGACAGTTCCAGGATCGGCTTCTTGCCGTGCCGCAGGCATTCCGCCGCCAACTCCAGCCCCCGGCGGGACGGGCCGAAGTAGTAGATGTCGTCGAGGTCCGGGCTGGCCAGCCACTCCGGCACCACCTCCCGCACGGGAGCACACAACGCGCTGAACACGCGGGCATGGCCGGCCAGCAAGGGCGCGATCAGTTCGTGGCAGACGAACGCCGCGCTGAGCGGGGCGCTGGGCGGCAGATCGACCACGACCGCGTTGCCTGCGGCCAAGGTCATCACCGCGGAGAACACCAGGGTCGCGGCGGCGGCGTTGCGGGCCGGGATCAGGCCGACCACGCCGTCCGGCTTGCGTACCAGCTCGATCCTGCGGCCGTTGACGCGGTGATCGCAGTTCATCAACCCGGCCGCGACGGTGGCGGTCCTGGGGTGCACCGCCGCGAGCATGGTGGAGATCTCCATCCGCGCCACGCGTACCGGATGGCCCTCCGCGACCAGAAGATCCAGCAGCTCGTCCTGCCGGGCGCGCAGCACCTGGTGGAAGGCGGTCACGAAGCCCACGCGCTCGGCCAGCGGGACCCTGCCCCAGGCCGGCTGATGGGCACGGGCGGCAGCCAGGGCCTGACGGCGCTGGTCGGGGCCGCTCAGGGCGACCCTGCCGACCAGGGACGGGTGGGTGAACGCATCGGGGCCGGCCGCGCCGGTGTCCAGCGTCGCTTTCAGCGCCGCCATGTCGTACGGGGCCTCGAGCGCGTCGCCGGCTCGTACCCAATGCACCCATCCCGCGCCGTCCGCATGGCCATCCACCGGATGGCCGCCGACCAGCGACCGGTAGCTGCGCAGCACGCCTCAAACCCTGCCGAACAGCCAGTGTCCGAGCGCGTCGGCGCTCTCATCGGGGTTGGTGTAGTAGTCGCGCATGGCGGCCAGCAGTTCGGTGACGCTCAGGGAACCGCTGCCGTCGGTGTCCAGCTTGCTGAAGGCCAGGTCCGCGTTCTCCACGGAGGTGCGCATCACCTTGTGGAACTCCGCGAACTCCTGGCGGCTGACCGTGCCGTCGCCATCGGTGTCCAAGAGCCCGCACAACGCCTCGGCCATGGGCAGGAACGCCCGGTCGAAGCCGGTGGGATCGTCGACGAACGCTCGCGTCATGCCCGTTCGATACTCCTGAGGAGTGAGCCGTCCATCGCCGTTGACGTCGGCGGCCGAGCACAGCGCGTCCCAGAACCGGACCATCCCCGCGGCCATGGCCGTCGCCTTCGGCGAGGTCGGGGACTCGCCGAACTGGGCGACCAGGCGCGAGCCGACTCCGAGCAGGTCGTCCCGTTCGATCGTGCCGTTGCCGTCGACGTCGAGATGCCCGAAACAGGTGTCGATCTTGCGGGTCATCAGGTCCAGAGGTTGCATGGCCGGCCTTCCGTCGGAGATCGTCACGCCGGTCACATGAGATGACCGGCCTTACCTCTTTGTATTTGCGTCGTCACCTAGAGTAAACAGCGGGCTATGTTGGTGTCTCCGCCCGGCCAGGTCACCAGTGTCAGGCAAAGACCGGTCGCGTCGAGGGGGCGCCGATATGCCTGGTGTTCCGCAGCGGCGCGCGACAGGTCGAGACGCTACGGGGTGACGGCGCGGGCGCCACGACGGTGGCGATGGCCTGTGTGTCGGCGAGAGCAGCCCTGCCAAGCGTCAAGGCAGCCATCGGGCGCGAAGCACGCCGTCAGGGTCGGGGAGTACGGCGGCCATCAGCGGAGTACGTTCTTCCTCGTACCCGGAGAGAACCATCACCGCGCGGGCCTCAGCCAGTACGGCGGGCAGTGCCGCGTATTCGGTTTCGTCGACGGTCAGGCTGGTGATGTCCCCTTGAGAGTTCTGCCAGACGATGTCGATGAGGCCCTCATGGGGAAGGGCGGCAAGGGCGGCCCTCACGTCTGTCGACAGGTCGGGCCAGATCAGCAACCTGGCTCGCGGGGTCAGCCCGTCACGGGTCGAAGCAAGCTCGTCCAGGGTGAGGCGATGCCAGCGTGAGGCGTTGGAGAGGTAGCCCTCCTCAAGCAGCACCGCGCCTTGTCTGCTGATGAGGGCAGTCAGTTCGGCCCAGAAGGCGTCATCAGCGGCGCGCCGACGCGTGGGGTCGACCTCATCGAGTCGCGGGTCGTACGGCGATTGGGCGATCGGTTCAGCGAAGAGGCCGCGCTGGTGGGTGAGCGCCGCCGCGTTTGGGCACGGGAGCGCGCTGCCGACATAGACGTACTGGTCGTCGCGTGCGCGCCCGGACCAACGCCTGGGCCGGGGAACTGGCCGGACGCGACCGCGTTGTGGCCCTCGCCGAGGGCCGTACCGTCCGCGCCGGCTCGCTGTCCCCGGCTCGACCCACCTCACCGTGGGCTCGGTGTGGTTCAGGCTGACTCGGCTGTGCGGGCGGTCGTGTTCAGGACGCCGGACAGTTCGCGGCCCCGCGCGCCGGTCGCGGAGTCGACGTCGATCTCGTCGGAGAACAGGTGGTGGATCAGGGTGACGCCGGGGCCCCCGCCGGCGCCCACCGTGGCCGCGATCTCCTCGCGGCCTCGCATGCGCAGCCAGACCGACCCGTCGGGCTTGTGGGGGGTGAACGTGCCGTCCGGGGTGAACAGGCTCGCCAGGTCCTGCCGGCGCTGGTGGTCGGCGTACCGGACGTAGCGGCCCATCAGGCGGCGAAGGTCCTCGACTGTGCTCAGACGCTCGAGAGCATCCATGATCGATCATCCCTTTGGACGTGGAGCCTGGATCGGCATCGATCACTCTCGTCGCAAGGGGGCCACCAGGGACCAGGGTGGGTCACTGGCCTGGTCCCTGGTGGGCCCGCGATGGCGAGCAGCCGGTCCGTCAGGCGTCGGGGCGGATGTTGTGGTTGAGGCGGAACAGGTTGGCCGGGTCGACGCGCCGCTTCAGCGCCACCAGCCGGCGCAGGACCTCCGGCCGGTACCCCTGCTCCACCCCGTCGACGTCCGCCATGAAGCTGAGCAGCGTGTACCCGGTGCACCACGGCCGCAGCCGCTCCATCGCCGCGGACTGGGCCGCGTGGGTCTGCGCGGGGTCGGGCGCGCCGATGGCGGCCATGAAGACGGTGAAGGCGGCGTCCCGGTACGAGATCGCGTTCGGCACGAGGGGCTCGCGGGCGAAGGCTCCGCCGAGGTGCCGGATCTCCACCAGGTCCGGAGGCGCGGCGGGGGCTTCGGCGATGGCGATCAGGGCGTCGACGGTCTCGGCGGTCAGCTCGCGCAGGAGGCCGCCGCGTTCCTGGACGGGGGCCGGGTCGAGGGGGTCGGAGTGGATGGAGGCGCAGTCGGCGTACGGCATCTCCCGGACCAGATCCATGATCGGTGCCGCGGCGGCGCGCAGGGGCTCGATGAGCGCGGCACCGGCGGGTGCGGGGTCGGTGCAGGAGAGGCGGAGGGTGACGACCTGCCGGCCGCGCAGCGGCTCCGGGAGGAAGGGGACGTCCGGCAGCCGCAGGAGCGCGGCGGAGGACGACATGGTCTCCGGGACGGTCTCCGTCCAGGCGCGGTAGGCGTTGAGTACAGTGCGGGCGCTCGCGGCCGGGAAGATGAGGGAGCCCCCGTACAGGGTGGTCACGGGGAAGAGCGCGATCTCGACGGCGGTGACGATGCCGAAGTTGCCCTTGCCGCCGCGCAGGCCGAAGAACAGCTCGGGGTCGTTGGCGGCGGTGACGGTGCGCAGCTCGCCGTCGGCGGTGACCACCTGGATGCGGTGGACGTGGTCGGCGGCGTAGCCGTGGGCGCGGCCGAGCGTGGGGCTGTGCCCGCCGGCCAGGACGAAGCCGATGGCGCCCACGCTGGGGCTGGCGCCGTTCAGTGGCGCGAGGCCGAACTTGGTGATCTCGGCGACGGCCTGCCCCCAGAGCACGCCCGCCTCGATCCAGGCGGTACGGGCCTCGGCGTCCACGGTGACGCCCCGCATGGCGCGGGTGGTCACCAGCACCGCGTCCGGCCCGATCGGCACCGGCTGCACGGCGTGCCCGGTGGCCATGGCGGCGATCGGCGCGTTCCTGGCCGCTGCCAGCCGCACCGCGGCCTGCACGTCGCCTGCCGACGCCGCCGCAATGACCACGCCCGGCCGCACGTCGGCTCTCAGGTTGTAGGTACGGGTCTCGTCGGCGTAGCCGTCGTCCCCTGGTAGCAGCGCCCGCAGGTCGGCAGGCAGTTCTTTCCGGTCGAAGAGGGAGGGACCGGTGGGCGGGCGCTGGTCGCGCATGGAAGTGCTCCTGATGTGGGGATCGTCTGGCGCTCCAGAACGTAGGCAGCCCGTGTCGACGACAGCGATACGACCGTTGTCGGCGCCGTCTACACGAACGGTTGACACCGCATGCGTCCGGTTGACGGTGGATTGCCTGGCGAGCGGGGCCGGCACGACGTGCTCGCCGGGCGCGGAACACTCGGAAGAATGAAGGACCTGCCGCCGTCCGAGGCCGAGCTGACCCTGCGCGCCCAGGCGGGTGAAGCGCCCGCGCTGGGCCTGCTGCCGGCCCGGCATCGGGCGGGCAGCGGGCCGCGCCCGTCCTGCCGATCTCGGACGAGGCCGCGCTGCCGGGCGGCGGTCCTGCGCCCGATCAGCTCATCGAGGCCGGCGCCCTGCGCGACTGGGTGTGGCATGCCTTGGACGAGCTGTCGCCGCCGTTGCGGATGCCTGACGAGATGAGACGGACATGACCATGCACAAGAGCCACACGATCGACGTCGAGGGCGTCGCGCAGCGCTTCCACGTGGCGGGCAGCGGGCCCGTCGTCCTGGCCCACCCCGGCGGCCCGGGGCTGGCGTGGGAGTACCTGCGCATGCCGGCCGCCGAGCGGCACCTCACGATGGTGTACGTCGAGCCGATCGGCACCGGCGCGTCCGGCCGCCTGCCCGCGCACCCGCACGGCTACACCCGCGAACGCTACGCGCGAGCCCTGGACGGCCTGATCGACCACCTCGGCGCGGGCCCCGTCCACCTGCTCGGGCACTCCCACGGCGGCTTCGTCGCCCAGCACTACGCCCTGACCCGCCCCGACCGGCTCGCCGGCGTCATCCTGTACGGCAGCGCCCCGGTCACCGGCCCCGAGCACTTCGCCGAGGCCGCCCGCACCATGGAGGCGTTCGCGCGGCGCAACGCCGGACGCCCGGAGCTGAAGGACGTCCTCGACACGTGGCAGTCGCTGGGCGGCCTCTCCGATGACGAGGCTACGACCCGGGCCGCCCGGGGCATCCTGCCCGCCTACCTCGCCGAGTACTGGGACCACCAGGAGAGGTACGCGCCCCTGTTCTCCATCACCGGCACCTTCGTCTCCGGCCTCGACGACCAGGGCGTCCCCGACCTGGTCGACGACCGCGCCGCGCTCCCCTCGATCAAGACGCCCACGCTCGTCGTCGCCGGCCGCCACGACGTCATCTGCGGCCCGCGCTGGGCGAACGAGCTGGCCGCCGGCATCCCCGGCGCCGAGCTGGTGATGCTGGAGCACAGCGGGCACCTCGGGCACGTCGAGGAGCCGGACGCCTTCGCCCGCGCCGTGACCTCCTTCGCCCTGGCCACGGCCGGCTGAGCGCCCCCTCGGGCCGGCGGCCGTGAAGGTTTCGGCCCCGACATGCGCGGACAGCGGCCGTGAAGGTTTCGGCCCCGACATGAGCGGACGGCGGTGGTGAAAGTTTCGGCCCCGACGTGCGCGGACGCCGGCCCGCGCCCTCCGCGCTGGTCGGCCCGGCCCCCTCCGTCTTATGGTGACGATCTCGAACCCCCGGCCTCCCCGCGAGAGGGACACCATGGCATCCAACGTTCGTCGTCCTGCCCAGGTTCTGCTCCTCGTCCTCGCCCTGACGCTGACGGCGGGCGCGGCGCTGTGCACCCCTGCCGCGTTCGCCGCCACCCTCCGCTCGGCCACCTCCACCGGGTGGGGTCCCAGCCCGGACGCGGGCAGGGCAGCGGCGGAACGCAACGCCAGGGCCGCGCTGAACCAGCAGGCCGCCGCGGCGGGCGAGGTCTGCTCGGGCGTGTCGGTCACCACCCGGCACCTCTACACCGCGCCCGACGGCTCGGCGTGGATCTATGAGGCGACCGCGACGGGCGACTGCGCGGTGCCGTCGGCCACGCCACGGTCGTACACCGTGTTGCGCACGTAGATCTCGCGAACGTGCGGGGTCCCCGCCACCGCCCTGGCTGAGGTGTGCGGTCGGCGCTCGGCTTCGTGGCGGTCTACGCGACGTCCGGGCGGGTCATCAGCGGGGAGCGCACGTGCACCGCCAGGTCTGGGCTGGTCAGGGGCACGATGTTCCAGGTCGCCGCCGCCGTCCCCGCCGCGACGTCCACCGTCAGCCGGAGCCGGTGCGGGGTGGTGATGACGTAGAGGTCGGCGACGAACGTGCCGCCCTGCCAGGCGCCGGACGCGACGACAGGGCGGCCGAGCGGCGCGCTCTCCCGCCACGCGCCGTGGCCGGCCTCGACGGCGAGGAGCGGGCCGAGCCGCAGGAGCCATCCGCCGTCCACCGGTTCGACGGCGACCGTGGCCCCATCGGGCAGGGCCGGGTCGCCGGCGGCGGCGTCGAAGGACGCCTTGGCGGAGCGGCCAGGAGCGGCCTCGCCCGGCACCGGTGCGAAGGACAGGCGGCTCAGGCGGCCGGCGAGGAGCGGGTCGTCACCCTCCTCGTCCAGACCAGGAAGCAGGCGCTCCCAGATCGCGTCGAGCACCACCTGGGCCTGCCGGTGCCCGCCGGTCGTGGCGACCACCAGCTCGTGCGCGGGGACGACCACGCACAGCTGGCCGAAGGAGCCGTCGCCGTGGTACCCGTGGCGCGACACCCAGAACTGGTAGCCGTAGCCGCGCAGGTAGTCGGCGTCCCCCGGGCCGTCCTCAAGGGGCAGGGTGTCGACGTGCCGGCGGGTCGCGAGCTCCACCCACTCGCGCGGGACGAGCTGACGCTCGCCCCACCGGCCGCCGCGCAGCAGCAGCTCACCGAAGGCGGCGACGGCCTCGGTCGTGAGGTGCAGCCCGTGGAAGCCGAACGCGGCGCCGCTCGCCACCCGGTCCCATTCGGCGTGCTCGATGCCCATCGGGCCGAACAGGCGCTCGTCGAGCAGCTCCGGCAGGCCGCGGCCGGTGACCCGCTCCACCATCCGGGCCAGGACGAAGGTGGTCGGGTTGTCGTAGGCGTGCCGGGTGCCCTCCGTCTCGGTGAACGGCACGCGCAGGAACCCCTTCACCAGGTCGCCCGGCTCCAGCCGCCAGGCTTCGGCGAGGCTGTCCGTACGGTGTCCGGTCGTCATGGACAGCAGATGGTGAACGGTGAGACGGCGCCCCTGCTCGGAGACGCCGGCCGGAACGTGGCCGGGCAGCACGTCCACCACCCGGTCGTCCAGTGAGAGCAGCCCGTCGGCGATCGCGAGGCCCACGGCGACGGAGGTGAACGACTTGGTCAGCGAGTAGAGCAGGTGCGGGCGTTCGGCCGAGTACGGCGCCCACCAGCCCTCGGCGACGACGTGACCGCGGTGGACGACCATGAGGGAGTGGCACTCGACGGCCCGCGCTTCGAGCCGGTCCAGCAGCGCGGCGACCGCGCGGGAGGCCACTCCCGGCGCGGACCGCGGCAGCAGGGCACGCTGAGAAGACATCCAGGAACCCTATGACAGGGGCGGCGCCGGACGGGAACGAATATTCACGTGGCCGAGCCCGGCCACCGCGACGACTTCAGGAGCCCGCCCATGAACCTCGATCATGTACTGGTCAGCCGGGACGCCGACTTCGTGACGATCACGATGAACCGGCCGCAGCGGCGCAACGCCCTGTCGCTGGCCCACCTGCGCGACCTGATCGGCGCGTTCGGCGCCGCCGGCGACAGCGACGCCTCCGGCATCATCCTGGCCGGGGCGGGCCCGGTCTTCAGCGCCGGCCACGACTTCGCCGACGTCGCCGAGGCCGACGAGAGCGCGGTCCGCACCCTCCTCGACACGTGCCTGCAGCTCATGGAGCTGATCGAAGCGGTGCCGCAGCCGGTCGTCGCCCGCGTGCACGGGCTGGCCACCGCAGCGGGCTGCCAGCTCGTCGCCACCTGCGACCTCGCCGTCGCCGCCGACTCGGCCGGGTTCGCCGCGCCCGGCGGGAAAGGCGGCTGGTTCTGCCACACCCCGATGGTCGCCATCGCCCGCAACATCGGCCGCAAACGGGCCGCCGAGCTGGCCTACACCGGCGACACCATCACCGCCGCGCAGGCCCTCGAATGGGGGCTGGTCAACCGGGTGGTGCCCGCCGCCGACCTCGACGCCGCCGTCGCCGACCTGCTCGGCCGGGCCACGCGCGGCAGCCGTTCCTCCAAGGCGCTGGGCAAGCGCACCCTGTACCAGCAGCTGTCGCTGCCGCAGGCGGAGGCGTACCGGCTCGCCACCAAGGTCATGGCCGAGTCGTCGCAGTCGGCGGCGGCCCGCGAGGGCATGTCCGCGTTCCTGAGCAAGCGCCAGCCGAAGTGGAGCGACTGAGGGGGCTTGCCTCTCAAGCGGCTTGCGGCACGAACGAGGGGGCTTGCGTCTCAAGCGGCTTGAGGCGCGACAGTGGCCCCCATGAGCGACGACGAGCTGTACCCCATCGGAGACGCCGCCCGCCGCAGCGGCCTGAGCGTGAGCGCCGTCCGGTTCTACGCCGACATCGGGCTCATCGAGCCCACGGCGCTGAACGAGGCCGGCCACCGCATGTACGACGTCCACACCATCGCCCGGCTGGAGCTCGTCCGCACGCTGCGCGAGCTGGGCACCGACCTGGACGAGATCCGCCGCCTGCTCGAAGGCGGCACGACCCTGCACGACCTGCTCACCACCCACCTGGAGGTCGTCGAACGCCAGGAGCGCACGCTGCGGGCCAGGCGGGCGGTGCTCAGGGCGCTGATCAAGCAGGGCGGCACGACCGCTCAGGCCGCCCTGATGCACAAGCTCGTCTCGATGACGGACGAGGAGCGCGAGCGGATCATCGACGACTTCTGGAGCGGCGTCGGCGAGAGCCTGGACGTGCCCGAGGGGTTCGTCGACCGGTTGCGGGCGATGCGCCCCGCCCTGCCGGCGGATCCCAGCGCGGCCCAGCTCGAAGCCTGGATCGAGCTGGCCGACCTGGTGTCGGACGCCGGGTTCCGCGACGCGGTGCGCACCTACCTGCGAAGCACCTACTCGGCGCCGGAGGCCCGCACGGTGGCGACCGAGCCGTTCCAGGACTTCATCCACGGCAGCGGGGCCTCGCTCATGGAGGAGCTGCTCGCGGCGTACCGGGCGGGGGAGCCGCCCCGGTCGGCGCGCGCGCAGCAGGCGGTCGTCCGCTTCATGGAGGCGGCCACCGCGCTGTCCAGCACGCCGCTCACGCCTGAGGTACGCGACCGGATGGCCGACGGGTACCGGCGGATCCCCGCCATCCTGCGCGAGCTCGCCGAGGAGGAACCCGCCGCCGCCGCCTACGACGACACCCATGGCCGTTACCTGTCGCTGGTGGCGCGGATCAACGGCACAGCGGTCGAGGAGGACCACGACGCCATCCCGTACCTGTGGATCGCGGAAGCCATGCGTCACCCCTTTGACAGGTGACGCATACGCGTGCCAGGATCATCACCAGTTGAACCGGTGACTCGATGAAGGAACTCCCCATGACAGTCGTGCGCTTCCACCTGCTCTCCTCCCTCACCCCCGCCGCCGCCATGCGGGTGCTGACCGACTTCGGCCCCGCCCGCGCGCAGAGCTGGCCCAGCATCGACGCCCAGCACTTCACCGTCCACCAGCAGGGCGAGAGCTGGGCCGAGGTGACCGAGGGCACGGCCGCCGCCTGGGAACGCGCCCGCTACGAGTGGGACCCCGAGCAGGGCCGCGTGGTCATCACCACCCTCGACTCCAAGCTCTTCGGCCCCGGCGGCGGCTGGGACATCCGGCTCACGCCCGAGGGCGACGGCACGCGGGTCAACGTCGAGCTCACCCGGCAGCCCCGCACACTCAAGGGCAAGCTGCTCGCCGCGCTGCTTCCGCTCGCCGCCCCCTCCTCGCTCCGCAAGTCCTTCGGCGAGCCGTTGAAGGCGAAGTAGGCCACCTGCCCCCGCGAGGGGGCGAGGGATGAAAGTTTCATCGCTCGTTGACACTGGGAAAGCGCTTTCCTACGGTGAGGCGAACCGCGCGGAGCAGTACGCCATCGTTGTCCGAGGAAAAAGGTGAACCAGGGATGAGACGAGCAGTCGCGTTACGACTCCAAGCGGTGCTGGCCGCCATGGCCGCCGCCGCCGCCGTGACCGGGGTGGTCGCCGTGTCGTTGCCGGTGACGCAGGCGTCGGCGGCGGCCGGCGGGGCCACCGGCTACGCGAGCGCCAACGGCGGGACGACCGGCGGCGCGGGCGGGCAGACGGTGCGGGCCACCACGGGCACCGCGATCCACGCCGCCCTGTGCGGCCGGGCCAGCAGCAGCACCCCCATCACCATCGAGGTCGAGGGGACCATCAACCACGGCAACACCGCCAAGGTGTCAGGCGAGAGCTGCAACACCGCGGCCGGCGTGATCGAGCTCAAGCAGATCAGCAACGTCACGATCATCGGGGTCGGCGGCGGGGCCGTCTTCGACCAGCTGGGCATCCACATCCGCGAGTCCAGCAACATCATCATCCGCAACGTGACCGTCCGCAACGTCAAGAAGTCCGGCTCGCCCACGTCGAACGGCGGTGACGCCATCGGCATGGAGAGCGGCGTGCGCAACGTGTGGGTCGACCACGTCACCCTGGAGGCGTCGGGCGGCGAGTCGGAGGGCTTCGACGGCCTCTTCGACATGAAGGACGACACCCAGTACGTCACCCTGTCCTACAGCATCCTGCGCAACTCAGGCCGGGGCGGGCTCATCGGCTCCAGCGAGAGCGACCGCTCGAACGGCTACGTCACCTTCCACCACAATTCGTACGAGAACATCGACTCCCGCACTCCCCTGCTGCGCGGCGGCATCGCCCACATCTACAACAACTCCTACGTGAGCCTGAACGAATCGGGCATCAACTCCCGCGCCGGGGGCCGCGCCAAGGTGGAGAACAACTACTTCAAGGACTCCAAGGACGTCCTCGGCACCTTCTACACCAGCGAGGCCGGCTACTGGCAGGTCGCCGGCAACATCTTCGACAACGTGACCTGGTCCGCCCCGGGCAGCGAGAACAACCCGGCCGGGCCCGACCCGCGCTCCACCACCACGGTCAGCGTCCCCTACTCCTACACCCTGGATGGGGCGAGCTGCGTGCCGGACATCGTCCGGCAGACGGCCGGCGCCGGCAAGGGGCTGCAGGAGTCGAACGGCACCTGCACGCCGCAGACGCCCACCACGACCCCCACCGTCACCCCCACCTCCACACCCGACGGCCCGAACCTCAGCATCGGTGCCGGCTCCGACGGCTCCGGCAAGGCCGACGGGACGAGCTACGGCAACGTCCGGGACGGCGACCTGAGCACCTACTGGTCACCATCGGGCGCCACCGGCGACATCTCGATCAAGTGGGGCTCCGCCACGACGGTCGGCCGGGTCGTCATCCGTGAGGCGGCGGGCGCCGCAGGCGGCATCGGCGCCTGGCAGCTCGTCAACGCCGGCACCGGGGCCGTGCTGAAGTCCGGCAGCGGGGCGGGCGCCATCACGTTCACGCCGGCCGCGCTGAGCAAGATCACGTTCAGGATCACCAGCTCGTCGGGAACGCCGAAGGTCGCCGAGTTCGAGACCTACGCCGGATAACGATCCAGGTGAAGGGCGGGGGCTGACGGCCCTCGTCCTTCCCGCATCAGAAACGGTTGCATGAGGCGTCAAAGATCGGGTAAGCCGGGCGCTATGTCGGTTTCAGGTTACGAGGGCTGGTTACTCGCCGGCCGCTACCGGCTCCAGGACGAGCTGGGGCAGGGCGGCATGGGACGGGTCTGGCGCGGCCACGACGAAGTGCTGGACCGCCCCGTCGCCGTCAAGGAGGTCACTCTCGACCGGCGGCCCCAGTCCGAACGGGAGGCGCTGCTCGGGCGCACCATGAGCGAGGCCCGCCTGGCCGCCCGGCTCTCCCACCCGAACGTCGCCACCATCTACGACGTGGTGGTCGCCGACGAGCGGCCGTGGATCGTGCTCCAGCTCGTCCCCGCCCCCACCCTCGCCGACGTGCTCGCCACGCGCGGGCCGCTGCCGCCGGTCTCCGTCGCCCGCATCGGGCTCCAGGTGCTGGACGCCCTGCGCGCCGCCCACGCCGCCGGAATCGTGCACCGCGACGTCAAACCCGCCAACATCCTGCTGGACGGCGGCGAGAGCCACGCCGTGCTGACCGACTTCGGCCTGGCCACCAGCCTGGAGAAACCGGTGGACCTCACCATCGCGGGCGAGGTCGTCGGCACGCCGGCCTACATCGCCCCCGAACGCGCGCGCGGCGGGCCGCCGACGCCGCAGAGCGACCTGTGGTCGCTGGGGGTGACACTGTACGCGGCGGTGGAGGGGCGCTCGCCGTTCGAGCAGGAAGGGGCGCTGGCCACGATCAGCGCCGTCCTGACCGCCGAGCCGGCCCCGTTCGAGCGGGCCGGGGCGCTGGCCCCCGTCATCGCGGGCCTCCTCGAGAAGGACCCCGCTCGCCGCACCCGCCTCGTCGCCGCCCGCCGCCAGCTCGAACGGCTCCTCACCCTGTCCGGCGACGACCTCCCGCTCACGCTCACCGACGAGACCGAAGCCGGCACGACCATTCAAGTGGCGACCGGAGCGGCGGGCGGCGTGGCCACCGGGGCAGCGGGCGAAGCTGCTGAGGAAGCGGCGTTCGGGGCGCCGTCCGGGGCGGAGGACGGGGAGTTCAACCGTCCATCACCCGCCAGGCCATCCGGGGCAGGGGACGGGGAGCCCGACCGGCCGTCACCTGCCGAGCCGCCCGCGACGGGTGACCATGCCTTTGCCGCACCGGGCGGTCGGAGGGATCGGGGTGCCCGCCGCCCCACCCCGGCCCGCCCCACCCACGCCTGCCCTGCTCAGGCCCGCCCCACCCACGCCCACCCCGGTCAGGCCCGCTTGAGCGAGACGCGCCGCGCCCAGATGCGGCACGTGGCCGTGGTGGCCGCGCTGATCGCCGGCGTGCTGGTGGCCAGCTTCTGGCCGGACACCTCGGCCGCGCCGCCCGTGGCGCAGGCGCGTCCGCAGGAGCGGATGTCCACCACCCCGTCCCCCGGGCCCACCACCACTACGGTGTCGGCCACGACCGCCGTGCTGAAGGCCCGCCCGGTCGCGGTGCGGCGCCGGGCCAGGGACCACGCCGGCGCGCCCGCGGCGGCGGCGGCGGCGCGTGAGGTGACGCAGCCGCCGGCGCAGGGCAAGAAGGTGACCACCCCGAGCGGCCGCACGCCACCCAGGCACGGCGCGGGGCACCCCGGCAAGGGCAACGCCAAGGGCCGCTCGTAGCCCGGAGCCCGCCCATAGGCCGGGGCCGCCCATAGGCCGGGGCCGCCCATATAGGCGGCGGCGGTGGCTGGAGGTCGTAAGCGCGCGTTCAGCGCCGCGCAAGCGCCGTCGCCGATCATGGCGCGGGCGCCTGCCCGACCTCCAGCGATGGCGCCTGCCCGACCTCCAGCAATAAGGATCACCATGAGCCTGCTCGACTACACCCGGTCCACCCGCCTGTGCTCCATGGCCGAGCTCGACGACCGGCTGCGCGCCGCGATGACCTCCTACGCCGACCAGCAGCTGCTCGGCGACCTGGACCGGATGGCGGAGGTGTGCTGCGAGACGCGCAGCGTCCCGGTCAAGACGCCGCGCGGTTTCCTGGGCGTCTTCCGGGCGGCCGGCCTGGAGGTCGGGCCGTTCACGACGGCCGCTCTCGTCACGACCGGGGTCATCGTGATCGCCACGGTCACCGACAAGGGCACGGAGGTGCGGCTGGGCGCCCGGCTGGCGGACGTGTCGCTCACGGTCGCGGACCCGGCGACGTACGGGAACGCGACGGGCGTGCACGTGCAGGCCCGCTGGTTCGGCTCGACGGAGGCCAGCTCGTACCTGCTGCCCCTCGACACCGGCCCGGCCGGCCGGACGTTCCTGGAGCGGCTGCGCGAGCTGACCGCCGCGACCCGCCACCTGTAGAGGCCGGCGACCTCACCGGACGGTTAGCGACCGCACCCCCGGCGCAGCCTGCCGCCCAAGGCGAGGGTGCCGCCCGGCGCGCACGTACGCCGGCGAGGAGCAGCACGGTCGCGCAGGCGTATCCGGCGGCCATGAGGAGGCGTCGGCCATCCACGGCAGCAGCCTCGCCTCCCCGCCCGCGCAGTCGGCCAGGAGGAAGTACGAGAACGCCATGAGCGCCCAGTGCAGCGCGACCGCCGCCACGAGCAGGGCCGCGACCAGCCCGGCCAGGGTGGCGAGCCGGCGTCCCGACCGGCTCGCCGCCGCGCCCGAGAGCAGGACGGCGACCGGTCCGCTGAGCTTCCTGTCCTCGTGGTTGCCGGGGTGGTTCGAGGCGACGGCGCAATGGGCTGTGCGGGCTACGGCCCCTTCCCTCGGGCCTGGCCGCGCTGCGCTCACAGGTGAAGATGATCTGGCTGGATCTGCGGCAGCACGTGGAGGGCACGTACGGCTGGTTCCTGCCGGGCGGGCTGCCCATGGCTGCCTTGTGCCACGGCTCGGCCGGGTCGCTCGTTGATCGTGGCCGGCAAGGGGTAGGGGCGGGCGGATGTTCGACGACTTCGAGACCGGCATGATCGACGTGGGCGAGACCGAGCTGTACGTCCGGTACGGCGGCTCCGGCAGCCCGCTGCTGCTCCTGCACGGCCACCCCCGCACCCACGCCACCTGGCACCGCGTGGCTCCGCTCCTCGCCCCGCACCACACGGTGGTCTGCCCTGACCTGCGCGGTTACGGGCGCTCCGGCAAGCCGCCGACGGCCGCCGACCACGCGCCCTACTCCAAGCGGGCCATGGCCGCCGACATGGTGGCCCTGATGCGGGAGCTGGGGCACGACCGGTTCGCGGTGGCGGGCCACGATCGCGGCTCGTACGTCGCCCACCGCCTGGCCGCCGATCATCCCGATGCGGTCACGCGGCTGGTCGTGATGGACGGCATCCCGATCGGCGAGGCGCTGGCCCGGGCGGACGCGCGGTTCGCGGCGGCGTGGTGGCACTGGTTCTTCCTCGGCCAGACCGAGAAGCCGGCCGAGCGGGTCATCAATGCCGACCCCGACGCCTGGTACCGGGGGACGGCCGAGCAGATGGGGCGGGAGGCGTACGAGGACTACCGCCGGGCCATCCACGACCCGGCCACGGTGCACGCCATGTGCGAGGACTACCGCGCCGGCCTGACGGTGGACCGGGCGGCGGACGACGCCGACCGCGCGGCGGGGCGGCGGGTCGCGTGCCCGACGCTGTTCCTGTGGTCGGAGAAGGACGACATGGTGGATCTGTACGGCGATCCGCTGGCGGTCTGGCGCACCTGGGCCACCGACGTGACGGGGCACTCGATCGGCAGCGGCCACCACATGGCCGAGGAGGCTCCGGACGAGGTGGCGGCGGCCCTGCTGGCCTTCCTCCGCCCCGCCGCCACGCCTGGGGCCGGGTGAGCCGCCACGCCTCGTGACCGCCCCCCGGGTCAAGTGTGCTCCAGGCCGGCGGCGGTCGGGTCGCCGTCCCTTCAGCGGAGTGAGCTCGCGTCGCGGGTCCACTCCTGGCCCTGCCAGGCCGGGTCGAGCGGGGTGTGGGCGAGGTGGTTGGTGTAGTTCGACAGGGTCTTCATGCCGACCCCGAGCACGATGTCGAGCACGTGCCGGCGGGTGTAGCCGGCGGCCAGGAAGGCTTCGACCTCGGCGTCGTCCACCCAGCCGCGCCGGGAGACCATCGCGTGGGTGAGGCGGCGGGCGGCCTCCAGCGCCTCGTCCTCCAGCGGCTTGCCCGCGCGCAGCGCCTCGACCACCTCGGCGGGGACGCGGGCGCGCAACGCGAGGGTGGAGTGGGCGGCCACGCAGTACTCGCAGCCGTTCTCCACGCTGGCGGTGATCCACACGACGTGCTTGGCCGGGCCCGGCAGGGAGGACCTGCCGAACTGCTCGGCCAGCGCGTTGTAGCCGGCGAGCAGCTCGGGCGACTCGGCCATCACCCCGTTGAGCGTGGTCACGAAGCCCATGCGCTTCTTGGCGGCCGCCAGCATCGGGCGGGCCGCCTCGGGGGCGTCGCTCTCGTCGTAGACGCGGAACTCGGTCATCATCTCTCCTCAGTGGAAATCTCAGCGACAGTGCGGGTGAAGCCGTCCAGGACGGCGCGGACGCCGGCGAGCAGGTCGCCGGGGTCGGCGCCGGCCCGGGAGCGCAGGTTGACCCCGTAGGCCAGCAGCGCCAGCGTCTCGGCGGCGGCGTCCGCGTCGAGCCCGGGGCGCACCTGGCCGAGGCCGGCGGCCACGGTGAGCGCGGCCCGCATCGCCGCGCGCAGCTCGGCGTGGTGGGCGTCGAGGACCTGGCGGACCTCGGGCAGTCCGCGGCCGGTGCCGGTGTGGGTGTTGGTGACGAGGCAGCCCCAGCGGGCGTGCTCGCCGGTGCAGCGGGCCGCCACCAGTTGCTCGAAGAAGCTCGCGATGGCGGGCAGGCCGCGGCGGTCGGCGGCCAAGGCGTCGAACACCGGCCGCGAGCGCTGCTCCAGGTAGCGGCCGAGGGCGGCGGCCTGGAGGCGTTCCTTGCCGCCGAAAGTGGCGTACAGGCTGGACCGGCTGAGGCCGGTGGCCTGCACGACGTCGGCGATGCCGGTGACGTCGGCGCCGCGCTCCCAGAACAGCCGCATCACCTGCTCCAGCGCCGCGTCGGGGTCGAAGTGCTTGACGTCCGGCATGCGCCCTCCTCCTATCTCGGAACGACCGTTCCAAGATAGGGCCGCGAAGGCCGTCCAAGCAACCCCGAATCTGCTAATACGGATTACTTCAGCTATTAGCCCTTGACGTCCCGTTCTGTCCGGTCTCACAATTGCCGAACTAATACGCATTATCAGCAGGACAGGTGATACGCACTGTGGCTCCTTCAGGTCGGCGTCTGACGCAGCAGGACATCGCGCGCATGGCGGGCGTGAGCCAGACGACCGTGTCCCTGGTGCTCAACGGGCGGGCCGAGGGCGAGGTCAGGATCTCCCCCGAGACCCGCGACCGCGTGCTCCAGGTGATCAGGGAGACCGGTTACGTGGCCGACCCGGCGGCGCGCCGGCTCGTCGAGCGGCGCAACCGCATCTACGGCGTGTTCACCT
Organism: Nonomuraea composti; assembly: GCF_012034275.1. Taxonomy (NCBI): domain Bacteria; kingdom Bacillati; phylum Actinomycetota; class Actinomycetes; order Streptosporangiales; family Streptosporangiaceae; genus Nonomuraea; species Nonomuraea composti. The sequence goes on along the minus strand of NZ_JAATEP010000004.1, from coordinate 132,623 downwards.
ACGAGGCCGTCTTCCCGGCCGAGAGCGCCGACTTCTACCACCCGTTCCTGGTCGGGATCGAGGAGTGCGCGGAGGAGGCGGGCTGCGACCTGCTGCTGTTCACCAGCGCCAAGGTGGAGCAGGGCGAGCGGCGGCGGATCTTCAGCGCGGAGAGCCGGATCCGGCTGGCGGACGGCTGCGTCCTGCTCGGCCGCACCATCGACCGCGATGACCTGTCCAGGCTGCTCTCGGAGGGCATCCCGTTCGTGTCGGTCGGCCGCCGCGACGACGCCGGCGGGCCGGTGCCGTACGTCGGCGCCGACTACCCGCCGGCGGTGCGCGCGCTGGTCGGGCGGGCCGCGGCGCTCGGGCACCGGCGGATGGCCTACGTCGGGTCCGGCCAGGGCCCGGAGTCCTACGCCGACCGGTTGCGCGGCTTCACCGAGGGCGTGGCCGCCGCGCCGGGCGTCGAAGGGGTGCACCTGACGAGCGCGGACGGCCTGTTCGACGCGGGCGCCACGGTGGTGTTCGCCGAGGAGCTGGCCGACGGCGCGGCCATCGCCGAGGTGGCCCGCGCCCGCGGCCTGGACGTGCCGCGCGACCTGTCGATCGTCGCGCTCGGCGCGCCGACCCGGCCGGTCTCCACCGACATCGACTTCGCCGGCTTCCGCATCCCGCGCAGGGAGATGGGCCGCCGGGCCGTCGAGCTGCTCACCCACGTCCTGGAGCACGGCGGAACCCCGCAGGAGCTGCTGGCGTGCGAGCTGGTCGAGGGCTCGACCCTGGCACCCCCGGCCCACCATTGAACCCCTTGGTCCTTGAGGAGAGGTAATCCCCACGTGGTTGAGATCTCGGCAGACGCGCTCGTCGTCGGCGGCGGGCTGGGCGGCGTGGCCGCCGCGCTCGCCCTGCTGCGGGCGGGCCGCTCGGTGGTGCTCACCGAGGAGTACGACTGGCTGGGCGGCCAGCTCACCAGCCAGGCCGTGCCGCCGGACGAGCACACCTGGGTGGAGCGGTTCGGCGTCACGGCGAGCTACCGGGCGCTGCGCGACGGCATCCGGCGCTACTACCGCGACCACTACCCGCTCACCGAGCGGGCGCGGGCGTGGCGGGAGCTGAACCCGGGCGCCGGGCACGTCAGCAAGCTGTGCCACGAGCCCCGCGTGGCCGTCGCGGTCATCGAGGCCATGCTCGCCCCCTACCGGGGGTCGGGCCGGCTGCGGGTGCTGCAGCCGTACCGGGCGGTGGGGGCCGAGGTGGACGGCGACCGCGTCACGGCCGTGCGGCTCGCGCACCGCGACGGGGACGGGGACGGGGACGGGGACGGGGAGATCGTCGCCGTGGCGCCGTACGTGCTGGACGCCACCGAGACCGGCGAGCTGCTACCCCTGACCGGCACCGAGTACGTGACCGGCTTCGAGTCGCAGGAGGAGACCGGCGAGCCGAGCGCTCCGGCGACGGCGCAGCCGATGAACATGCAGGCCGTGTCGGTGTGCTTCGCGATCGACCACGTGGACGGCGACCACACGATCGACAAGCCCGCCTCGTACGACTTCTGGCGGGAGTACCAGCCGCCGTTCTGGGGGGACCGGCTGCTGTCGTGGCGCTGCCCGAGCCCGCGGACGCTGGAGATCGTGGAGCGTTCCTTCACCCCGAACCCGGGCGACGACCCCCGCCTCGTGGAGGCCGACCAGCGGGTCAACCCGGGCGACGGCAACCTGTGGACGTTCCGCAGGATCGCCGCCCGGGAGAACTTCGTGCCCGGCGCCTACGAGAGCGACATCACGCTCGTCAACTGGCCGATGATCGACTACCTGGAGGGGCCGGTCATCGACGTACCGGACCCTGACCTGCACCTGGCGAGGGCCCGCGAGCTGTCGAAGTCGGTGCTGTACTGGCTGCAGACGGAGGCGCCGCGCCACGACGGCGGCACCGGCTACCCGGGTCTGCGGCTGCGCGGCGACGTCACCGGCGGCGCCGACGGGCTCGCCCAGGCCCCCTACATCCGCGAGTCCCGGCGGATCCGGGCCCTGACGACCGTCACCGAGCAGGACCTGTCGGTGGCGGTGCGCGGCGACAAGGGCGCCGTCAGCTACCACGACTCGGTGGGCGTGGGCATGTACCGCATCGACCTGCACCCTTCGACCGGCGGCGACAACTACATCGACGTCGCCTGCTCCCCGTTCGAGATCCCGCTCGGGGCGCTGATCCCGCAGCGGATGACCAACCTGCTGCCGGCCTGCAAGAACATCGGCACCACCCACATCACCAACGGCGCCTACCGCCTGCACCCGGTGGAGTGGAACGCCGGCGAGGCGGCCGGCGCGCTCGCCGCCTTCTGCCTGGAGCGCGCCACGACGCCGCACGCCGTGCGGGCGGACGAGCGGCTCCTGGCCGACTTCCAGCACCGGCTGGTCCGGGACGGCGTGGAGCTGCGCTGGCCGGACGTCACCGGCTACTGATGCCAGAAGGAGAACCCCCATGAAAGCACCCCTGGCGGCATTGACGCTGGCCGCCCTGCTCGCGGTCTCCGCGTGCGGCGGCGGCGCGCGGGACACGGGCGCCGCGCAGGGCCCGCAGCCGCTGCGCATGTCGATCTGGACCTCGAACGAGGCCCATCTGAAGCTGTTCAAGGAGATCGCCGCCGAGTACCGCAAGTCCCACCCGCAGGTGGGCGAGATCACCTTCGACCCGATCCCGTTCGAGAACTACACGACCACGCTGACCACGCAGATCGCCGGCGGCAACGCCCCCGACCTGGCGTGGATCATGGAGAACTCGGCCCCCGACTTCGTCGGCTCCGGCGCCCTCGTCCCGCTGAAAAGCAAGATCGAGAACGCGGGCGAGCTGGTCCCGTCCGCCACCCGCCTGTGGGAGCAGGGCGGCGAGCTGTACGCCTACCCGTTCTCCACCTCGCCCTTCGGCGTCTTCGTCAACACCGACCTGGTCAAGGCCGCGGGCCAGAAGGCGCCGCGGGAGCTGATGAAGGCCGGCCAGTGGGACTGGGAGCACGCCAACGCGATCAACAAGGCGGTCGCGGCGAAGGGCAGGAACGGCCTGACGATCCTCAACTTCGACTACAAGGCGTGGGACAACCTCGCCACCGTCTGGCAGGGCTGGGGCGCCAAGGCGTGGAGCGACGACGGCGGCACGTGCCAGTTCAACGCGCCCGAGATGGTCGAGGCGATGACGTTCCTGCACAAGGCGATCTTCACCGACAAGTCGATGCCGGGCCCCGGCACCGCCGTCGACTTCTTCTCCGGCGACACCGCGATGGCCGTCGCGCAGATCTCCCGCGCCGCGATGCTGGAGGACGCCACGTTCAAGTGGGACCTGGTGCCGCTGCCCGCCGGGCCGAAGGGCCCGTACGCGGTCATCGGCCAGGCCGGCATCGGCGTGCTGAAGAAGTCGCCGCGCGCCGAGCAGGCCACCGACTTCCTCGCCTACTTCGCCAACGCCGCGAACTCCGCCAAGCTCGCCGCCTACTTCCCGCCCGCGCGCAGCTCGCTGCTGACCGCCGCCACCATGGCCAAGACCAGCCCCATGCTGAACGGCGACCAGCTCCAGGAAGTGGTGATCGACGGCATCGAGAAGGGCGTCGTCAAGCCGAGCCACACCGGCCAGGCCGAGCTGGCCCAGACCGCGAGGGCCGCGCTCGACCCGCTGTGGAAGCCGGACGCGGACGTCAAGGCGGTGCTGGACGGCGTGTGCGCGAAGATCCAGCCGCTGCTGGGCGGATGACGTGACGGCGACCGACCTCGGGGACCGGGTGGCCGTGCGCGCCGCCGCCCGGCCCCGCCCCTTCTGGACCATCCCCCGGCGTGACGCCCTCGTCGGCTACCTGATGATCTCGCCGCAGCTCGCGGGCAGCGTGCTGTTCGTGCTGCTGCCGCTCGGCCTGGTCGTGTTCTACAGCCTCCAGGAGTGGAACGTGCTGGCGGGCACGTTCGAGTACGTCGGCGGCGAGAACTACGCCAAGCTGCTCGCCGACCCGAACATGGGACAGGTGCTGACCAGCACCGCGCTCTTCTCGGCCGGCCTGGTCGTGCTCAACCTCACGCTCGCCCTCGTCCTCGCGATCCTGCTCGACCAGCGGCTGCGCGGCACCACGCTCTTCCGCACGCTGTTCTTCTCGCCGGTGCTGGTGTCGCTGGTCGCCTGGACCATCGTCTGGCAGTTCCTGCTCCAGCAGGACGGCGGCGTCAACGGCCTGCTCGGCCTGGCCGGCGTCGAGGGCCCCAACTGGCTGCGCGGCGATGCGACCGCCCTGCTGTCGGTGGTCGTGGTGCAGGTCGTCAAGAACGTGGGCCTGAACATGGTGCTGTTCCTGGCGGCGCTCCAGGGCGTGCCGCGCCAGCTCTACGAGGCCGCCCAGCTCGACGGCGCCGGCGCGTGGACCAGGTTCGCCCGCATCACGGTGCCGCAGATCAGCCCCACCATCCTGCTCACCTCGATCATCACGGTGGTCGGGTCGCTGCAGGTGTTCGCCCAGATCGCGGTGCTCACCCAGGGCGGGCCCGGCCTGTCGACCACCGTCCTCGTCTACTACCTGTACCAGCAGGCCTTCCAGTTCCGGCACCTCGGCTACGGCGCCACCCTGTCGGTCCTGCTGTTCCTGATCGTCGCGGCGCTGACGCTGCTGCAGTGGTGGCTGCGCCGGAAGTGGGTCTTCCATGAGTCGTAGGGTCAAGCTCGCGCTGTACGCGCTGCTGTGCGTGTTGTGCGTGCCGTTCGTGTTCCCCACCTGGTGGATGGTCACCTCGTCGGTGAAGCCGATCAGCGACATCTTCGCCTTCCCGCCCGCGCTGGTGCCTTCCAGGTTTGACTTCTCCACCTACGGCCGGGTCTTCGAGCTGCAGCCGTTCGGCCAGCAGTACCTCAACAGCCTCTACATCGCGGCGGTCGTCACTGTCGGCACGATGGCGGTGGCCGCGATGGCGGGCTACGCCTTCGCCCGCGTCCGCTTCCCCGGCCAGAACCTGCTGTTCCTCGTCGTGCTCGTCGGCCTGCTGATCCCCAGTGAGGTGACGATCGTGCCGCTGTTCCAGATGTTCCACGCGGCGGGGCTGACCGACACGCACTGGCCGCTGATCCTCGTGCCGATCCTGGGCGCGCCCGGCGTGCTGGCCACGTTCATCATGCGGCAGTTCTTCATCACGCTGCCCGGCGAGCTGGAGGAGGCCGCCAGGGTGGACGGCCTCGGCCGCTTCGGCACCTTCCGCAAGGTGGCGCTGCCGCTGGCCAGGCCCGCGCTCGGCGCGGTCGCCATCTTCACCTTCCTGCACTCCTGGAACCTCTACCTCGAACCCATCGTGTTCCTGTCCACCCCGTCGAAGTTCACCCTGCCGCAGGCGCTCACCCAGTTCGTGGACGCCTACGGCTCGCCCCTGTGGAACGTGCAGCTGTCCGCCGCGACGATGACCGCCCTGCCCATCCTGGTCGTCTTCGTGCTGGCTCAGCGGCAGTTCATCGAGGGGCTCGCGCACACCGGTCTGAAAGGCTGACCATGCACACCCCCCACCTTTCCCGGCGCTCCCTGCTGCGCGCCGCCGCCCTGCTCCCCGCCGCCGCCCCCGTGCTCCTGCCCGCCACCGCCTCCGCCTCCTCCGCCGCCGCCGTGCCCGATCTGGCGCCGCTGCCCGCCGGCACGCCCGACCGCCGGCTGTTCGCCCCCCACGAGCAGCGCTTCGCGCCCTACCTGGCCACGCTCGCGCCGATGGTGAACGACATGGACGACAGCGGCTTCTTCGCGGGCGGCTGGTGGCGCAGCCCGGCGGCGCCGTACAACGCCCGGGTGCAGGAGCACGTGTTCACGCTGGCCTGGTTCCACGCCAGCGCCCGCCCGTGGAACCCGTACGCCGGCGACGCGGGCCTGCTGGCCGCGCTGGACGCGGCGCTCGGCCACTACCTGTCGCTCCAGCACGCCGACGGCTCCTTCCCCGAGTACAGCCGCGACCAGCACGGCCTGGCGCCCACCGGGTTCGGCATCGGCTACCTGGCCAAGACGCTGCGCATCCTGCGTGCCACCGGGGCGCTGCCCGCGCGGCAGGCGCAGATCAGCGCCGCGTTGCGGACGGCCATGACGTGGTTCCTGGACGGCGGCAACCGTACCGTCTGGCAGGAGCGTCTCACCTGGGCCAACCAGACCAGCGCGGGCCTGGCCGGAGCGGCGCTCGCGCTCAGGCTCGACCCCGACCCCGCGCTGTCCGCGCGCCTGACGGAGGCGTTCGCCAGGATCGCCGCGACGGGCCTGAGCACGGCCGGCTTCTTCAACGAGGAGGGCGGCCACGACATGAACTACAACTTCGAGGTCATGCTCCCCGAGCTGGCCGACGCCCACCACCAGAGCCCCGACCCGCACCTGGTGGACATGGCGCGCGCGTTCACCGGCTTCCTGTCCTACAACCTGCTGCGCGAGCCGGACGGCGCCGGCTACCTCGTCAACGTCGCGCCGTCCACCCGCACCAGCACCCGCTGGTACGACGAGGTCCGGCCCGACCCCGACCGGACCGCGCTCAACTGGACGTTCACCCGCCAGGTGCCGCTGCTGTCGGCGTTCATGACCGCCCGCGAGGACCTGGCCGAGGCCCGCGCCGCCTGGGCCGCCTCCCCCGACCCGGTCACCCCGCTCGCCAAGCAGGACACCTCGCCGCGCATCCTCACCCACGCCCTGTACGACGAGCGCCTGCCCAGCCGGCGGCAGCGCGCCGCCGCCATCGCCGACCTGCCCTACCTGCGCTCCTCCGACTTCGCCGAGCTGCGCCGCGACAACGGCCAGGACTTCCTGTACGTCCGCAAGCCCGGCCTCTACCTGGGCGGCTACTTCGGCGCCCGCGCCTCCCGCGCCCGCACCGGCCTGACCTTCCTGTGGCACCCCGAGGCCGGCACCGTCGTGTGCGGGCTCAACGACAACAACCACGCCTGCTGGGCCACCGTCTTCCCCGGCCAGGTGCCCGACGCGAACGGCTCGCTGCCCGCCGCCTACTTCCACGGCGCCCCCTCCGGCGGCAGGCAGTGGACCGGCGGCCGGGCGCCCGCCGCCCTCGGCATCCGGTACGGCAACGCGAACGTCACCACCGACGTCCTGGTCACCCGCCGCACGGTCCGGCGCACGGTCACGGCGAGCGCCGCCGCCACCGAGCAGATCCCGCTCGTCCTGCACCCGTCGGACGTCCTCACCTTCACCGACGGGACGCGGGCCGCGTTCGGCGGCGCCACCACCGCCACCGCCGACGGGTTCGACGTGCGCAGGGGCCGCACCACGATCCGCTTCCGCTGGGGCACGCCCCTGGAGGCGACGCTCGCGGCGGGCACCGTGCGGTACTTCCGCGACGGCAGCCGCCGCTTCCACGCCCTGCGCATCCCGCACCAGGGCGCCTTCGACCTGACGGTGACCATGGGCTGAGGGCGGCAGACCGGCCCGGTAGGTTGCGGCCATGCACACCGTCGCCGTCCTCGCGCTCGACCAGGTGATCCCGTTCGACCTCTCCGTGCCGATCGAGACGTTCACCCGCACGCGGCTGCCCGGCGGTCACCCCGCCTACCGGGTGCGGGTGTGCGGGGAGCGGCCCGAGGTGGACGCGGGCGCGTTCATGGTGCGCGTGCCGGGCGGGCTGGACGAGCTCAGGGCGGCGGACACGGTCATCGTGCCGGGCGTCTCCGACCCGTTCGCGCCGCTGCCCGGCGGCGTCCGCGACGCGCTGCGGGCGGCGGCGGCGCACGGCGCCCGGATCGCCTCCATCTGCTCGGGCGCGTTCCCGCTGGCCGCCACCGGGCTGCTGGACGGGCTGCGGGTGACCACCCACTGGGTCCTGGCCGAGCGGCTGGCCGCCGCCTATCCCGAGCTGGAGGTCGCCCCCGACGTCCTGTACGTGGACAACGGCCAGTTCCTCACCTCGGCCGGCGCCGCCGCCGGGCTCGACCTGTGCCTGCACCTGATCCGCCGCGACCACGGCTCGGCCGTCGCCGCCGACGCAGCCCGCCTGTCGGTGATGCCGCTCGAACGGGAGGGCGGGCAGGCCCAGTTCATCGTGCACGACCACCCGGTGGTGCCGCGGGGCTCGGAGCTGGAGCCGCTGCTCGGCTGGTTGCAGGACAACCTCGCCGGGCCTCTCACGCTCGACGACATCTCCGCGCAGGCCGGCATGAGCACGCGCACGCTGATCCGCCGCTTCCGCGAGCAGACCGGCACCACGCCGCTACGCTGGCTGCATCGGGCGCGCATCCGGCAGGCGCAGCACCTCCTGGAGACCACCCGGCAGCCGGTCGAGCGCATCGGCGCCCAGGTCGGCTTCGGCTCACCGACCGCCTTCCGCGACCGGTTCAAGCGGATGACCGGCGTGAGCCCGGCCGGCTACCGGCGCGCGTTCGGCTCGAAGGCCGCCACCTGAGCGGGGGCCGCCACCTGAGCGGGGGCCACGCCGCCGAGCCGCCCGTCCCGGGCCCGCTCACCCGTGCAGGTCCACCGTGAGGTGGGGGGACAGCGCGCGCAGGAAGTCGGGCGCGTCGAAGATCTCGCCGGCGGAGACGACGCCGGCCGCCCTGGTCCGCCCCGTGAGGATGCGCTCCACCGCCTCCACCACGATCGGCGCCGTGATGGCGTAGATGTCCTGGCCGGTGGCCACGGCCCGCCGCTCGCCGCCGCCCGCGCGGACGACGACGTCCACGAGGAACGTCTGCGCGGAGCGCCCCTTCTCGTCGGCCGGGGCCGGCGCCGGCGTGTCGGGGGCCACGACGTCCTTGGCCGCCTCGACCGTCATGTACGTGCGCACCTCGGGGATGGCCAGGTGGCTCGGCACGGTGACGATGTCGGCCATCGAGAACTCCCCGATGACGGCCCTGGGCCCCATCGGCTCGGGGAAGGGCCACTCCAGCGTCGGGGACTGGTCGTCGCGGTACTCCAGCCGGCCGCCGGCGTACCGGACGCGCCGCCCTTCCCGCCGCCGGCGGGAGATCGCGCCGGCGGCGCGGGTGCCGGCGGTGGGGTGCCAGTCGCTCAGCCCGTACGCGATGTGCGCCTCGTCGGCCGCCGTCCAGTCGCCCATCGCGGCGGTGACCAGCAGGTCGCCGAGCCCGCCGTAGAAGGCCATGGCGGGGACGACCACCGCGCCCTGCTCACGGGCGCGCTCGACGAACTGCGTGAACGTGTCGACGTTGGCCTCGATCTCGGCGGCCACGTCCACGTACGGGATCCCGGCGCGCAGCGCCGCCTCGATGACGGGGGCGCCGGTCGTGGCGAAGGGCCCGGCGCAGTTGATCACGGCCGCGGTGCCGGCCAGCGCGCGGTCCAGCGCGGCCGGGTCGTCCACGGTCGCGGGGCGGGCCTCCAGCCCGCTCTCGTACGCCTGCTCCTTCAGCTTCCCGGCGTCCCGCCCGGACAGGACGGGGACGAACCCGCGCTCGAGGAGCCGCGCCACCACGAACCGCCCGGTGTGCCCGTACGCCCCGAACACCGCCACCATCTGCCCTGCTCCCATGGGTCTCTCCCCGTGCTCACCTGATCTGCCGCGATCTGACGTGACCATCCTGGCAACGGCGCATCCCCCGCACGAGTGTCCGGAACGCCATCACCCATACAATTCCGGACATGCACACAGTCGCGCTGGCCGTCACCGACGGAATGCTGCATTTCGAGCTGTCCCTGGCGTACGAGGTGTTCGGGGCCGACCTGACGCACCTGGCCGATCCCTGGTACGACTTCGTGGTCTGCGGGCCGGGCGCGGTGCGGGCCGGCCGGTTCCTGCTGGAGCCCGACCACGGCCTCGACCACCTGCGCGAGGCCGACACGGTGATCGTCCCCGGCTGGGCGGACGTGGACGTGAGCCCGCCGGCCGAGCTGGTCGCGGCGGTGCGCGCGGCCCACGAGGCGGGCGCCCGCGTGGCGTCCCTGTGCACGGGCGCGTTCGTGCTGGCCGAGGCGGGCCTGCTGGACGGCAAGCGGGCCACCACGCACTGGGCGCACACGAGGGAGCTGGCCACCCGCTTCCCCGAGGTGGAGGTGGACCCGGACGTCCTGTACGTGGACAACGGCGACGTGCTGACCTCGGCGGGCAAGGCCGCGGCCATGGACCTGTGCCTGCACCTGGTCCGCCTCGACCACGGCTCCTCGGTCACCAACGCGGTCGCCCGCCGCCTGGTGGTGCCGCCGCATCGGGACGGCGGCCAGTCCCAGTTCGTCACGACGCCGGTGCCCGCCCCCGACAACCATCCGCTGGCGGAGCTGTTCCCCTGGGTGATGGAGCGGCTGGACCAGCCGCTGACCGTGGAGGACCTGGCCCGCCAGGCGCGGATGAGCGCCCGCAACCTGGGCCGCCACTTCCGCTCGGTCACCGGCACCACCCCGCTCCAGTGGCTGCTGATCCAGCGGATCCGCCACGCCCAGCAGCTGCTGGAGACCACGGACGACAGCGTCGACGCCATCGCCTCGGCCACCGGCATGGGCACCGCCACGACGTTGCGCCGCAACTTCAACCGCACGGTCGGCGTGCCCCCGGACACCTACCGCCGCACGTTCCGCTCCCGCTCCCGCCCCGCCGCCCTCAGCTACGCCTGAGGCAGCCGCCCCGCGCCCCTCACCCACGCTCAAGGCAGCAGCAGTCCCCAGTACAGCGCCCAGGGCACGAACACCGCGCCGCCCGCGATGAGCAGCCCCAGCCGCACCCGCTCGCCCCGCGTGCCCGCGCGCCGCCACGTCGCCACCGTGATCGCGGTGGCGGCGACGGTCGCGACGGCGACCGCCTGGAGGGCGAGCCAGAGCACGGGCCGGTCGCCCAGCATGGGGCCGGGCGCGGCCAGCTTCCCGCCGGTCATGATCACGTAGAACAGGTACGCGAACCCGCCCAGGATCGCCGCCAGCCCGCCCGCGCTGACCACCCGCGCCGCCACAGATGGCACGCCCGCGTCGCGCCGCCGGACCCGCCGGACGAGGGCCACCACCGGGTAACCGCCGAACGCCACCAGGAGCAGCACCAGCGCCACGACCTGCATAGCGGCCGACTCCCACCACGCGGTGGGCGGCACCCCGAAGGAGTCGACGGCCTGCACCGGGGCCGGCCCGGAGACCTGCGCCACGGGGGCCCGCCCCGAGGTGGCCTCGCTCACCCATGTCCCGACCAGCTCGGCGTAGCCGGGGGCCAGCTCGGGCAGCCGGGTGACGCCGCCGTCGGGGGTCAGGTGGGCGGCGTGGTCGGCCTGGGGGAAGAAGCGGAAGGTGTAGCGGCGGTTGCCGCCCGCCTCCAGGGCGTCGGCGAAGAGGGGCGGCGTCTCCCTGGGCGGCGTCAGCAGGTCGTGCACGCCCCAGATGGCGAGCACGGGCTGCCGCACCCGCGCGAGGACCGGCTCCGGGTCGTGGTACGGCTCGGGGAACAGGCCGCCGTCGGCGATCACCCGGTACAGGTTCGGCTCGGCCCGCCCGACCAGCGACCCGCCCGCGCCCGCCTTGCGCAGCCCGGCCGCCACGGCCCAGGCCTGCTGCCGCAGCGGGCTGAGCGCGTTGGCGCCGACGACGATGACGAAGGCGATGCCCGAGGAGGGGCGGGTGGCGGCGAGCGGCGCGACCCAGCCGCCCTCGCTGAGCCCCCAGATCCCGACCTTGGCGGGGTCGACGCCGGGCTGGCGCCGCAGCGTGGCGACGGCGCCGAGCGCGTCCTCGGCGAGCTGCGGGTAGGACCGCACGGTGGTCGAGTAGCCCTGGGAGCGCTTGTCGTAGATGAGCACGGACAGGCCCTGGCGGGCGATCCCCACGGCCTCGGCCAGCAGCTTCTCCCTGGGGGTGCCGGTGCCGGCGCCGTGCACCAGCACGACTCCGGGCCGCCCGGCGCGGGCTTTCGCGGGGCTGATCACGCTGCCGTGCAGCTCCAGGCCGCCCTCGCCGCGGAAGCTCACTTCGGTGGACGTCAGGTCGGCCGGCAGCCCTGGCGGCGCGGTGGCGCCGGCGGGGAGCGGTAAGGCGAACAGCACGGCGAGGATCGCCGCCAACAGCTTCATCACGTTGCCGAGACTAGTCTGCAGAGAACTCTCGGCAAAGGAATATCTGCAGATATCGTTCTGGAGTACTAGCCTGCTCCTCATGAAGGATGACGAGCCGTACCTGCTCGACGACCCTGACCGGCTCAAGGCGCTGGCGCATCCGATGCGCCGCGCGATGCTGACCCACCTCAACGTGCACGGCCCCGCGACCTCCACCACCCTCGGTGAGCTGCTCGGCGCCAAGACCGGCACGACCAGCTACCACCTGCGCCAGCTCGAGAAGTACGGCTTCATCGAGGAGATCCCCGAGCGCTCCACGGGCCGGGAGCGCTGGTGGCGGCGCGCCAAGGTGCCCCGCGACCTGCGGCTGCCCACCCCCGACCAGGTCGCGCCGGAGGACCGGGCGGTGCTGGAGGAGTTCCACCGGGTCGGCTACGAGGAGGACCGCGCCCTGTTCGAGCGCTTCCCCGCCGCCTACCGGGCCGACCCGGGCTGGGCCAGGGGCTCGCGCGGGCTGGCCCGGATGACCCGGGAGGAGCTGGACGCGTTCTACGAGGAGTACATCGCCCTGCTCCTGCGGTACAGCCGCCCGGCGGACGAGGCGCCGCCGGACGCCCGGCCCGTCCACGTCCGCCTCTTCACCCTGCCCGCCGGCGAGAGCTGAGGCCCCGGCCGGTCAGCGGGCGACGGCGCAGGTGTCCTTGTTGAGCGTGAACCGGCTCGGCGGGGCGGTGTCTCCCGTGTGGCTGGCCAGGTACCCCATGGTGACGCTCTGGCCGGGCGCGATGGAGCCGTTGTGCCCGGCGTTGGTGGCGATGACCATGTCGCCGTTCTGCACCAGGTCGGTGTTCCAGTCGGAGATGACGCTCTGGCCCCGCGCCAGCGGGAAGCGGAGCGTCCAGCCGTTGATGGGCGTGCTGCCGACGTTCGTGATCGTGAGGTCCATGGTCAGGCCGGTGCCCCACGTCCGCGCGGTGTAGGCGATCTTGCAGGTCGGCAGGACGTGCTCGAACGAGATCCGGTGCAGGCCGCCGGGCAGGTCGTTGACGACGTACAACTCGCCCTCCGGCGTCGCGCCGAACGCGGTGACCTGCGTCGGCATCTCGCCGATCTCCGCCGCGGTGTAGCCGCCCGAGCCGTTCTCGCGCAGCGCCCACGTGGTCATGTAGCAGTAGTCGGCCGCGATGTAGGTGCCGCCGACCAGGTCGGCAAACTGCTTGCCGCGGTAGACCTGCCCGCCGATGACGGCGCAGCCGCCGGTGTGCGGCGAGTAGGTGAAGACGGGCTTGGTGTAGGTGACGTCGGAGCGGCACTGCGCCTGGTCGAACACCTCCAGCCCCTCGTAGCAGGACCAGCCGAGGTTCGCGCCCGCCTGCCGCCCGGCCTTGACGTGGTCGACCTCCTCCCACCTGCCCTGACCGACGTCGCCGATCCACAGGGAGCCGTCCGCCGGGTCCACGGAGAAGCGCCAGGGGTTGCGGCCGCCGTACATCCAGATTTCGCCCCGCGCCCCCTGCACCTTCGTGAACGGGTTGTCCGCCGGGACGCAGTAGGCCAGGTCGCCGCAGCTCCTGCTCACGTCCACGCGCAGGATCTTGCCCAGCAGCGTGTCGAGGCGCTGCCCGCTGTCGAAGGGGTCCCCCGCGCCGCCGCCGTCGCCGATGCTCATGTAGAGCATGCCGTCGGTGCCGAAGGTGAGCTGGCCGCCGTTGTGGTTGGTGTTCTCGGAGTGCTCCTGAGAGAGGAGGGGTTCGAGCTTCGCCTGGCCGAGCCGGTAGCGGGCCAGGGTGACGGCGCCGTCGGGCAGGGCGGTGTAGGCGAGGTAGAGGTTCTGGCTGCCGGCGAAGTCGGGGGCGAGGGCGATGCCGAGCAGGCCGCGCTCGTTGCCGGACTCGTCCACCGACGCGGTGATGTCGATGAGCGGCGTCTGGGCCAAGCCGGTGTCGGGGTGGTAGACGCGCACGGTGCCGCGCTTCTCGGTGATGAACAGCCGCTTCGTCCCGTCGTCGGGCGCGGCGATCGCGGTGGGGCGGCGTAAGCCGAAGGCGACCTGGGTGGCGGTGGCGTTGATCTCCTCCAGCGGCACGGTCGCCGCGGCCTGCGCGGAGGAGGTCGCCGCTGTGGCCGGCGGGGCGCTCATGGGGGCTGTCAGGAGGGGCAGGGACAAGGCGAGCAGCGCGGGGACTGCCCAGCGTTTTCCTGGCATGTCAGGGCTCCAGCGGCGAGGCGTCGTCAAGATCGGACGGTATCCGCTCGCCCGCCGCCCCAACCAGGTCCGCGGCCTGGGCCGCCCTCCCGCGAGGCCCTGACCGGCGGTTACGCGGGGGCGGCCCGGCGGGGCCGATGAAACGTACATCGCCGGGCCCACGACAAGGGGCCGCTTCCTCCTTCCCCGACAGGAAGCGGCCCCCGGGTCCCCGCTGGAGCGTCAGTCCAGGTTCGGCCACCACCACTTGTCGTTGTCGTGGTCGTGGTCCTCCTTCACCGGGGTGTGGTCGATCTTGTCGTCCTTGACCGGCTCTTCCTTGACGTCCTCGTGCTTGAAGTTGTCGTGGCGCCGGTGCTCGTTGCGCGAGTGGTTGTCGTTGTGGACGATGATGTCGATCCGCGGCATGTGGTAGCGCGGGTTGTGCAGGACCGGCTTCTCCCTCGGGACGTACCTGGTCTTGGTGACGTGCCGGACGGGCTCGGCCGGCGGTCCCCCGGCCTGGACGGCGGGGAAGCCGGCGCTCGCGCAGGCCACCCCCGGAAGGAGCATGACACCGGCGGCCGCGCCGGTCAGAGCTAGTGCCGCGAGCCGACGCCCGGGCCGCGATTGCCGAATTTGAGTGTTCACGTGCTCTCGTTTCCATTCATGGATCGATCGGCCAGAGTCCGGCGACCCCCCGCTCGGGTGAACGCCTAGACGGAAGCAGACGTACCCATGCGAATACTCTCAGTTACCTCCTTAAACCCAAACAACCCGTCAAAGCCCACAGATCTCAGGCGATAACCCGGTTCACACGGTCTGGAGCCGTGGGGGCCTCTGGTGTCTCATGGGAGGAGCGAGGAAGGCGCCGCGCCCCTCGGAAGCCCCCTCGGAAGCCCCTCGAAAGCCCCTCGGAAGAAAGGTGACGACCGATGCGCACCCTCCTTTCGGTCGTTCTCGCCGCCGTGCTGTGCGCGTTACCCGCCACGCCCGCCGCGGGAGCGACCCCCGACGACCAGCCGCTGCCGGGCTACACGATCGACAACCCGCCCCTGGCCCCGTCCACCGTCGGCGGCCGGCCCAGCCGGGTCCTGCAAGGCGTGCACGAGCACGCGGCCTTCGACATCGAGGTGCCGCCGCGCTGGAACGGCGAGCTGGTCATGTGGGCGCACGGCTACCGCGGCGACACCACGGTGCTCACCGTCGAGCCGCCCGGCTACGGCCTGCGGCAGCGGCTGCTGGAGCAGGGCTACGCCTGGGCCGCCTCCTCCTACTACGCCAACGGCTACGACGTGCGGGCGGGCGTGCTCAGCACCCGCGCCCTCGTCTCGCGCTTCACGCGCGAGGTGGGCCGGCCGCGCCGCACGTTCCTCGCCGGGGTGTCCATGGGCGGGCACGTCACCGTACGCTCCATCGAGCAGTTCCCCGGCGTGTACGACGCCGCGCTGCCGATGTGCGGGGTGCTCGGCGACCATGAGCTGGTCGACTTCTTCCTCGACTTCCAGCTCGTCGCCCAGGACCTGGCCGACATGCCCGCGTACCCGATCCCGGCGGACTACGCGACCTCGGTCGTCCCGGAGATCAAGGAGCGGCTGGGCCTGACCGGCGGGGCCGAGCCCGCCAACGAGCTGGGCCGGCAGTTCCGCGACATCGTCGTCAACCTCGGCGGCGGCCCGCGGCCGGGGGCGTCGGCGGCGTTCGCGTACTGGCAGGACTTCCTGTTCGGGCTGGCAGGGCCGGACGAGGGCGGCCCGCTCGCGCAGGAGCCCGGACGGGTGGCCACCAACCGCGGCACCGTCTACCGCCCGTCGGCGCCGGTGGACGTCAACGCGAGCGTGCAGCGCGTCGACCCCGCCGACCCGGCCGCGCGCTGGACGGGGCGGCTGACGGAGGTGCCCGCCGTCACCGGCAGGATCACCGTGCCCGTGCTGTCGCTGCACGACCTGGGCGACAACTTCGTGCCGTTCTCGATGGAGCAGTACTACCGGGCCGACGTGGCCAGGAACGGCCGCTCCGGGCTGCTGGTGCAGCGGGCGATCCGGGCGGTGGGGCACTGCGAGTTCAGCCCGGCCGAGGCCGGCGCCGCCTGGGACGACCTCGTACGCTGGCAGCGCACCGGCAAGCGGCCCCAGGGCGACGACGTGAGCCGCCCCGCCACCGTGGCCGACCCCCATTACGGCTGCCGCTTCACCGACCCGGCGGCCTACTCGACCGGCACCCGGCCGTTGTTCCCGCCCTGCCCGGCGGCCTGAAGGTGGTTGCGCTCGACCTCCGCCATGTGCTCCTCGGCCCAGGCCCGCAGCGCGGCGAGCGGCACTTCGAGCGACAGGCCGAGCTCGGTGAGGCGGTAGTGCACGCAGGGCGGCACCGTGGGCTCGACGCGGCGGGCCACCAGGCCGTCGCGGACGAGGCTCTGCAGGGTCACAGAGAGCATCTTCTGGGAGATGCCGGGCATGCGCCGGCGCAGCTCCCCGAACCGGACCTCGCCCGGCGCCGCCTCCGCGAGCACCTTGACCGCCATCGAGGTCCACTTGGTGCCGACCCGGTCGAGCAGCCGCCGGGTCGGGCACCCCGGGTCGAACACGTCTCCGCGCCGCGCCGCACCGCTACTGGTCACCTGGAGCTCACCACCTGAGGGGAAAGTGCCGTCTTGGTGCGCTCACGCTAGTTGACTACCGTGAGCTTGTCACCTTCGGTTACTACCTTCCACCTGGAGCTTCCCATGCCCGAGCTGCGCCGTGTCCCCGTGAACGGCATCGAGCTCAACGTCGCCCTGGCCGGCTCAGGCCCGGCCCTCCTGCTGCTGCACGGCTTCCCGCACACGTGGGAGCTGTGGACGGACGTCATGGCCGGCCTGTCCGACCGGCACCGGGTCATCGCCCCGGATATGCGCGGGTTCGGCGCGAGCAGCCGGGCGGCGACCGGCTACGACGCCGGCACCCTGGCCGAGGACGCCGCGGCCCTGCTCGCCGCCCTCGGCGTCGGGCCGGCCGCCGTGGTGGGCATCGACGCGGGCACACCGCCCGCGTTCCTGCTCGCCATGCGGCACCCCGGCCTGGTGCGGCGGCTCGTCGTGATGGAGTCCCTGCTGGGCCGGCTGCCCGGCGGCGAGAGCTTCCTCGCCGGCGGCCCGCCCTGGTGGTTCGGCTTCCACGCCGTCCCCGGCCTGGCCGAGACGGTCCTGGAGGGCCACGAGAGCGCGTACGTGGACTGGTTCCTGCAGTCCGGCACCCTCGGCGACGGCATCCGCCCGGCCCTGCGGGACGCCTTCACCGCCGCCTACACCGGCAAGGAGGCGCTGCGCTGCGCGTTCTCGTACTACCGGGCGCTGCCGGAGAGCGCGGCCCAGATCGCCGAGGCCGTCGCCGCCGCCCGCCTGACGGTGCCGGCGATGGCGGTGGGCGCCCACCCCGTCGGCACGGCACTGGAGCGGCAGCTCCGCCCGATCGCCGACGACCTCACCGGCCACGTCATCGAGGGCTGCGGCCACATCATCCCGCTGCACCGGCCCAAGGAGCTGCTGGCCCTGCTGCGCCCCTTCCTGCGCTAGAGCGGGTCCCGCAGGATCGGGCAGGTCATGCAGTGCCCGCCGCCCCTGCCCTTGCCCAGCTCGAAGCCCTCGATCTCGACGACCTCCACGCCGTGCTCGCGCAGCTTCCTGTTGGTGAACTCGTTCTTGTGGTAACCGACCACGACCCCCGGCTCCAGGGCGACGAAGTTGCTGCCGCTGTCCCACTGCTCCCTGGCCCGCTGGTGGTCGTCGCCGCCGGTGGGGATGACGTCCAGCGTGCCGATGCCGAGCGCGTCGGCGAACGCGGCGGCCAGGCCGGGCTCGCGGTGCACCTCCACCGTGCGCGGCCGGTCGCCGGGGCGCAGCGAGTACACCTCGGCGTTGTCGACGACGGGCGGGTAGCCGGTGGCCTTGTCGGCGTCCAGCAGCGTGAACACGGTGTCGAGGTGCATGTACGAGCGGCTGGGCGGGATGTTCACCGCGAGCACCCGGGTCGCCGCGCCGGCCGCGAACAGCTCCATGGCCAGGTGCTCGATCATGATGGGGCTGGTGCGCTCGCTGATGCCGATGGCCACGGCGCCGTTGCCGATCGGCATCATGTCGCCGCCCTCCAGCGAGGCCCGGCCGAAGTCCTCCTCGTCGAAGCCGCCGTCGTCGCCCATCGGCGGGTACCAGTACGCGAAGTCGTCGCCCGCGAACATCGGGTGGAAATGGTAGACGATGCTCTGGTTGATCGTCTCCAGCCGGCGGGCGTGGTAGTAGAGGGGGTTCAGCACGACTCCCCCGTACAACCAGGCGGACGGGTCGCGCTGGTAGAGCGAGTTCGGCAGCGGCGGCAGGATGAACGAGCCGGTGCCCGCCGTCGCGGTGACCAGCGAGCGCGCGTCGAAGCCTTCCCTGCGCGCCTGCGCCGCGTCGAGGAACTCCTCCTTGGTCAGCCCGCCGATCAGGTGCGCGGCCAGCGTGGCGCCGTCCCAGGAGGCCAGCTCCGCGCGGACCTCGTCCACGAGCGCGGGGCCGACCGTCAGGTGCGTGACCATGCGCTCGACCGCGTGCCGCTTGGCCTCGGGCGCCGCGTCCAGCGCCTCGGCGAGCAGCCGCTGGTGGTAGAGCACCTCGATCCCCCGCTCCCGCATGACCTGGACGAACTCGTCGTGCTCGATCTGGGCGCGGCTGACCCACAGCACGTCGTCGTAGAGCAACGCCTCCTTGTTCGACGGAGTGAGGCGCTTCAGGCTGAGCTCGGGCCGGTGCACGATCACCTGCCGCAGCCTGCCGACCTCGGAGTGAACGCCGAATCTCGTGCTCACGATGCTCTCCACTCAGATGGTGATCAGCCGCGTCGCCAGGGCCACGACGCCGGCGACCGCGCCGATCAGGATGACGGCGGCCAGGACCAGCTCCCCGGGCGAGAAGGCGGGCCTGCCGCGCTCGCGCCTGGTGAGGACGAACAGGATCATCCCGGGGGCGTAGATGACGCAGGACAGCAGCAGGAACTTCAACCCCGCCGCGAAGATCAGAAACGCGGTGTAGACGACCGCGAGCACCGCCACCAGCAGGTCCCGGCCGCGCTCCGGCACGCGCGAGATCTTCAGCGCGTACGCGGCCGCCAGCAGGTACGGCACCAGCGACAACGAGCTGCACAGCTTGAGCGTGAAGGCGAAGGCGTCGTCGGAGAACAGGGTGATCGCCAGCACGGCGGTGATGAGGCCGCTGGTCAGCAGCAGCGCGGCCACCGGCGTGTCCCGGCCGTTGTCCCGCTTGAGGAAGGCCGGCATGTCGTCGTCCTTGGCCGCGACGTACAGCACCTCGGCCGCCATGAGCGTCCAGGCCAGGTACGCGCCCAGCACCGAGATGATCAGCCCGGCGCCGATGAAGGCCGACCCCCACGGCCCGACCACCGACTCCAGCACCCCGGCCATGGACGGCTGGCGGATCCCGGCCAGCTCCCGCTGGGGCAGCACCCCGTACGAGAGCACCGAGACCGAGGCGAACAGCGCGAGCACGCTGAGGAAGCCCAGCACCGTCGCCCGGCCGACGTCCTGGCGCCGCCGGGCGTAGCGGGAGTAGACGCTGGCCCCCTCGACCCCGAGGAATACGAAGACCGTCACCAGCATCGTGGCCTTGACCTGCTCGAACAGCGCGCCCGCCGAGCTGCGCCCGCCGCCCCACAGGTTGCCGGCGAACACGCCGCCGCGCAGCGACACCGCGAGGATCACGACGAACAGCAGGATGGGGATGAGCTTCGCCACCGTCACGATCTTGTTGATCGCGGCGGCCTCCTTCACCCCGCGCATGATCATGGCGTGGAACGCCCAGACGCCGATCGCCGAGATGCCCACGGCGAGCAGCGTGTTCCCCTCCCCGAAGCCGGGCACGACCCCGCCGAGCGTGGACTTGATCAGCACCCAGTACGACACGTTGCCCACGCAGGCGCTGGCCCAGTACCCGAACGCCGACAGGAACCCCGGGAACTCGCCGAACCCCGCCTTCGCGTAGGCGTAGACGCCCGCGTTCAGCTCCGGCCTGCGCACGGCGAGCAGCTGGAAGACGAAGGCCAGCATGAGCATGCCGAACCCGGCCACCACCCACGCGACCACCGCCCCCCACACGCCGGTGGCCTGGGCGAAGTTGCGCGGCAGCGAGAAGACGCCCGCGCCCACCATGGAGCCGACGACCATGGCGGTCAGGGTCGGCAGCGGAAGCTTGCGCGCGGCGGCGGCCGTCTCTGTCTCGGTGCTCATCACTCCCCCGGGTGCCTCGGGGGGACGGGACGCCACAACCCGGCATCATTCCGCGCCGCCGGGCTGCCAATCCGGGTGCGGCGGTTGTTTGCGGGAACTTGAACCGCTCGGACCGGGCACCCGTCCCGCGACGGAGGCGGGTTCTTTACCGGCACCGTATGGTCGGGGGCCTAGAAAGAACCACGAGACTAGTCAAATGGAGAAATCGGTGATCGAGTTCCATCTGGACAGCGGCTCGGGCGTGTCGCCGTACCAGCAGCTCGTCCGGCAGGTGCGGCACGCGATGCGGCTGGGCCTGCTGCGTGAGGGCGACCGGTTGCCGACGGTCAAGGAGGTCGTGGCGCAGCTCGCGATCAACCCCAACACGGTGCTGAAGGCGTACCGGGAGCTGGAGCACGAGAAGCTGGTCGCCGCCCGGCCCGGCGTCGGGACGTTCGTGACGGCGACGCTGACCGACGCCACGCTCGCCGCGCACGGCCCGCTGCGCGAGGAGCTGCGGCACTGGCTGGCCAAGGCCCGCCGCGCCGGGCTCGACGAGGAGAGCATCGAGGCGCTGTTCATGACCACCTTCCGGAACACGGCTCAGGAGGACGTCGCGTGACCGCTGCCTTACAGGCCCAGGACCTGGGCAAGAAGTACGGCCGGCGCTGGGCGTTGCGTGACTGCACGCTCGACCTCCCGGCGGGGCGCGTCGTCGGCCTGGTCGGGCCCAACGGCGCGGGCAAGAGCACGCTGCTGAAGCTCGCCTCCGGCCAGCTCGCCCCGACGTCGGGCACCGTCACCGTGCTCGGCGGCCCGCCCGCCGACCCGGCGCAGCTGTCCAGGATCGGCTTCGTCGCCCAGGACACCCCCACCTACGCGGGCCTGACCGTGGCCGACCACCTGCGGCTCGGCGCCCGGCTCAACCCCCGCTGGGATTCGGCGCTGGCCCGCGAGCGGATCGAGCGGCTCGGCCTCGACCCCGGCCGCAAGGCGGGCCGGTTGTCGGGCGGCGAGCGCGCCCAGCTCGCCCTCACCCTCGGCCTGGCCAAGCGGCCGGAGCTGCTGATCCTGGACGAGCCGGTCGCCGCGCTCGACCCGCTGGCCCGCCGCGACTTCCTGCGCGGCCTCATGGAGGCCACCGCCGAGCACGAGCTGAGCGTGCTGCTCTCCTCGCACCTCGTCTCCGACCTCGAACGCACCTGCGACCACCTGATCGTGCTCACCGACTCGCGGGTGCGTCTCGCGGGCGAGGTCGACGAGCTGCTGGCCACCCACCACCGGTTGACGGGCCCGCGCCGCGACCCCGGCCGCCTGCCCGCGGACCAGCACGTCGTCTCCGCCCGCCACACCGACCGGCAGAGCACGCTGATCGTCCGCACCGCCGGGCCGATCCTCGACCCGGCCTGGTCGGTCGGCCGGCTCACCATGGAGGACCTCGTCCTGGCCTACATGGAGCAGGCCGCCCCCGCCCCCGCGCCGGTCCCCGCTGCCCGGCCCGCGCTGGCGGTGCTGCGGTGATCTGGCTGGCGTGGCGGCAGTTCCGGGCCGCCGCCCTCATGACGGCCGCCGCGCTCGGCGTGCTCGCCGCGTTCCTCGCCGCCGGCCGCACGAGCCTGCTCGACCAGTACGAACGCGGCCTCGCCCTCTGTGGGCAGGGCGGCACGTGCGAGCGGTTCCTCGACCGGTTCTTCGACGACCACCAGACCCCGTTCGTCGGCGTCACCGCCGTCGCCCTCCTCCTGCCCGCCCTCGTCGGGATCTTCTGGGGGGCGCCGCTGGTCACGCGGGAGCTGGAGGCGGGCACGCACCTGCTGGTGTGGAGCCAGAGCATCACCCGTACCCGCTGGCTGGCCGTCAAGCTCGCGCTCGTCGGCGCGGCGGCCGCCGTGACCGGCGGGCTGGGCGGCCTCCTGGCTAGCTGGTGGGCCACCGCGCTCGACCGCGCCGCGGTGGGCTTCCCGCTGATGGGGCCGCTGGTGTTCGCCGGGCGCGGCGTCGCCCCCATCGGGTACGCGGCCTTCGCGTTCGCCCTCGGGGTCACCGTGGGGTTGCTCGTCCGCCGTCCCCTGCCCGCCATGGCCGTCACGCTGGTGCTCTTCACCGCCGTCCAGATCGGCATGCCGCTCCTGGTCAGGCCGCACCTGCTCGCGCCGGTGCACGGCACGTTCGCGCTCTCGCCCGCGAACGTGGACCAGCTCATGCGCGGCCCGGACGGGGCCGTGGTCGTGGTCGCGGACGGCCGGGTGCCGGGGGACCCCGGCGCCTGGACGCTGTCGAGCCGCGTCATCGGCCCGTCGGGCCTGGTCAGCGTGGCCGAGCCGCCTCCCGGCGGCGCCGTCATCCCCGTCGCCACCGACTCGGGCCCCTGCAGCCCCCGTGTGCCGGTCGAAGGGCCGCCTGAGCAGGGCAGGGACCTGTGCCTCGACGAGGCCAACCGGCTGGGTTACCGGCAGGACGTCACCTTCCAGCCCTCCAGCCGGTTCTGGGCGCTGCAGTGGTACGAGAGCGGCATCTACACCGTGCTCACCCTGGGGCTCGTGGGGCTGTGCCTGTGGCTGGTGCGGCGCCGTCAGTTCTGACCTTCACCGGAGAAAGGCGGACACGGCCTCCAGCCACGGGCCCGGCTGGTCCACGTGCGCCATGTGGCCGGCCTCGTCGAGGATCACGGCGCGGGCGTGCGGGATGAGCCGCGCGGCCCGCTCGGCCAGCGCGGCGGGGAACGTCATGTCCTGCCGGCCGTGCAGCAGCAGGATCGGTAGGCCGAGCGCGGCCAGGCGTTCCGGTGCGTCGTCGACGCGGGCGGTGGGCAGCGTGCCCGCCCGCCACGGGCGCAGCCACTCGGCCGAGAAGCGGATGCGGGAAAGGCGCTCGCGGTAGTCGGGCAGGGACGCGGCGCGCCAGACGGCCGCCTCGGCCCCCGCGAACGCCGCCGCCCTCGTCAGCCCGGGCCCCGGCAGCGCCGGGTCGGACGCCACATCCGCCTGAGACCGCACGTCCGCCTGGGACCGCACGTCCGCTTCCGACCACACGGCCGCCTCGGCGGCGGTGCGGCGGGCGCGTTCCGGCCAGCCGTCGAACGCGTCGGCGGGCACCGGCAGCACGGTGCTGGAGGCGATGACGAGCCGGCGCACGCGGCCGGGCGCCGCCAGGGCGAGGCGCTGCGCGATCAGGCCGCCGTAGGAGAAGCCGAGCACGTCCGCCCGGGTCACGCCAAGCGCGTCGAGGAGGGCGGCGAGGTCGGCGGTGGCGGCGTCGGGCGTGTACTGGTCGTCGGGGAGCCCCCGGGTGGACCGCCCGCAGCCCCGCAGGTCCGGAAATATCAGGTCATGGTGGTCGGCGAGCCGGACGAGCGGGTCGCGCAGGTAGGAGTGGTCCCAGTCGGGGCCGCCGTGGACGACCAGCAGCGGATTCCTGGCCGGTTTTTCGGCCGTGAGCACGGTGAACAACGTCACCGCCGGGTCCACGG
Source organism: Nonomuraea composti (assembly GCF_012034275.1). Taxonomy (NCBI): domain Bacteria; kingdom Bacillati; phylum Actinomycetota; class Actinomycetes; order Streptosporangiales; family Streptosporangiaceae; genus Nonomuraea; species Nonomuraea composti. The sequence goes on along the minus strand of NZ_JAATEP010000004.1, from coordinate 108,786 downwards.
AAACTCCGACGAATTTCTGATGAATCACCCGCTTGGCACCCCCGCCCTTCGGCCTACGATTTCGGTTCATGCAGGAATGGGTGCCACCCGGAGTAGGCCCCACCAAGCCCAGCATCGCCCGCGTCTACGACTATTTCCTCGGCGGCAAGGACAACTTCGAGGTCGAGCGCAGGGTGGCCGAGGAGGCACTGAAGATCGCCCCCGACGCGCGGGAGGCGGGCCGGGCCAACCGGGCGTTCCTGCGCCGCGCCGTGCACCACATGGCGGCCGAGGCCGGCATCCGGCAGTTTCTCGATCTCGGCTCCGGGCTGCTCACGCAGGGCAACCACGAACGACGTCACCACCGTCGTCCCCGGTGACATCCGCGACCCGTCCGGGATCCTGGAGCACCCGAGGTCCGCGCGCACCTCGACTTCGGCAGGCCGCTCGGGCTGCTGCTCGTCTCCGTCCTGCACCACCTCAACGACGACGAGGACCCCTCCGGCGTGATGGAGCGCTTCCGCTCGGTCCTCGCCCCCGGCGGCCGGCTCGCCATCGTGCACTTCCACAACCCCGGCGACGAGCACCCGGAGGCGTCCAGGATCGCCGTGGAGGCCGAGCGCGACTTCAACAAGAACCTCGGGCACGGGCCGCTGGCGCACGCGGGCCGAGATCGCGTCGTACTTCGGCGACCTGCAGCTCATCGAGCCCGGCCTGGTGCCGCTGGCCGAATGGCGCGGCCAGCCCGGCGACCTCATCCGCCAGGACCTGACCCATGACAACGTGCTGGCGGGCGTCGCGCGCAAGCCCTGAAAAAAGCATTTCCTCGCCATTCAGCGGCTTTCCGCGCGGCCATTCGGAAGAAATACGATGGCCGGTGAGGAGGTGGTGCCGCGAATGAGCGAGGAAAAGGCGTTCGGCGTCGGCCCGTCGAAGATCGAGATCGCGTACGAACGGCTCGGCGACCCGCAGGCGCCGCCCGTGCTGCTCGTGATGGGCGCCGGCGGGCAGCTCATCCACTGGCCCGACGGCTTCTGCGCCGAGCTCGCCGCCCGGGGCTGCCACGTGATCAGGTTCGACAACCGCGACGCCGGGCTGTCCACCCACTTCCACGACGCGCCGAAACCCGACCTGGCGGCGGCGCTGGCCGGCGACGCGTCCTCGGCCTCCTACACGCTGTCCGACCTGGCGGCCGACACCGTCGGGCTGCTCGACACGCTGGGGCTCGACAGCGCGCACCTCGTCGGCGCCTCCATGGGCGGGATGATCGCCCAGACGGTGGCGATCGAGCATCCCTCCCGGGTCCGGTCCCTCACCTCGATCATGAGCACCACGGGGGCCCCCGGCGTGGGCGGCGCCGACCGCGAGGCCCTGGCCCGGATGACCGGGCCGCCCCCGCGCACCAGGGAAGACGTGATCGAGCACTGGGTCCGGGCGTTCAGGCTCGTCGGCTCGCCCGGCTACCCGGCCGGCGACGACGAGCTGCGCGAGCGCGCCACCCTCGCCTACGACCGGGCCTACGACCCCACGGGGGTGGCGCGGCAGAGCGTCGCGGTCATCGCCTCCGGCGACCGCACGGCGCGGCTGCGCTCCGTACGGGTGCCGACGCTGGTGATCCACGGCGCCGACGACCTGATGTGCGACGTCAGCGGGGGCAGGGCCACGGCGGCGGCCATCCCCGGGGCCGAGCTGGTCGTCGTCGACGGCATGGGCCACAACCTGCCCAGGGCGCTGTGGCCCGAGCTCACCGCCCGCATCGCCGCCCTCGTGCACCGCGCGGAAGCCCGGTGAGGCGCCCTTGACCGCCTTGCGACGCAGGCTCCAGGACACCGCCGACGCGCTCGTCCGCTCCGGGGCCGAGCGCGGGCTGCAGATCGCCGTCTACCGGCACGGCGAGCAGGTCGCCGACGTCGTCGCCGGGCTGGCCGACCCCGCGACCGGGCGGCCGGTCACCCCTGACACGCCGTTCCACGCCTTCTCGGCCGGCAAGGGCCTGACCGCCACCCTCGTCCACGTGCTCGCCGAGCGCGGCGCCCTGCGCTACGACACCCCGATCGCCCGGATCTGGCCCGAGTTCGGCGCGCACGGCAAGGACACCGCCACGATCAGGGACGCGCTGACGCACGCGACCGGCGTCCCCGGCCTGCCGCCGGACCTCACGCCCGAGCACCTGTGCGACTGGCACCACATGTGCGCCCTGATCGCGGACGCCCGGCCGTGGTGGGAGCCGGGCACCGGCACCGGCTACCACTCCTACACCTTCGGCCACATCGTCGGCGAGGTCGTGCGGCGGGTCACCGGCGTGCCCGTCTCCAAGGCGTTCGCGGACGAGGTGGCCGCGCCCCTGAAGGTGCCCGGCGAGCTGTTCCTCGGCGTGCCGCGGGCCGAGCTGCGACGGCTCGCCCGCCTCGAAGACGCACCAGGGAACGGCGCCGCGCCACCTGATGGCTCGCCCGTGCTCGCCGTGGCGCCGCGTGGCGTGCTGCCCACGGCCGCGTTCGGGAACCGGGCCGACGTGCTGACCGCGGCCATCCCGGCGGCGGGCCAGTTCACCGCGCGGGCGGCGGCCCGCATGTACGCCGCGCTGCTCGGCCCCGTCGACGGTGTGCGGCTGATCTCGGCGGAGCGCCTGCGCGAGGTCGGCACGCCCGTCGTGGACGACGTGGACCGGGTGTTCGGCAACCGCGCCGTGCTCGCGAACGGCTACGCCGTCGGCCGCGTCGGCACCGATCCCGACGACACGCCGACCGTGTTCGGGTGGGCGGGCAGCGGCGGCAGCTACGCCTGCGCCGACACCGCGACGGGCGTGGCGTTCGCCGTCACGAAGAACCGGCTCGCCCCCGACTTCACCACCGCCCAGACCCTCGCCGCCATCGTGGCCGAGTCGACCTGAGGGCCCCTCCGCGAGCTGAGGGCCCCTCCGCCGCCGAGCCAGGGGCGCGTCCGGGAGAGATGCGCGCCGAGCAGGGGTGCGGCCGGGAGAGATACCCGCCCAGCCGGGGAGAGAGACCCGCCAGCCGGGGTGCGGCCGGGCAGAGATACCCGCCGAGCAGGGCGCTGCCCCGCAGCAAGACCGCGCTCGGCTCGGCGGGGGTCTCGGCGATCCTGGGCGCGGCCGCTCCGGCGAGGTCCAGCCGCATGCTCACCCCCTGCTCCAGGATCGTGCTTCCCTAGAGGGGCGGCATGGCCGGATGAATACGTAATGACGGTCACCCCCTCAGCGGGCGCAGGGCCGTACCCCACGTGTGCACCTGGTCGAGGACGCCGTTGAGCCGGTCCTCGTGGTGAGGGGCGGGGTTGAAGCCGTCGACGAAGTCGGTGTGGATGGACAGCCCGACCGATCCGGACGTGGTGGCCACGTTGAGCAGGCCAAGGACGTGCTTGAGGTGCTGGATCGCCCGCGGCGCCCCGTCCACGCCGTACCCGACGAACCCGGCGACCTTGTTGGCCCACTCCGCGTACAGGAAGTCGATCGCGTCCTTGAGCGCGCCCGGGAAGGAGTGGTTGTACTCCGGGGTCACGAACACGAACGCGTCCAGGGACGAGATCTTGGCCGACCAGCGCTTGGTGTGCTCGTGCTGGTACTCACCCATGGCGGGGTGCTGGGGCTCGTCCAGGTGGCCCAGGTCGTAGTCCTTCAGGTCGACGATCTCGTACTCGGCGTCGCCCCGCTTGACCGCCAGATCGTGCACCCACTGCGCCACCACGTCGCCGTTGCGTCCGGGACGGGTGCTGCCCAGGATGATGCCTACCTTCTGCATGTCAGTGCTTCCTCTCAGGGGTTCGGTTACCCGAATCACCTTACGAGGGAAGGCTGAGATACTGAATGCGTTGTCAGCTCAGTTTTATACGCGATCGTCTCAGGGGTTAGACTCGTCACTTATGGATGTGCTGAGCGACGTGGTCGCGTTCATGCGGACCGGGCGTCCGGTCTCCTCCCGCATCTCGTGGCGGGCGCCCTGGGGGCGGGCGTTCCCCACGACGCCCGGGTCCGCCGGGTTCCACGTGGTGCTGCGGGGGTCCTGCTGGCTGCTGCCCGAGGCGGGCGAGCCGGTCCGGCTGGGCGTGGGAGACGTGGTGTTCCTGCCACACGGCGACGGGTTCGGGCTGGCCGACGACCCCTCGACGCCGCTGACGGAGTCGGACTGCGGGCCGCACTCCGAGCTGTTCTCCTCGGCCGGCTTCGAGGGCGAGGGGGCCGAGACGGTGATCCTGTCCTGCGGCTACCACACCGCCCCCGATCGCATCCACCCCATCCTGGGCTCGCTGCCCGCCGTGATCCACCTGCCCGCCAAGCTCGGCTGCCAGCCCGAGCTGAGGTCCGCCGTCCAGCTGCTCGCCGGCGAGATCGAGAACCCGCGACCCGGCGCCGACACCGTCGTGTCGTCCCTGCTCGACATGTTGCAGCTGTACATCCTGCGGGCCTGGTTCGAGGGCGGCGACGAGCCGTGCACGCTGTCCGGCTGGGCCGCCGCGCTGGCCGACCCCGCCATCGGCCGCGCGCTCAACGCCATCCACTGCGAGCCGGGCCGCCGCTGGACGGTCGAGTCGCTGGGCGCGCACGCCGGCCTGTCCCGCGCCGGCTTCGCGCGGCGCTTCACGGCCCTGGTCGGGCAGGCGCCGCTGGCGTACCTGACCTGGTGGCGGCTGGCGAGCGCGGCCCGCATGCTGCGCGAGACCGACGCGTCGGTGGCGGAGGTGGCCGAGCGGGTGGGATACACCTCGGAGTTCGCGTTCGGCAACGCATTCAAGCGGGAGTTCGGCGTGCCGCCCGGCCGCTACCGCCGCTGCGCCGCCGTGGCCTGAGCACCGTTCGTGACGCGGCGCAGCACGTACTCGACCGGGCCGTAGCGGTGCGTGCGCAGCCACCACGCGCTCAGCGCCAGCAGGAACGTGTAGATGGCCAGGGCCACGCCCATCACGGCGAGCGGTGACAGCCTGCCCGCCAGCGCCAGGCCGTACCCGGTGAAGACCAGGCAGCACAGCACCGACTGCCCGACGTAGTTGGAGGCCGCGACCCGCCCCGCCGGCGCCAGCGCGCGCCCGGCCGCGGGGAAGCGGCGGGTCACGCGCAGCAAAGTCACCACGTACGCGGCGGCCAGCGGCACCGACGTGACCGTGCTCACCGCCTGCCCCACCAGCTCCCCCATACCGGGCATGGACGACGTCACCGCGAGCAGCACCCCGCCCGGCAGGCCGAGACCGAACCCGATCCACTGGACGCGCCGCGCCAGGTGCCACCACCGCCCGGTCTCCTCCAGCACCCGCGCCTTGCCCGCCGCCAGCCCGAACAGGAACATGGCCAGCGCCATCGGCCCCTGGAAGATCCACACCATCGCGACCAGCGGCGGGTAGAGCTCCAGCTGCAGGGTCAGCACGTCGAGCGGGCTGCCGGTGGCCAGCGCCAGCGAGCGGGCCGCCGCCAGGTCGGCGGGCGGGGCCTGGCCGGCGGCCGGGTCGAGCGTGGACAGCGCCGCCAGCCCCGCCCACAGCAGGGCCAGCACGGCCACGATGACCGTGCCCGTCACCACGGCCGTCCTCGGCCGGATGCCGCGCAACGCGAGCAGGACCAGGCCGAGCACCGCGTACAGGGTGAGGATGTCACCGATCCACAGCAGCACCCCGTGCGCGACACCGATCACGAACAGGCCCAGGCACCGGCGCAACGTCCTGGCCCGCACGCTCACGCCCGCCCGCTGCGCCGAGCGCATCTGCAGCGTGAACGAGTAGCCGAACAGGAACGAGAAGACGATGTAGAACTTGCTCAGCACGAGCGTGGTGACGACCAAGGCCACCGGGCCGCCGGGCATGGGCAGGGTGCCGTTCACGGCGTAGCCGGGGTCGGCGAAGAAGCCGATGTTGGCCACCAGGATGCCCGCGAGCGCGAACCCGCGCACCACGTCCACCTCATGGATTCGGCCGCCGGCGTGTGGCGTGCGCACTTCTGTCATGCCGCCGAAGCTACGGATGGCCGGCCCCGCCGGGCATCCGACCTTGGTCTGGGGGCGGACGACCAAAGCATCGCGGGGGTGCCGGGCTGTCCCGTGTGGCGATTGGTGGGGTAATTGGGGCAGAAGGTGGGGGGCTGCACCACAATGGGGGCATGGCACACCCTCCGCAGCCTCCGCAACCCCAGCCCCACCAGCCAGGACCGTGGGGCGGCGCACAGGGCCAGGGAGCGCCGCAAGGAAGCCACGCCCCCGCACCCGCCTACGGCCCTCCCCCGAGCTACGGCCCCCCTCAGGGCTACGGCCCGCCACCCGGCCAGGGCCCGCAACAGCCCGGCCCGAGCCACCCGCCCTACGGCCCCGGCCCGCAGCAACCAGGCTACGGACAGCCCGGCTATGGACAGCCCGGCTACGGGCAACCGGGCTACGGGCAACCGCCCACCGCCCCGGCCCCCCAGGCACCCGGGGCGGCGCCTGCCGCACAGAACACGTACGGGCTCGGTGCGCCGCCACACGCGGGCCAGCCCCCGCACGGAGGCCAGCCGCCATACGCAGGCCAGCCGCCGCACGGAGGGCAGCCGCGACCGCCGTATGGGCCGCCGGGGTATGCGCCCGCTCCCCCGGCCAAGGGCGCCAACGTGCTGCTCATCGCCCTGGTGGCCGGCCTGGCCGTGCTGCTCCTGGGGGGCGGCGGCTGGGCCGCGTACGCGTACCTGAACGCCCCGGGCCCGGCACCGACCGTCGCCCTGCCGAGCAGCACCCCCACCACGTCCGACCCCACACCGCCGCAGACCCCCGACCCGTCGGACCAGCCCACGACGGCTCCCTCCGCCTCCCCCTCCACGACCCCGGACGACACCCCGGCGACCTCGAAGCAGGCGCAGCCGGGCTCGCCGATCACGCACCAGGAGTTCGACGACTGGAACTTCGCGCTGGGCGGCATCAAGTTCAAGGCCGACAAGGTCGGCGGCTGGACGTACAGCTCGTGCACCCCGGTGGACGGCCAGGGCGTGCTGGCGAAGAACAAGTGCCGGAGGGCGGTCCAGCTCGCCTATTCCGCCTACAGCGGCCACCTGAAGGCGGTGCAGGTCATCCTGTCCTTCCCCACGGACCAGGCCGCCAAGACGACGGCCGACCGGCTGGCGAAGCTGTCGTCGGACGCCGTCAAGTGGCGCCAGGACAAGGCCCTCACCCGGTACGTCTACGGCAAGATCCTTTCGGGCGCGTCCAGGAACTACGTGGTCGTCACGATCGTCACCGCCGACAAGTCGGCCCGCCGCATGGCCCAGAACTTCCACGCCTACTTGCAGACCGACCACACCAGCTACTTCGAGCTGCGCGACCAGACCATCACGAGCTGACCGTTATGCGGCATACCGTCACGATTTGTACCGCAGCGGGGGCGCGGGACCGTCCGGTGACCGGACGCGGATAACGTCGGCATCATGTTCGACTCGCAGGACGACAGCATCGACACCAGCCCGGCGGGGCACCCATGATCGGCGCCATCGCGGACGACTTCACCGGCGCGACCGACGTCGCCGTGGCACTGCGCCGCCGGGGCCTCCGCACCCTCCTCTACTTCGGGCTCCCGCCGCAGGGCGCCCAGCCCCCCGAGCACGACGCCGTCGTGATCGCGCTCAAGACCCGCACGGTCCACAAGGCCGACGCGGTGGCCCGTTCCCTGCGCGCGCTGCGCTGGCTGCGCGCGCACGGCGCCGCCGAGCAGGTCTACTTCAAGTACTGCTCCACGTTCGACTCCACTCCGGAGGGCAACATCGGCCCGGTGCTGGACGCGCTGGCCGACGCGCTGGAGGCGCCCATCGTCCCGATGACGCCCAGCTCGCCGGAGCACGGCCGCACGCAGTACAACGGCTACCTGTTCGTCGGGGACGTGCTGCTCGGCGAGTCCCACATGCGCCACCACCCGCTCACCCCGATGACCGACTCGTACCTGCCGCGCCTGCTGGAGGCCCAGAGCGCCTACCGGTCGGGGGTGGTGACGCTGCCGCACGTGCGCGGGCAGGCGGTCGAGCGGCGGCTGGCGGAGCTGCGCGAGCAGGGGGTGCGGTACGCGTTCGTGGACGCGCTGGCGGAGGAGGACCTGATGACAGCCGGTCGCGCGCTGGTCCGCGCGCCGCTGGTGGCGGGCGCGGCGGGGCTCGCGGGCGGGCTGGCCGCGGCCCGCGCCGGGGCGGCCGGGCAGGAGGAGACGGCCGCGCCCGAGCCGTCGGGGCCGGCCGCGGTGCTGGCGGGCAGTTGCTCGTCCCGCACGTTGGAGCAGGTCCAGGTGATGATCGAGGCGGGCCGGCCGGCGCACCGGCTCGACGCGCTGACCGACCAGGACGCCGACTCGCTCGCCCGGCGCGCTCTGGCCTGGTACGACGCCCTCGACGCGAGCGACGGCGCGCCTTTGATCTACTCGTCGCTGGAGCCGGCGAAGCTGCGCCGCGTCCAGCAGGCCCTGGGGGCCGAGCGGTCGGCGGCGCTCCTGGAGTCGGCCATCGGCCGCATCGCGCGGGGGCTGGTGGAGCGGGGCGTCACCCGCCTGGTCACGGCGGGCGGCGAGACGTCAGGCGCGGTGGTGAGCGCGCTCGGGGTGCCCGGCGGCGTGATCGGGGCGGAGGCGGCACGGGGCGTCCCCTGGATCTTCGTCCCGTCCGGCCCGGCGCTGCTGCTGAAGTCCGGCAACTTCGGCGACCCCGGCCTCCTCCTGGAGGCCACCCGCTGAACCCGGCCCCCCCGGGGCAACGGCAGGCACTCGCCGATTCGCACAACTGATCGTTACGCTGGCTCCATATTCACCGTCTCGGAGAATATGGAGAGCTTCATGGCATTTCTCCCCACCGGGGCGATCTGTTGATCCCCCGGCTGCTTTTCCGGCGTCCATTCGACAGCGCGTTATTCTGCGGTTTCCTCGGCGTGACCGGCCTGCTCCTTCTCGCGGAGGCGGCCGGCCGGCTCGGGCTCGTTTCCACCGCGCAATTCCCGCTCGCCTCCACGGTGCTGGTCACCGCGGCCGGGCTGGCGGCCGATCCGGAATTCCTGCTGGACGTCGGCGCCACCTTTGCCGCGTGGGCGCTGGGGCTGGCGCTGACGGTGGCGGTCGCCGTACCGGCCGGGCTGCTGCTGGGCAGCGTGCCGGCGGTGGAGCGGGCGCTGCGGCCGGTGATCGAGTTCCTGCGGCCGATCCCGTCCGTGGCGCTCATCCCGCTCGCGGCGTTCGTGTTCACCGAGCGGCTGGACATGAAGATCGCGATGATCATGTACGCGTCCACGTGGCCGATCCTGATCAACACCATGTACGGGCTCAGGGAGGTCGATCCCCTGGCCAAGGAGACGTTGCGGACGTTCGGCTTCGGCCGGCTGGCGGTGCTGCTGCGGGTCTCGCTGCCGAGCACGGCCCCGTTCATCGCGACCGGGGTGCGGGTGGCGGCCACGATCGCGCTCATCCTGGCCATCAGCACCGAGCTGCTGGCGGGCGGCTCGGACGGAATCGGCGCGTTCATCATCCTGGCCGGCAGCAGCCCGGACGGCCTCACGCTGACCGTCGCGGCCACCGTCTGGGCCGGGCTGCTCGGCATCGCCACGAACGGCGCGTTCGTCTGGGCGGAGCGCCGCATCTTCCATTGGCACCCGGGAACGGCCCGATGACCACCCGGCGCCCCGACCCGACGAAGGGCCCGTCGACCAGGCCCTCGACCGGCCCGCGGGCCGGCACGGCGCTCCGGGCGCGGGTCGGCACGGCGCTCCGGGCGCGGGTCGGCACGGCGCTCCGGGCGCGGGTCGGCACGGCGCTCCGGGCGGCGCTGTCGCGGCTGGCCCGGCTGTGGATCGTGCCGGTCGTGCTCCTCGTGTGGGAGCTGGCCACGCGCGCCGCGCAGCACCCGTTCTTCCCGCCGCCGTCGCTCATCGTCACCCACATGCGCGAGCTGTGGTTCACCGGCTCACCCGCCACGCTCTGGCTGAACGACACCGCCCTGGCCAACTTCCCCCAGAGCCTGGGACGCCTGCTGGCGGGCTGGGTGCTGGCCGGGGCCGGCGGGGTGACGCTCGGCGTGGCCATCGGCCGCTCGCCGCTGCTCTACCGTTTCCTGGATCCGATCATCCAGTTCGGCCGGGCGCTGCCGGCGCCGGCGTTGCTGCCGATGTTCCTGGCGTTGTTCTCGACGGGCACGCGGATGCAGGTGGCCACGATCACGTTCGGGATCGTGTGGCCGGTGCTGTTCAACGCGGCCGACGGGGCGCGCAGCGTGGAGCCGGGGCACCTGGAGACGGCGCGGGTGTTCGGGCTGAGCCGCGGGCAGCGGCTCGCGCGCGTCATCCTGCCGTCGGCGGCGCCCAAGATCTTCGCGGGGTTGCGGCTCAGCCTGTCGCTGGCGCTGATCCTCATGGTCATCGCGGAGTTCTTCAGCACCGAGGGCATCGGGTTCCAGCTGCGGGCGGCGCAGCGGGCGTTCGACCTGCCGGGCGTGTGGGGGGCGATCGTGCTGCTCGGGATCTTGGGTTATCTGCTGAACCAGGGCTTTCTGCTTCTGGAGAAAAGAGCGCTCACCTGGCATGACGCAAAAATGTAGCGATTTTGTGGCACGGCGGAGTTAGGCTCGCAGATCGGCCTTATCGGACGCGTTTACCCACCGAGGAGCGTTCATGTTAGGTTTCCGGCGTTTGTCCGCCCTCTGCGTCGCGGCACTCGTGTTGACCGCCTGCGGTGGAGGAGGAAATTCGGCCCCGCCGACCAATGGCCGGGAAAAGACCGAAATCAGAATCGGGATGTTGCCGCTCCCGGAGGTGGCACCCATACAGATCGCCATCGACAAGGGCTATTTCACCGCCGAAGGGCTCAAGGTCCAGACGGAGCTGATCTCGGGCGGGGCGGCGGCGATGCCCGACCTGGTCTCCGGCAAGATCGACATCCTGCACAGCAACTACGTCTCCGCCCTGCTCGCCTCGGCCAGCGGCACCGTCAAGATCAAGATCGTCGGCGCCGCGTACACCGCGCAGCCCGGCAACTTCCTGCTCATGACGAAGAAGGGCTCGCCGATCACCGAGATCGCCGACCTCAAGGGCCACACCGTCGGCGTGAACACCCTCAACAACATCTCCACCCTCTCCGTCTCCGCCCTGCTCAAGACCGCCGGGCTGCGGCCGGAGGACGTCAAGTTCGTCGAGCGGCCGTTCCCCGAGATGGCCGGGGCGCTGGACAGCGGGCAGGTGGACGTCGCCCTGCTGCCCGAGCCGTTCCACCAGGCGGCGGCCAAGACGCTCGGCGCCGTCACGCTCACCGACATCTTCTCCGGCACGCTGACCGACTTCCCCATCGCCGGCTACCTCGTCACGGACGCCTTCGCCCAGCAGAGCCCGAAGACCGTCGCCGCCTTCCAGCGCGCCCTGCGCAAGGCGACCGAGCTGGCCCGCTCCGACTCCACCCAGGTCACCGCCGCGCTCCTGAAGTACACCAAGATCGACCAGGCGACGGCCTCCACCATGAAGCTCGGCGGCTTCACCACCACCGTGGACCCCGCGCGGGTGCAGCGGGTGGCGGACCTCATGCTGGAGTTCGGCTACCTGAAGCAGAAGTTCGACGTGTCCTCGATCCTGGCCGGCGGCGCTTCGGGCTGAGGTCCCGCCTCGGGATGCGGTCCTGACCGGACGCGCTTCCGCTGAGATCCCGCCCCGGGGTGAGATCCGGACCGGACCCGCTCCCGGCTGGGTCTCGCCTCGGGGCGGTCCGCGGCGCACACTGGCGGCATGGCCATCGACGTCGAAGCTCTGCTGCGGCTGTGGACCCACCCCCTGCCTCCCGACGACGAGGCGGCGGCCGCGGCCTTCCGCGCGTACTACACCGATCCGGTCCTGGTCAACGGCTCCCCGATGCCCGCCTCAGAGCTGGTGTCGAGGGCCAGGGCCGTCCAGGCGATGTTCGAGGACGTCCGGCAGGAGCTGCTGGAGGTCTTCCAGACGCCGGACAAGCTCGTGCTCGTCGCCCGGTCCCGCGGCAAGCACGTCGGCCCGATGGCCACCTCGGCGGGGTTGCTGAAACCCACGGGCCGCTTCCTGGACCTGCGGGTCATCGACGTCATGACGCTCACGGACGGACGCATCAGCGCCGTCTGGATGACGGCCGACGAGCTCGGCGCCCTGAAGTCCATCGACGCCGTCACCCTCACCCAGCCCTGACCCGCCCCTGCGCGAACGCCCTCACGAACCCGCCCCTTGCGCGAACGCCCTCACGAACCCGCCGCCGCCGGGCGCCCCTGACGAAGCGGCGCCCCGCCACAAGGCGGCCCCCGCCGTGGCACGGCGGCCGGGACGGCACGGCGAGGCGCCAGACAACCGGGGCGGTGGTCAGCCCAGAAGGCCGAGGCGGCGGGCGGCCGCGGCGGCCTGGGTGCGGGTGGAGACGTCGAGCTTGCCGAGGATGTTGGACACGTGCACGCTCACCGTCTTCTGCGCGATGAACAGCCGCTCCGCGATCTCCCGGTTGGTCAGCCCTTCGGCCACCAGCCGCAACACCTCGATTTCCCGCGCCGTGAGCCCGCCGTCGCCGTGCGAGCCGGCCCCGCCCCCCGAGGCGAAGCGGGCGCGGCGGCCGAAGTCGAGCAGGGCGTTCTCCAGGGGCGCGGCGCGCAGCTTGCCCGCCGTCTCCCTGGCCAGCTCCCACTCCGCCTGCGCCGCCTCCCGGTCGCCGGCGGCGAGCAGCGCCTCGGCCAGGCGCCAGCGGGCGCGCGCCGTCTCGTACACGAACCCGATGTCGAACGCCTCGACGGCGCGCCGCCACAGCTCGGCGTCGAGCCGCCCGTGCACGCGGTGCCACTCGGCCTCGACCCGCAGCGCCCAGGCGAGCCCTTCGGGGCCGAGGTGGCCGCCCTGCCCGGTGGGGCCGGACTCGACGGCGAGGCGGGCGTGGGCGAGCCAGTCGTCGGCGCCTTCGGTGGTGCCCAGCTCGGCCAGCGCCCAGAGCGCGATGGCGGCCATGCGGACGTTGCCGGACTCGCCGTCCATCTGCTTGGCCATGACGGCGCGGACGTGGTCGAGGGCGGTGACCGGGTCGCCGTGCCAGAGGGCGTGCTCGGCGGCCAGCCCGCGGGAGATGTAGGAGACGAGCGGGTCGGACCAGAACGGCCGCAGCCAGCTCAGCCGCCCCTCGACGACGGGCAGCCCCCGCGCGACCTCGATGAACAGCGCGAACGACGACAGGATGGCCTCGGGCACCGTGCCGACCCGCGCGCCGAAGCCGGCCGCCATGGTCTCGGCCTGGTCCCATTCGCCGGCCGCGTAGTGGATGAGGAAGCGCAGGAACCGCAGGTCGGTGCCGTAGGTGCTCCACTTGAGGCCGGTCTCGGACGCCATGCGGATGCCGTCGTCGGCGACCTCGGCGGCGTGGTCGAGCAGCCCCTGCTCGTAGTGGATGCGGGCGTGGTGGAAGCGGGCCCGCAGGTCCATCGCGAGGTCGCCGGTGGGCTGCGCCATGGCGGCGTCGACCAGCTCGTGCGCCCTGGTGAGGTCGCCGCGCAGCTCGACGAACGTGGCGAGCGTGAGCATCGCGCCGACCTCGGCGTCTTTGGCGCCGGCCGCGCGGGCGGTCTCGAGCGCCCTGGCGCACAGGCCCTCGACCTCCTGGCTGCGCGGGGACCACAGGAGCGTGCGGGCGAGGGTGGCCAGGGCGCGGGCGAGCGCGGCGGGCTCCTTGGCGCTCTCGACGGCCCGCTCGGCCGCCCCGACGGCGCTCTCGTCGGCGTCCATCTCGACCAGGTAGTAGGCCAGCCGCTCGCTGACCTCGGACGTCTGCGGCAGCACCCGCAGCTGGGTGACGGCCCGGTGCTTGTCGCCGCTGTCGGCGGCCATGACGGCGCTGCGGAAGGCCAGCTTCACGCGGCTCTCGCCGGCCAGGCGCTCGGCGTCGTCGACGCGCTCCCACAGGCTGAGCGCGCGGTCGTAGTGGCTGTGGGCCTCGGCGGGCGCGCCGACGCGCTCGGCGGCCCGGCCCGCCTCGGCGGAGGCGGCGAGCGCGCCGGCCAGGTCGTGGCCGGCGAGGTAGTGGTGGGCCAGCTCGGCCGGAGAGGTGAGCAGGCGGGCGAACGCGGCGTGCAGCCGGGTGCGCTCGCCGGGCAGCAGGTCGGTGTAGACGGCCTCCTGGAGCAGGGCGTGGCGGAAGGTGTAGCCGTGGCCCTGCACCTTGAGCAGCCCGCGCGAGACGATCTCCCTGACCGCCTCCTCGAACTCGGCCAGCGGCAGCCCGGACACCTCGCGCAGCAGCTCGTCCTCGACGCGGCGGCCGGCCACGGCGGCGGCCCGCAGCACCCGCTGCCCGGCCTCCGACAGCACCTCGACCCGCGACATCAGCAGGCTGGCCAGCCCGTCGGGCAGGGTGTCGCCCTCGGCCATGGCCGCGAACAGCTCTTCGGCATAGAACGGGTTGCCGTCGGCGCGGGAGACGATGAGACCGAGCCCCTGGGCGTCGACGTCTCCCAAAGTCGCGACATAGTCGGACATCTCGCCGGAGCCGAGCGGCCCCAGCTCCAGGCTCATCACGGTCGGCAGGCGCTTCAGCTCCGCCAGCACGGACCGCAGCGGATGGCGACGGTGCAGGTCGTCGGTGCGGTAGGTGCCGACGACGCAGACGCGCTCGCTCTGCACCATGCGGCTGAGGAAGACGAGCAGGTCGCGGGTGGAGCGGTCGGCCCAGTGCAGGTCCTCGATCACGAACAGCACCGGCTGCACGTCGGCGAGCAGCCCCAGCAGCGAGCCGAACAGCCGCTGCTGCGTGAGCCCGGTCGAGGGGGCGCTCTCGGTGCCCGGCAGGAGCTGGCCCAGCATGGGGTGGGCGGCGGCGGCCTCGCGCACGGCCGGCTCGGCGCCGCGCAGGGCGTCGGCCAGCGGCAGGTACGGCAGCGCGTCGCCCAGCTCGGCACACTGCCCGACCAGCACGTTGAACCCGCGCTCGCGGGCCTCGGCGGCCAGCTCGCTGATCAGCCGGGTCTTGCCGATGCCGGCGTCACCACCGACGAGCGCCACCCCCGCCATGCCGTCGCCGGCGGCGGCGAGCACCCGCACGAGGCCGGCCAGCTCCGCGGAGCGCCCGACAAGAAGACCGTTCACGCCAGAAACTATGCCAGAGCCCGCTGACAACGCATTGGTCCGGGAAACCGGCCCGGGATTGGCCCTCTTCGACATACCAAGACCATCCTACGCTGCTCTTTCGTGATATCTCCCGCGACTTTCACCCTCTTCCTGACAACCTCGGTCGTCCTCGTCCTCATCCCCGGGCCGAACCACCTCTACATCACCGCCCGGGGCCTCACCCAGGGCCGGTCGGCGGGCCTGGTCAGCGCTCTGGGCATCGAGCTCGGCACGCTCGTGCACATCGCGGCCGCCGCCGCGGGCCTGTCGTTCGTGATCGCGCGCTCCGCGACGCTGTACTCGGTCATCAAGTGGGCCGGCGTCGCCTACCTCGTGTACCTGGCGTTCCGGGCGTTCACCAGCAAGCAGGCGCAGGCGGGACGCCCGCAGCCGCAGCCACTGCGCAAGGTGTTCCTCGAAGGCGTGCTGGTCAACGTGTTCAACCCCAAGACCCTGCTGTTCTTCCTGGCGCTCCTGCCGCAGTTCGTGCACCCGGAGTCGGGCTCGCCCGCGCTGCAGGTGGTGGTGTTCGGCCTCACGCTGATGCTCCTGGGGCTGGTCTCCGACGTCGCGTACGCACTCACCGCCGGCGCCCTGGGCCGCCGCCTCGACCGGGCCGCCAGGAGCCTGCGGTACGTCAGCGGCGTCGTCTACCTCGGGCTCGGCGTGCTCACGGCGTTCACCGGGAGAGAATGAGGCGCATGGCGCCGAGGAAGCAGCAGGAGATCTTCGATGCGACGTTGAGGCTGGTCGCCGAGAAGGGCTACGACGGGCTGACCGTCGAAGGGGTCGCCGAGCGCGCGGGCGTCAACAAGACGACGATCTACCGGTGGTGGCCGTCGAAGGCGGCGCTGCTGGGGGCGGCCCTGGTCGAGTCCGACGTGCTCGCGTTCGACGCCCCCGACACGGGGAGCCTGCGCGGCGATCTCGTGGCACTGGTCGAGGGCGTCCGGCGGCTGCTGACCGAGCCGCCCGGCAGCGACATCGCGGTGGCCGCGCTGGGCGCCGCCGTCCGCCATCCCGAGCTGGACGCGCGGCGCTTCTTCGCCGACCGCTTCGCCAGGGAGCGGCGGATCTTCGAGCGCGCGGTGAGCAGGGGCGAGCTGAAGGAGTCGGCCGACCCGATGCTGATCGTCGACCTGCTCGCGGGGGCCGTGTGGATGCGGGCGGTCTTCCGCGGCCTGCGACCGGGCGACGACTTCGCCACCGAAGCGGTATCGGCCCTCCTCGACGGCATCTGACCCGCACGGCGGCGCCCGTACTCCTCGACGGCATCCGACCGGCCGCGAGAAGGGGCGCGGCGGCGCTAGAGCGACAGGGCGGCCGGGATGCGGTCGAGCACGGGGTGCGGCACCAGCCCGTACGCGTAGAAGTCGATCGCCGACGCCCCCGCCGCCTTCGCCCCCCTGGCCTTGGCCACCAGCCGGTCGGTGGAGTCGCTGTCGGGGTAGCCGGGCCGCAGCACCGCGCGCACCTCGCGGTCCTTGCCCACCGAGCGCAGGTAGGCGCCCACGTCGTCGGCCACCCGGGCGGCGTCGCGCGCGTAGGCCAGCACGCCGAACGCGGGCACGAGGTCGCCGAGGGCCACCAGGTCGACCCCGAGCTGCCAGGCGTCGTGCGCGGCCAGGCCGGGGGTGGGCAGGCCGTCGGTGTAGCCCTTGACGGCGCCCGTGGGGTCGATGAAGACGAGCTTGGACCCTTCGCCGGCGACCGCCGAGGCCACCTCCGACACCAGCGTGGTGACGGTCTCGGAGCGGGCGCGGGCGTAGGCGACGACGTCGGGCCCGGCGTACGCGGTGAGCGCCGCCCGGGTCACCTCGCCCTGGGCGGGCGGGTCGCCGTCGAAGACGCCGCCGACGATGCGGGCGCACTCCTCGCGCGCCACCTCGGCGTTGACGCCCAGGTCGGTGGCCCGGCGCATGCAGTAGTCGCAGAAGCAGAGGGCGAACAGGTAGGCGTCCATCGGCCCGAGCGGCACGAACGAGCGCTGCGGCTTGAGCGGCCTGAAGTGCAGCGACTCGGCCACCACGCTGTCGACGCCGAGCCTGGCCACCGCCCTGGCCAGCGCGACGGCGTAGTCGCGCACGTCGGGGTGGGCGGGGCACAGGTCGGTGAGCGAGCCGCGGTCGCCGAAGCAGTCGCGTACGGTGACGTCGGGGTGCGCGGTGCCGATCGTGGCGTTGCGCAGGAAGACCGTCCAGCCGTGCAGCTTCATCGAGCGTTTCGCGCACGCCTCGCGCAGGCCGTCGAAGGCGTCGGTGTAGCCGGGCACGGGGGTCAGGCGGAGGCCGTCGAACAGCTCCGGCGGCGGGGTGAAGTGCGCCCCGTCGTGGCGCAGCGTCAGCCGGGACAGCCCGTGCGGGGTGACGTCGCGGGAGGCGTGGTGCACGGCGCCGACGGTGATGCCGGCGACGCCGTACCCGCTGATCCTGTCGAGCACCCGCTCGACGCCCTCGCCGCGCAGGTCCTCGACGAAGACGTACACCGAACTGTCCACGGCCGCACCTCAGGCGCTCTTGTGCGCGACGAAGTCGATCTCCACCAGGATGTCCATCAGGTCGGACCCGACGGTGGTCCGCACGGGGTACGGCAGGTTGAAGTACGACTTGTACACCTCGTTGAACGCGGCGAAGTCGCGCTTGAGGTGCTGCAGGTGGACGGTGGCCTTGACGACGTCGTCGAAGCCGAGGCCGTGGGCGGCCAGGATGGCGCCGAGGTTGCGCATGGTCTGGTGCGTCTGGGCGGCCACGTCGTCGCCGACGACCTCGCCGGTCTGGGGGTCGAGGGGGCCGGCGCCGGAGGTGTAGACGAAGTCGCCGACGACGAGCCCTTGCGAGTAGGCGCCGATGGGGGCGGCGCCCTCCGTGGTCCGGAGCTCCTTTTTCACTGAATCTCCCTAGAAATGCGTGCTTATCGTGCCAACGACACGGTAGTCCCGGTCCACCAGCGGCAGGATCCGCCACTTGTCGAACGCCGTGCAGGGATGGGAGATGCCGAAGGCCAGCAGGTCACCGGGCTTGAGCCCGGTGGCGCGGACCACGGTGTGCTGATCCTGCATCTTCGTGATCGTGACGCCGCCGCGGCGCGGGATCGGCAGCCCCTCGTCGTACGGCGCGTCGCGCTTGCCCATGCCCACGACCGCCAGCCCCGGCTCGGGCACCGACAGCACGTGCGCCCACACCTCCAGGGCCGGGCGCAGCTCGCCCTCGATGCGGTTGAACGGCGTGCGCTCGCGGTAGTAGCCGTCGTCGTGGGTGACGTAGGCGCCGCTGCGCAGCAGGATGCGCGCCTGCGTGGCGACCAGCTCGCGGCCGATCACGTCGAACCACTGGCTGCCACCGACGGTGAGGATGGGGTTCTTGACGCGGAGGTACTCGACGGCCTCCTGCAACGCGTCCAGATATTTCCTGACCTCGTCGCCCGAGCGCAGCGCCCCTTCGTAGCCGGCCACCCCGGCCAGCTCGACACCGGGCGTGGACTGCGCGTGGGAGGCCACCTCCAGCAGCTCGTCGATCGTCCTGCAGCCGGCCCGCCCGCCCTCGTGCCCCAGCTCCACCAGCACCCTGAACGGCCGGGAGCCGGCGTGCGCGGCCAGGATGTCGAGCCCGGCCCGGGAGTCGGCGAAGCTCAGCAGCTCGAACGAGGGGTCGCGCTCCAGCTCGTGGGCGGCCCAGGTGAGCCCGGCCGGATCGACGACCTGGTTGGCCACCAGGATCCGGCCGACGCCGAACGCCCTGACCGTGGCCGCCTGGCGGGGCGTGGCGACCGTCAGCCCCCACGCGCCGGCCTCCAGCTGCATCCTGGCGATCTCGGGGGACATGTGCGTCTTGGCGTGCGGCGCCAGCTCCATGCCGTGGTCGCGGGCGAAGGCCGCCATCGTCGAGACGTTGTGCTCCAGCGCGTCGCGGTGCACCACCATGGCGGGAAATTCGAGCCCGCCGTCGAAGACCGATTGGCCGAGAATCGCCGGCACAACACCCCCTTTAGTCCGCGTCCGACCCTATCGCTCACGAAGGCCGCAGCGCGCGCCCCGGCGTGGCCCCGGTGAGCTCGCCGCCGGCCAGCACGCGCACGCCGGAGACGACCACGTCGCCGACCCCTTCCGCCAGCGTGCGCGGCGCCGCGTACGTGGCCAGGTCGCCCACCGTGGCCGGGTCGAACACCACCGCGTCGGCGACGAACCCGCGCCGCAGCAGCCCCCGGTCCGCCAGCCCGAACCGGCGGGCCGGATGCGCGGCCAGGTGCACCGCCGCCTGCTCCCACGTCCAGTCGCCCAGCTCCCTGACGTGCCGGCCGAGGAACCGGGCGAACGCCCCGAAACCGCGCGGATGCGGATGGCCGCCCACGTAGATGCCGTCGGAGCCGCCCGTCTGCGAGGGGTGGCGCAGCATCCGGCGCACGGACTCGTCACCCCGCGGCCCCTCGTCCGGGCGGGCGATGACGACCCCGGCCTCCAGCCGCGTCTCGGCCAGGAGGCGGCGGCAGAACGCGGCCGGCGCCACCCGCGCCCGCTCGGCCGCGGCCACCACGGTCAGGCCCTCGGCCCACTCCAGGCCGGGCGCATGCGAGACGGTGAGCCGGGGCCACAGGGCCTCCCGGGTGGGCCACCAGTCGTCCAGCGCGTCCGACGCGATCATCTCCAGCGCGGCGTCCGTGTCGGCGCCCGGCACCGACGGCGGCAGCGCGACCATCGCCAGGATCGTGTTCCCCCGCAGATAGGGGTAGGTGTCGAAGGTGAGGTCCACGCCCTTGCCCAGGGCCTCCTCGACCAGCGGCAGCAGCACGTCGGCGGGCCCGTGCAGGTGCGAGACGTGCACGGCCGCGCCCGAGCGCCCGGCGATCTCCACCACCTCCGCCATCCCGACGCCGGCCCGCTCGCCGTAGGCCCGCATGTGGGTGACGTACGGCAGACCGCCGAGCGGCCGGCACAGGGCGGCCAGCTCCTCGGCGTCGGCGTACCGGCCCGGCAGGTACTCCAGCCCCGTGGACAGCCCCACCGCGCCCTCGGACAGCCCGCGCTCGACGTGCCGCAGCATCCCCGCCAGGTCACCGGGCCCCGCCCGGTCGGGCGAGGGCCCCATGACGTCGTAGCGGATCGTGCCGTGGGGCAGCAGGTACGCCGTGTTCAGCGCCACCGCCCGGTCGTAGCCCGCGAGCAGCTCGGCGACCGTCAGCGGCCCCTCCATCGACGTGCCGTTGACGGCCGCGA
Organism: Nonomuraea composti; assembly: GCF_012034275.1. Classification (NCBI taxonomy): domain Bacteria; kingdom Bacillati; phylum Actinomycetota; class Actinomycetes; order Streptosporangiales; family Streptosporangiaceae; genus Nonomuraea; species Nonomuraea composti. The sequence goes on along the minus strand of NZ_JAATEP010000004.1, from coordinate 88,527 downwards.
AGTACCGCGAGGCGTAGGCGACGGTCGCCGCCGAGCCGGGCGCGAACGACAGCCCGTCCTGCCCCAGCACGAACGTCGTGACCCCCTGCCGCAGCGCCGCCCGCTGCACCTCCGGGTCGAACACGGCCGCGTCACCGTGCGCGTGGCAGTCGACGAAGCCCGGCGCGACGAGCCGGCCCGCCGCGTCGATCACCGTCCCCGCCGGGGCGTCGCCGAGCCGGCCGACCGCCGCGATCCGGTCGCCCGCGATGCCCACGTCCGCCCGGTACGGCGGGGCGCCCGTGCCGTCGAGCACCCGCCCACCGCTGATCACTATGTCGAAGGTCACATCTGGATTTAACCAGGGGAGCTAGTCCTCGACAGAGGCCCGCAGGTCGGGACACCCCGACACCTTCCGCACCGGCCGCTCGGCCAGCAGGTCGCGGGCCTGCGACCGGGCCAGGTTCCAGCCGTTCCACGGGTCGGGCCGGTCCAGCCCGTTCGCCTCGACCACCGCCGCGAGCACGCAGCTGCGCTGCGGCTCGGGCAGCCGGTCGAGCGCCGGCACCGCCTCCGCGCCCAGGTCGCCGAGGTAGTCGGAGTCCATCTTCGCCGGGCCGCGCACCTCGACCTGCGTCTGGGCGACGCGCAGATCGGGGTTGACGATCGCGAACGCGCCCAGGCTGAGCCCGGTGACCAGCACGATCGTCCGCGGCAGCCAGCCGGAGCCGCGGCCCGTGAGCCGCGCCGCGCCCGCCAGCAGCACCAGCGCGAACAACGCGCCCAGCCACCACACCGTGGCCTGCACCGACAGCCGCAACCGGGACAGGCCGTAGGCGTCGGTGTAGAGGTTCATCCGGTGCAGGGCGGAGGCCAGCACGACCATGGTCAGCGCGCACAGCACGCCCAGCAGCCCGGCCAGCACCCACCGCTCGCCCCGCTCCACCTTGAGCAGCCCGGCCGCGACCGCCACGATGGCCAGCACGAACACGCTGACCACCACGAGCTGGAAGAAGCCCTGCCTGGCGTACTCGGCGTAGGTCAGGCCCGCCGTCCGCAGCACCAGCGTGTTGCCGCCGAACAGGGCCGTGACCTGCACCGCCACGAACGACGCGAACAGCAGGTTCACCGCCGTCAGCGGCACCAGCCAGACGCTCCTGCTCACCCTGAACTTCGTGTCGGGGCCCACCGGGTCCGCGACGGGCCGCAGCGCGACCAGCACGACCGCGGCCAGCAGCACCGCGAACAGCACGAACAGGACAATCCGCCCGGGAATCGACTCGGCCCAGTCGGGGGTGGTGGTCAGCCGCTCCACGTACGAGGCGAACACCGCGTCCGCCGACGAGAACAGCAACCCGAACACCACCAGCAGCACCACCGTGATGCCCAGCGCGGACACCATCGGCAGCACCCGCCGCCGGGCCGTCAGCCGCTTGAGCGGCCGCGCCAGGAACCACGGCACGGGGCCGAGCGCGAGCAGCACGGACGCGCCGCCCCTGATCACGCCCAGCCAGCCGGTGCCCGCGCCCGAGACGGCCAGCGCGCCCAGCCCGGCCCCCGCCACGAGCAGGATCCCCACCAGCCAGTCGGCGTCGCGCACCGCCGCCATGGAGATCAGCCAGTACGCCGTCACCGCGAACGCCACCGTCCACGGCGTCATCCGGCGCAGCACCGCCGGCAGCGCCGCCGCGCCCAGCACCATCGCGACCAGCACGATCCCGAGCCCCACCTGCGCCTCGGGCAGCGCCACCGCCGCGAACACGCCCGCCCCCGCGGCGGCCGGCAGCAGCCACCTGGGCGGGTCGGGCAGCTCGGGCCTGGGGAACAGCGGCGGCGGCACGTACGGCGGGACCGGGCCCGCCTGGCTCCGGTACGGCACCGTCGCCTGGTACGCCGCTACCGCCGCCCTGCGCCCCGAACCGGCGCCCATGGCCGCGCCCACCGCTCCCAGGAACGCGGTGCAGCCGACGAGCGTGATCAGCGCCATCCCGTCGCCCACGGTCACGCTGACGAAGACGGCGCCGAACATGCCCACGAGGAAGCCGACCATGAGCCCGATGACGGCACCGCCGAACACCCTGGCCAGGCTGCCGACGGGGCTCGGCGGCTCGGGCGGCCCGTACCCGCCCGCCGCCGGACCGCCGGAACCCGGACCGCCCGGCGTGAGGCCGCCCGCCCCCGGACCGCCCGCCGCCGGGCCGCCCGGTGTGAGGCCGCCCGCTGCCGGACCGCCCGGCGCGAGGCCGCCCATCGGAACGCCGCCCCACGTGACGACGGCCGGGCCACCGGCACTGCCGCCCGCGCCGGCGCCAGGGGCCGTCGCGACCGCCGCCACGCTTGCCGGGCGGTCGCCCGCCGCCGCGACTCCCGACGTGGCGCCGGCCCCCAGGGCGCCGCCGCCCGCAGGGCCGCTCGCCGCCCCGGCGGGCTCCCCTGCCGCCGCACCGCCTGCCTGCGCCCCGCCCGCACCCGAGGTGGTGCCGGCCACCGATGAAGTGCCGGCCGGAGTGGTGCCCGCCGCCGAGGCGGCGCCGGCGGCGGCGGCGGCGGTGCCGAGGGCCGCCATGACCCCGGCCGCCGGCCCGGACGCGGCTTCCGGCGGGGCGACCGCCTCGTCCGAAGGTTCCGGCCGTTCCTCTTCCCCCGCCGGCAGCGACACGTCTGCCATCGTCGTCCTCCCTGGTAGCTCGACGACCATCCGGCACCCGGCGCAGTCGTCGATCCTGATGGATCCCCCGTGCAATTCGACGATCTCTTTCACGATGGCCAGCCCCAGCCCGGCGCCCCCGGCGTCGGCGGCGCGCCCCGCGTCCAGGCGGGAGAAGCGCTCGAAGACCCGCGCCCGCGCCGAGCCGGGGATACCCGGCCCCTGGTCGGCGACGGCGACGCGGACCCCGGAGCCCGACGCCGAGCCGCTCACGGTGACCACCCCGGAGGGCGGGCTGTGCCGTACGGCGTTGTCGAGGAGGTTGGCCAGGACCTGGGCCAGCAGGTCGGGGTCGGCGCGCACCACCAGGTCGTCGGGGACCGACGGCCGGATCACCACGTCCTCGCGCGCCAGCGACGCCTCGCGCACCGCCTGCTCGATGAGCGGCGCCAGCTCGACGGCCTCGGCCTCGATGAGGCGGGCGCCGGAGTCGAGCCGCGACAGGTCGAGGAGCTGGGCGACGAGCCGGCCGAGCCGCTCGGTCTGGGCGAGCGCGGTGCGCATGGTGACCGGGTCGGCCGCGGAGACGCCGTCCACGACGTTCTCCAGCACGGCGCGCAGCCCGGTGATGGGGGTGCGCAGCTCGTGGCTGACGTTCGCGACGAGCTCGCGCCGCTGCCGGTCCACCTCGCGCAGGTCGGCCGCCATCGCGTTGAACGCCCTGGCCAGCTCGCCCACCTCGTCCCTGGAGGTGGCGGAGACGCGCAGCGTGTAGCTGCCCTTGGCGATGGTCTGGGCGGCGCGGGCCATCTGGCGCAGCGGCTTGGTCATGCCCATGGCCAGCACCTGCACCATGATCAGCGCCAGGACGACGGCGACCGCGATGCGGACCTCGCGGGAGAAGCCGGAGTTGATGCCGACCTCGTTCACCACGAAGGCGGTGCCGACGGCCAGCACGATCACGATGCCGAGCTTGACCTTGATGCGGCCGAGGAAGTCGAGCGGGTTCACCGGCGCACCAGGGCGTACCCGACGCCGTGCACGGTACGGACGACGTCGGAGCCCAGCTTGCGGCGCAGCGCCCGGACGTGGCTGTCCACGGTCCTGGTGGCGGCCGCCTCGGAGAAGCCCCACACGTCCGACAGCAGCCGGTCGCGCTCGAAGACCTGCCCGGGCCGCTCGGCCAGGCGGCGCAGCAGGTCGAACTCGGTCCTGGTGAGCTGCGCCTCGGCCCCGCGCACGAACACGCGGCGGGCGGCGGTGTCGATCTCGACCTCGCCGACCCTGATCACGGTGTCCTCGGCGGCGAGCTGGGCCGCCCGCTCCACCCGGCGCAGCAGCGCGTGGATCCTGGCGACCAGCTCGCGCATGCTGAACGGCTTGGCGAGGTAGTCGTCGGCCCCGACGCCGAGCCCGACGAGGACGTCCGTCTCGTCGCCGAGCGCGGTCAGCATGAGCACCGGCACCGGCCTGGCCGCCTGCATCCTGCGGCAGACCTCCAGGCCGTCGAGGCCCGGCAACAGCCGGTCGAGGATCACCAGGTCCGGTTCCGCGTTGCCGTACTGGACGAGTGCGTCCTGCCCGTCGCCGGCCACCCTGACGTCGAAGCCTTCGGCCGCCAGGCGGTTGCGTACGGCCAGCGCGATCGTCACGTCGTCCTCGACCACGAGGATGCGTCGCTGCTCTGCCACGTACGAAAGCCTAGAAGCGCGCTGTGCAGACGACACTCCCAAATCCGTGCACAAACCGTGCAGACTTGGCGGGTGGACACCGCCGCTTACCTCCGCCGCCTTGGCCTGCCCGGCCTGCTCACCGCCCCTGCCAGTGCCGAGACGCTGCGCGTGCTGCACATGGCGCACGTCGAGAGGGTCTCGTACGAGGCGCTGGAGATCTGGCTGGGCCGCACCACGACCGTCGATCCCGTCGAGTCCGCCGAGCGGATCATCGGGGGCCGCGGCGGCTACTGCTACCACCTCAACGGCGCCTTCTCGCAGCTGGCGCGGGCGCTCGGCTACGACGTGACCCGGCATGTCGGGGGCGTGCAGGGGCGCGGCGGTGAGCCGGGCGTGTCCGGCAACCATCTGGTGCTGACCGTGCGCGGCCTGCCCTCCGACGCCAATCCGGGCGGCGAGTGGCTGGTGGACCTGGGGCTCGGTGACGCGCTGCACGAGCCGCTGCCGCTGGTGGCGGGCACGTACCGGCAGGGGCCCTTCACGTACGTGCTGCGGCCGTCGGAGGTGGCGCCCGGCGGGTGGCGGCTCGACCACGATCCGGCTGGTTCGTTCGCGGGCATGGACTTCGGCATGAGTGCGGTGGAGATGTCGGCGTTCGCGGACAAGCACGTGGAGCTGACCACCTCGCCGGAGTCGGGGTTCGTGCGGGTGGCGACGGTGCAGCGGCGCGACGCGTACGGGGTGGACACCCTGCGCGGGCTGGCGCTGACCCGCCTGGGCAGGGGCGCGCACTCGGTGACGCTGGGCACGGCGCGCGACTACTACGCGGCACTGGCGGACGTCTTCCTGCTGCCGCTCGACGACGTGAGCGCCGGGGAGAAGGACCGGCTCTGGCGCAAGGTGTACGCGGCCCACGAGAGCTGGCTGGCGGGCGGCTCCGCATGATGACGTCGTGGGCGGGGGCCGGGGGCGAGGCCAGGAAGCTGAACGACCGCTACCGGCTGCTGAACCCGCTGGGCGCCGGCTCGGTGCGGCTGGCGTTCGACGAGGCGGAGCACCGGGATGTGGCGGTCAGGGAGCTGCGGGTGCCGCCGGAGCTGCGCGACGCCGCGATGTTCGAGGCGCGCAGGGCGACGGGGCTGCGGCATCCGTCGGTGGTGCGGGTGCTCGACGTGCTGATCGAGAACGGCACGCCGTGGCTGGTGATGGAGTTCGTCTCCGGGATGTCGCTGGAGCAGGCCGTGCGCTCGCGGCGCCCGCTGCCGGTGCCGCAGGCCGCCAGGGTCGGGGTCTGCGTGCTGTCGGCGCTGAGCGCGGCGCACGCGGCCGGCATCGTGCACGGCCGGGTCGATCCGGGCAACGTGCTGCTCACCGCGACGGGGCGGGCGGTGCTGGCCGGGTTCGGGTTCCCCAGCCTGAGCACGCTGCCCTCGGCCGACCTGTGGTCGCTGGCCGCGACGCTGCACTTCGCGGTGGAGGGCCGGCCGCCCGGCCAGGTGCCGGCGGCGGGCGCCGACCCGTTCAGGTCGCTGGTGCGGGCGATGCTGCATCCGTCGGGGCCGCCGCCCCTGGAGGTGGTGCGCGAGACGCTCGACCGGCTGGCCGTGGACCGGCCGCTGGACGCGGTGGTGGCGGCGGGCCCGCTGCCGCCCCAGCGGGTGGCCGCGATCGGGCTGGCCGTCCTCGACCGGCTGGCGGCCTCCGCCGGCTTCCACGGCGGGGTGCAGCCGGGGAACGTGCTGATCGACGACGCGGGGCGGGCCTGGCTGGCGCCGCTGCCGAGGCCGGGAACGCTCCCGGCGTACACGGCGCCGGAGGGCGCGGCGACGCGGGCCGCCGACCTGTGGTCGCTCGGCGCCACGCTCTTCCTGGCCGTCGAGGGGGTGCCGCCCGCGCCGGGGGCGCCGCTGACCAGGGCGGGGGCGCTGGCTCCGGTGCTGGCGCGGCTGCTGTCGGGCGACCCGGCGGGGCGGCCCACGATGGACGAGCTGCGCCGGGAGCTGCTGACGATCGCCGCCGGTTTGGCGTGACCGATCACCGCGGCCTGGCGTGACCGATCACCGCGGCCCAGCCTGGTCGATCACCGGGGCCTGGCCTGACCGATCGCACAACGATTGCGATACATCGCGACATGGAACCTTGTGGCGGGTTCACACGTTGGACAGGCGACGCAGAATGTGGGAGAGGCGGGGCGCGCGCTCCGCGTTCGGAGGATGTTGAGGATGTCGCCCATTCAGAAGTACGCGATCGGTGCGGGCATCGCGGTCCTGCTCTCGTGGATGATCCTGCCCGGCTGGGTCACGCTGCTGGTGGTCCTCGGCGTGATCGCGGCCCCGGTGGTCGGCTACATGATGCTCGACCCGTCGCAGCGCGAGCGGCTCAAGAGGGCCCGCAGGCGCGGCATCGGGCGCTGACCGCTTTCGTGCCCGCCTCTGGCGGCGGGGGTCTCAGGCCTCCGCCGCCGCCAGCGCGTCCTGCACGCGCTGGGTCACCCTTCGCTCGACGTAGAAGGACAGGAACGGCACCGTGCCGCCGAGCATGACCCCGGCCATGTACGGCCACGACCAGCGCGCCTTCATGCCCAGGTTCATCACGGTGATCAGGTAGATCATGTAGAGCCCGCCGTGGATGGGGGCGACGATCTTCGACATGGCGTCCTCGCCGAAGCCGTACCGCAGGACCATGCCCACGCACAAGACGAGCAGCATGCATCCGACCACGTACGCGAGCACCCGGAAGGGCTTGAGAGCCGATTCCACCGTTAACCTTCCAGAACCATCTCAGGGGACGACTTGCGGTGGTCCCGGTCGCCGCGCACGGCGTCGCGGACGAAGTGGAACCACATGAAGACGGCGAATCCAGCGAAGATCCACCAGTTGGCGGCGTAAGCCAGGTTACGCCACGTCAGCGTGCCGCCGACCACCGGCGGAGCCACCTTGACCGGCGTCAGCGAGCCCGAGGCGGGCTGCGCGACGACGAAGCCGGTGCGGACCTGCTGCCCGCTCCACAGGTTGACCAGCTCGCCCGTGGAGACCGTCTGCACCTGGCCGGCGGGCAGCCCCTCCGCGCGCCGCTGCACGCTGTCGGTGCCCTGCTGGGGCCGCAGCCGCCCGGACACCGTGACCCGGCCCTGCGGCACGGCCGCCACGCCGGGGTCGTCGGCCTTGGCCGCCCAGCCGCGGACGACCGGCATGAGCGTGCCGTCGTCGAGCCTGATGGGCGTCAGCACCCAGTAGCCGTCGTCGCGGGAGACGTTGCCGCCGGGGGCGTCGACGTCGGCCCGCCGGTCGGCCACCAGGAGCTGGCGGTCGGCCTCGTAGACGCCTTCGGCCGTGACCCTGCGGCCGACGAGCTCGCCGTCGAGCTGGGCGCCGGCCTTGGCGAGCGTGGCGACTGCGACGGGCTCGGGGTCGGTGGCGACACGCGGCTTTCCCGAATCTTGGAAGACGCCGAGCTGCCAGCGCCCGAGCAGGATGAACGCGACCAGGACCCCGATCGTGAGCAGGTGCAGCCCCACGAGGCGCGGCGAGAGCAGGGTCCTGAGCATGCTTCCAAGCTATCCGGCAGGTGGGGTGGTCCCCTAATCAGCCCATCACTACGTATCCCACCAAAAGAGGCAAACATCGCAGGCGGGCACGCTAGGCTGCTGCCCATGTCTGACCAGCACATCGACCCGGCGGGCAACACGCAGGCTTTCCGCGCGTTCGCGAACGCGCGCGAGCAGGAGTCCGCGGCCAAGCCGAAGAAGTCGCCCCTCGTGCCCATCATCGCGGTCGTCGCCGCCATCGTGATCATCGGCGTCGCCGCCTTCCTGCTGCTCAGGTAAGACACCTCCTGCTGCTCAGGTAAGACAGCCGACAGCTTCACCCGCCGCGGGCGCCGTGGCGGGTTTTCGTCGTTCCCCAGGGCATCTGGACCGTGAGGGGTGCGCTGGCTACATTGGACACACAGTCCAATAAGCGCGGCCGCGGGAGGAGCCAGTGGGTGAGCCAGGGATCGTGATCATCGGGTCCGGTTTCGCCGGGATCTGCATGGCCATCAAGCTCAAACAGGCCGGTCACCACGACTTCGTCATCCTGGAGAAGGCCGCCGAGCTGGGCGGCACCTGGCGCGACAACACCTATCCCGGCTGCGCGTGCGACGTGCCGTCGCACATGTACTCGTACTCGTTCGAGCTGAACCCCGGCTGGTCGCGGATGTTCTCGCCGCAGGAGGAGATCCAGGACTACCTGCGGCGCTGCGCCGCCAAGTACGGCGTCACCCCTCACATCCGGTACGGCAAGAACGTCGTCTCCATGGAGTACGACGACGCCGACCGCTCCTGGACGGTCACCACTGAGGACGGCGGCACCCTGCGCCCGAAGGCGGTGATCTCCGCGATCGGCGCCCTCCACATCCCGAAATTTCCGGAAATTGTGGGGCGCGAGACCTTCGCCGGCCCCGCCTTCCACTCCGCCGAGTGGGACCACGCGGCCGACCTGACCGGCAAGCGCGTCGCCGTTATCGGCACCGGCGCCTCCGCCGTCCAGTTCGTCCCCCAGCTCGCCCGCACCGCCCGCCACGTCACCGTCTTCCAGCGCACCGCCCCCTGGCTGCACCCCAAGCCGGACCTCGCCTTCTCCCCCGCCGCCCGCCGCCTCCTGCGCCTGCCCGGCGCGGCCAGGGCCCTGCGCGCCGGCATCTACTGGGCCCTGGAGACCAGAGCACTCGGCTTCGCCGTGCACCCCCGCCTGATGAAGGCCCACGAGCGGCTGGCGCTCCGCCACCTGCGCGCCCAGGTGCCCGACCCGGAGCTGCGCCGCGCGCTGACCCCCGACTACCTCATCGGCTGCAAGCGCATCATCGTCTCCAGCGACTACTATCCGGCCCTGACCAGGCCGGACGTCACCCTCGTCACCGACCCGATCACCGAGATCCGCGAGCACTCTCTGGTGGCCGGCCAGGAGCACGAGGCCGACGCGATCGTCTACGGCACCGGCTTCAGGGTGACCGACGCGCTCGCCGCCCGCCACATCGTCGGCAGGAACGGGCTGAAGCTCCAGGACGCCTGGCGCGACGGCATCGAGGCGTACTACGGCATCGCCACCTCGGGCTTCCCCAACCTGTTCTTCCTGCTCGGCCCCAACACCGGGCTCGGCCACACCTCGGTCGTGTTCATGATCGAGTCGCAGGTCCGCTACGTCATCGAGTGCCTGCGCCTGCTCTCCCGCACCCAGGCCAGAGCTGTGGACGTGCGGCCGCGGGCCCAGCGCGCGTTCAACGAGCGGCTGCGCGCCCGGCTCGACCCCCTGGTCTGGAACGCGGGAGGCTGTAGCTCCTGGTACCTGGACGAGCAGGGGGTGAACCGGACGATCTGGCCGGGCTTCACCTTCGAGTACTGGGCGCGTACCCGGAAGGTGAGACCCGGCGCCTACGAGCTCATCTACTAGTCATCTACCGGGCGAGACCACCATCGCGCTGCCGCCGCCCCGGCGGGTCGGCTCGGCCACGGCCTGGATCCGGCTCCTGCCCAGGAACTCCAGCGCCGTGGCGGCCCCGATCTCCGGGTTCAGGGCGAAGCTGTGCCCCTTGGCCTCCAGCTCGGCCCGATACTTGTCGAGGAAGGCCTGCTCGGCCTGCGTCTGCGCGGTGTTGCGCTGGGTGGCGCGCGGCGCGGCCAGCGCCTCCGGCAGGCTCATGCCGAACTCGTAGCGGTTGACCAGGATCTGCAGCACGGTCGTGATGATCGTCGAGCCGCCCGGCGAGCCCGCCGCCAGCACCGGCCGGCCGCCGTCGAACACCAGCGTCGGCGCCATCGACGAGCGCGGCCGCTTGCCGGGGCCCGGCAGGTTCGGGTCGCCGGGGGCCGGGCCGAAGGTGAAGTCGGTCAGCTCGTTGTTGAGCAGCACGCCGCGGCCCGGCACCACGATGCCGTTGCCGCCGGTGGACTCGATCGTCAGGTTGTAGGCGATCACGTTGCCCCAGCGGTCGGCCACGACCAGGTGTGTGGTCTCGGGGCCCTCCTGAGCGACCGGGGTGGCGGTGCCGGTCGGCTCGGCGCACGGTTCGTACGAGCCGTCGGGGCTGCCCGGCGCGACCGGGGACGTCAGGGCCGTGTCGCCGACCAGGCACGCGCGCTCCTTGGCGAAGCCGTCGGACAGCAGCTCCTCGAGCGGCACGCCCGGGATGTCGCCGACGTACTTGCCGCGGTCGGCGAAGGCCAGCCTGGACGCCTCCAGGTACTCGTGCAGGCCGACACGCGGCAGCGCCTCCAGGATGTTCAGCGCCTCGCCGACCGTGGAGCCGCCCGAGGAGGGCGGGGCCATGCCGTACACGTCCATGCCGTTGTAGGAGATCTTGGTGGGCTCGCGCAGGAGGGCGCGGTAGGCGCGCAGGTCGGACAGCTCCATCAGGCCCGGCCGGACGTTGCGGGTGCTGCCCGGGGTGACCGGCGGGTTCTTGACGGTGGCCACGATCTCCTTGCCGAGCTGACCGCCGTACAGCCAGCCGGGGCCGCGCCTGCCCAGCTCCCGGTAGGTGTCGGCGAGCTCCGGGTTCCTGAAGACCGAGCCGACCGGCGGCGGGGCGCCGTTCGGGAGGTACAGCTTGGCCGTCGAGGAGATGTCCTTGAAGCGGGCGGCGTTGGCGGCGGTCTGGTCGTAGAACGTCTGGTCCACGACGAAGCCCTTCGAGGCCACCTCGATCGCCGGCTGGAGCGCCTGCCCCAGCGACATGGTGCCGAACCTGCGCAGGGCCAGGTCCCAGGTGGCGACCGTGCCGGGCACGCCCGCCGACAGGCCGCTGGTGACGCCCTCGTCGAACGGGATGCCCTCCAGCGAGGTCGAGGTCATGGCCCGCGGGGCGGTCTCGCGGCCGTCGATCGTGAACACCTTGCGCTGCCTGGCGTCGTAGTAGACCATGAAGCCGCCGCCGGCCAGGCCGGACGAGTACGGCTCCGTGACGCCCAGCACCGCGCCGGCCGCGACCGCGGCGTCCATGGCGTTGCCGCCCCTCCTGAGCACGGAGATGGCGGCCTTGCTGGCGTCGAGGTCGACGGTGGCCACCGCGCCGCCGTACCCTTCGGCGACGGGAACCTTCACGGGGGGCCGCGCCAGCGCGGCGGGCGCGGGCACGAGCGAGACGAAGAGAGCTGCTGCTGCGGGAATGATCGCACGGCGCATGGGTCCACGATGACCCACGTACGCCCCGCGTGGTAGTGCCCGCTCACACATACGGATGATGCGCTGGTCAGGAGGGGGAACTAGCGTGAGGGGCGTGCGCGGGAAACACGGTTTCGACCCCTACCTCGCCCTGATCGTCGCGGTCGCCCAGCAGGTGATCGGCCGGGGCGCCTCATGGGGGCAGCGCGCGGAGCGGGAGGCACTCGACCCCTACGGCTACGCGCTGCTGCTGATCGGCCCGCTGGCCGTGCTGCTGCACCGCCGCTTCCCGCTGCTGACCACCGCCGCCGCGCTGCTCGCCTCCGACCTGTTCCTGATCGGCGGGTACGCCTACGGCCCCAGCTTCGTCAGCCCCGGCGTGCTGCTCGTGCTGCTGGTGCTGCGCGGCAGGAGACTGATGGCCTGGGTGATGGCCGCGATGTCGCTGCTGTCGATCCTGACCTACGCCTGGGCGGTCGGCAAACGCGACCTGTTCCACAGCGTGTGGATCCTGACCTCCGTCATGCTGCTGATGGTCGTGGCCGAGCTGGTCAAGACCGTCAAGGAGCGCCGGGCCGAGCGGGAGCGCGTCGAGGAGGAGGAGGCCAGGCGGCAGGCCAGCGAGGAGCGGCTGACGATGGCGCAGGAGCTGCACGACGTGCTGGCGCACAACATCTCGCTCATCCACGTCCAGGCCTCGACCGCGCTGCACCTCATCGACGACAACCCCGAACAGGCGCGGACCGCCCTGGCCACGATCAAGACGGCCTCCAAGGAGGTGCTCGGCGAGCTGCGCTCGGTCCTGAACGTGCTGCGCGAGGGCGCCCCCCGCTCCCCCACGGCCGGGCTCGACCGCCTCGACGAGCTCATCGAACGCTCGGGGCTCGACGTGGCGCTCAAACGCGTCGGCTCCCGGCCGCTGCCCCCGCAGGTGGAGCGGGCGGCGTACCGGATCGTCCAGGAGTCGCTGACGAACGCCGCCCGGCACGCGCCGGGCGCGCGGGTGAGCGTGCGGCTGGAGTACGGCGAGCGGGAGCTCGTCGTGCGCGTCACCGACACCGGCTCCGGCACCCCCGGCGCGCTGGCCGAGTCCGGCAGCGGCAACGGCATCCCCGGCATGCGCGAGCGGGCCTCCGCGCTTGGCGGCACACTGGTCGCCGGGCCGTCCGGCGCCGGCTTCCAGGTCGAGGCCCGGCTGCCCCTACCCGAGGAGAGGTCATGATCAAGGTTCTGCTGGCGGACGACCAGGCGCTGGTCCGCGCGGGCTTCAAGGCGCTGCTCGACGCCCAGCCGGACATGACCGTGGTGGCCGAGGCGTCCGACGGCGCGCAGGCCGTCCGGCTGGCGGCCGAGCACCAGCCGGACGTCGTGCTCATGGACATCCGCATGCCCGGCACCGACGGCCTGACCGCCACCCGCCAGATGCCGCCGGGGCCGCACATCATCATCCTGACCACGTTCGAGCTCGACGAGTACGTCTTCGAGGCGCTGCGCGGCGGCGCCAGCGGCTTCCTCGTCAAGGACACCGAACCGGCCGAGCTCATCCAGGCCGTCCGGGTGGTGGCGGCCGGCGAGGCGCTGCTGTCGCCCAGCGTCACCCGCCGCCTCATCGCCGAGTACGCCTCCCGCGCCAAGGAGCCCATCATCGCCGACGGCCTCGACCAGCTCACCGACCGCGAACGCGAGGTGCTCGCCCTGGTCGGCACCGGCATGACGAACGACGAGATCGCGGCCAAGCTGTTCATGTCGCCGGCGACGGCGAAGACGCACGTGAGCCGGGCCATGATGAAACTGCACGCCCGCGACCGCGCCCAGCTCGTCGTCATCGCCTACGAGTCGGGCCTGGTCAAACCGGGCTGGCTGTGAAGGTTAGCCGAAATGCAGTTGACCTAACTGGATTTTGGTTAACATGAGCGACGTGGAAGTCATCAAGCCCGACGGGGTGTTCGATCGCCATCACGAGTGGGACGATCTGGTCCGATTCGTGGGTGATCGCGCGCCGGGGGTCCGCATCGGCGTGGTGCGCGGGCGTCGCCGCCACGGCAAGTCCTTCCTGCTCGAGCATCTGTGCGATGCGGTCAACGGGGTCTACACCGTGGCGCTCAGGCAGAGCAGGGCCATGGCGCTGGCCCGCTTCTCCGACTTCCTGTCCCAGTCCCTGGGTTACCGGCTCGGCACTTTCCAGGACTGGGTGACGGCACTGGACACAGCCGTGGACGCGCTGTCCCACAGGCCGGGCACCCATCCTCCCCTGCTGGTACTGGACGAGTTCCCGTACCTGATCGACCACTCCCCGGAGTTGCCCTCGGCCATCCAGGCACTCTACGACAGACGTGGGCCCCGCAAGGGGCACCCGCCCTTCAAGCTCATCCTGTGCGGCTCGGCGATCTCCATCATGTCCACCCTCCTGGCCGGCGACCAGGCTCTACGCGGACGTGCGGTGCTCGATCTGCGCATAGGCCCCTTCCGCTTCCGTGACGCGGCCGACTACTGGGACGCGCCACCGCAGACCGCCTTCCTCATCGACGCGGTGCTGGGTGGCGCTCCGGGGTATCGCGACATCGTCGGTGATGCGCCCGCCCCGGGCGAGGAAGGGTTCTTCCGCTGGCTGGAGCACAGCATCCTCAACCCCTCCCACATCCTGTTCACCGAGCCCGACTACCTGTTGGCGGAGGACCCACGCATCCGTGATCGCGCCATCTACAACGCGATCTGGTGGGCGGTTGCCATGGGAGCGACGTCGCCCACGCAGATCGGCGGTCTGGTCGGCATGGACGCCAAGGCGCTCACATATCACCTCAATGTCATGCGTGACGGCGGCTTCATCCGCAGCGAGCAGGACCTGCTAAGGCAGCGCCGGCCCACGATCACCATCGCCGACCCCGCCGTACGGTTCCACAACCTGATCGTCCAGCCGAATATCAGCGCTCTCGAACTGCGTCACGCCCGGGACGTGTGGGACCGCTCACGCAAAACCTTCTCCGACAAGATCCTCGGCCCGCACTTCGAGGAGGCCGCCCGCGCGTGGGTCCGCTGGTACGGCGCGGAGACCGGCCTCGACGACATCGGACAGGTCGGCACGACCGAGGTCGCCTGCCGCGAGCACCGTGGTCACGAGGTGGACGTCGTGGCCATCAGCCGGACCGCTCAGGCCAGGTCGAAGGGCGCGCGGATCACCCTCCTCGGGGAGGCCAAGTGCACCGGCAAGGCCCGCACGATGGCGGACCTCCGCCGGCTTGAGCACATCCGCGACCTTCTCACAGGCTTGGGCTGGGATGCGGAGCAGGCCAGGCCGGCGCTGTTCTCCAAGACCGGATTTCCGTCCGATCTCAAGGCGGCCGCCGCCGATGGACGGGTTCACCTCGTCGATCTGGAGACCATGTACGCGCCGCACCGGGACGACCTCGCCTAGGACTTTCCTGGAGTGAACCAGGTGGACACGGCCTCCGCCAGGCCGTCCGTGCCGCCCGTGCCCGCCCAGGCCACGTAGCCGTCCGGGCGGATCAGGAGGGCGTCGGCGGGGGCGTCGGCGCAGTGGGTGTGCACCACGTCGATCCAGTCGTCCTCCAGGTCCGCGCCGCCGCCGAGGTCGAGGAGGAGCGGGCGGGCCGCGTGCATGAGGTCGGCGACGCGGCGCCCGTCCGCCAGCTTCAGGTCGGGGACGAACCGGCCGGTCAGCGGGTGGTCCGGTGAGCCGTAGGCGAGGCCGGAGTCGTGCAGCAGCCGGGCCAGGTGCCGGGCGGGTTCCTCGAAGGCGAAGACCTCGCCGAGCAGGTCGCGCAGCGCCTGGCCGTTCTCGCCCTCCACCCGGTCGACGGCCGCCTGGGCGCGGGTCTGCATGAGGGTGCGGGCCCCGATCGGCCGGCGTTCGCTCTCGTACGTGTCGAGCAGGGTGTCCGGGACGCGTCCCCGCAGCACGGCGGCCAGCTTCCAGGCGAGGTTGACGGCGTCCGTCATGCCCACGTTGAGCGCCGAGCCGCCGGCCGGGAACAGGTGCGCGGCGTCGCCGGCCACGAACACGCGGCCGGCCCGGTACCGCCCGGCCAGCCGGGCCTGGGAGAGCGTGCTGGACAGCCAGATCGGCTCCCCGAGCGGGACGTCCCTGCCGAGGACGCGGCGCACGGCGGCGCGGAAGTCGTCGAGCGTGACGGGGCCGTCGGGCAGGGTGGCGGGCTCGCGGACGCCGGCGATGAGCACGCCGTCGCGCAGCGAGGTGAGCAGCACGCGGCCGTGCGGGGTGCGGTTCCAGCCGGGCTGGAGGCCGTCGCCCTCCAGGCTGTCGAAGACCTTGATGTCGGCCTTGAAGTGGCCGATGAGCAGCCCTTCCTCGTCGGTGGTGCCGGGAAAGGCGATCCCGGCCCACTCGCGTACGCCGCTGCGGGCGCCGTCGCAGCCGACGACGTACCGGGCGCGCAGCTCGGTGTCCCCGGTGCCGAGCGTCACTCCTTCCTCGTCCTGCGTCAGCGAGGTCACCTCGCTGCCGCGCCTGATCTCGACGCCGAGCTCGCGCGCCCGCTCGGCCAGCAGCCGCTCCAGGTGCGGCTGCTGGATGAGCATCAGCTTGAACGGGATGTCGTCGAGGCCCTCGAAGCGCAGCGGCACCCCGGCGAACGGGAAGCCGGTGGCCCGGCCCGCGAACGGGCTGCCCGCGCTGAAGCGCTCCAGCAGCCCGCGGTGGTCGAGTAAGTCGACGATCTGGCCGCCGATGCCGTTGGCCTTGGGCAGGTCGCCCGGCTCGGCTCTCTTCTCCAGCACGACGGGGCGCACGCCGGCCAGGCTCAGCTCGCACGCGAGCATCAGCCCGACGGGGCCCGCCCCCACGATCAGCACATCTTCCATGCCTGTCAGGCTAGATTGACAAAATCGCGCTTGTCAATCTAGCCTGACAGGCGTGGACGTTACAGAGCTGACCGAGCGGATCCGCGCCAACGACCCCGCCATGGGCCTGCGCGCGGTCGGAGCGCTGCACCGGCTGGCCGAGCAGGTCGAAGCGGTGTCCGTGGCGCTGGCCAGGGAGCAGGGCTGGACCTGGGAGCAGATCGGTGACGCGCTCGGCATGTCACGGCAGTCGGTGCACGCCAAATACGGGAAATGAGGGGGCTGACGATGTTCGGCAGGCAGAAGAGCTCGGTGACGGTGATCGTCAAAGCCGCGTTCGAGGAGGCCAGGCTGCGCGGTGACCGGCGGCTGGGCACCGAGCACCTGCTGCTCGGCCTCCTGCACCACGACGAGGCGGCGCGGGCGCTCGGCGTCGACCTGGCCGCCGCCCGCGCCGCGCTGGAGCAGCTCGACCGCGCCGCCCTGCGCATGCTGGGGCTGGAGGTGGGCGAGCTGCCCGACACGCCGCGCAAGCACCCGGCCGTCCCCGCGACGGCGCTGACCTCCAGCGCCAGGGCCGTGCTCAACCAGGCCATCAAGGCCACGACCGTCAAGACCAGGGACGCCGAGGTGCCCCGGCACCTGGCGCTCGGCCTGCTCGCCCAGAAGAGCCCCGACCCCGTCGCGCAGCTCGTCGACCAGCTCGGCATCGATCGCGCCGCGATCCGGGCCCGCCTCGCGTGAAAGAAATGTGGTTGATCTCCGGCCCCGGCCGCTGACATGGTCGGAGCATGGGGCGCACGTACGACGATCTGGTCCGCGAGGCCGCCACCGTGCCGGTCGACGGCTGGGACTTCTCCTGGCTCGACGGGCGGGCCACCGAGGAGCGGCCCTCCTGGGGATACGCCCGGCTCCTCGGCGAGCGCATGGCGCGGGCGTCGGCCGCGCTCGACATCCAGACCGGCGGCGGCGAGATCCTGGCCGGGCTGCCCGCGCTGCCGCCGGTGACCGTGGCCACCGAGTCCTGGCCGCCCAACCTGCGGCTGGCCGCCTCCCGGCTGCGCCCGCGCGGCGCGTGGGTGGTGGCCGACGACGAGGAGCCGCGCCTGCCGTTCGCCGACGCCGCCTTCGACCTGGTCAGCAGCCGCCACCCGGTGGCCACGTGGTGGGCGGAGATCGCCCGCGTGCTGCGTCCCGGCGGCTCCTACTTCTCCCAGCAGGTCGGGCCCGGCAGCGTGTACGAGCTGTCGGAGCACTTCCTCGGCCCCCACGACGCCGGCCACCGCGACCCCGCCCGCGCCCGGGCCGCGGCGCAGGCCGCCGGGCTGGAGGTGGTGGACCTGCGCTCCGAGCGGCTGCGCATGGAGTTCGGCGACATCGGGGCCGTCATCTACTTCCTGCGGAAGGTGATCTGGATCGTGCCCGGGTTCTCGGTGGAGCGCTTCGCCGGGAAGCTGCGCGCACTGCACGAGCGGATCGAGGCGGAGGGGCCGTTCGTGGCCCACTCCGCCCGGTTCCTGATCGAGGCGAGGAAACCTGATGGTCGAGCTGCGTGACGTGGTGATCGACTGCCGGCATCCGGCGTCGCTGGCGCGGTTCTGGGCGGCGGCGCTCGACGCGTACGAGGTGGCGCCCTACGACGAGGCCGAGCTGGCCCGGCTGCGCTCCATCGGCGTCGACGACCCCGAGGACGACCCGACCGTGCTCGTCGAGGGCGGCCCGGTGCGGCTGTGGTTCCAGCGGGTGCCCGAACGCAAGATCGTCAAGAACCGGCTCCACCTCGACCTGCGGGCCGACGACCCCGACGCCGAGATGGAGCGGCTGCTCGGGCTCGGGGCCGAGCTGGTGCGCACCCACGACGACTGGACGGTGCTGGCCGACCCCGAAGGCAACGAGTTCTGCCTGCGCTGATCACCGGCCTGATCATGGGCCTGATCACCGGCCTGGTCACCGGAAGTCGGCCGCGTGGTCGGCCGCCCACTGGGCGAAGGTGCGCGGCGGGCGGCCCGTGACCTCCTCGACCGTGCTCGTCAGGGCCGGCGGCGGGCCGCCGAGCATCCGGGCGTAGCCGTCGAGCAGCTCGTCCACGAACGCGTCGGGGAAGCCGTCGTCGGCCAGCAGCCGCCGCCGCTCCTCCTCCCGGGTGAGCTCCTGCCAGCGCAGCGGGCGGCCGAGCGCCCGGCCGAGGATCCGTACCTGCTCGGCCTGGGTCAGCACCTCCGGGCCGGTCAGCTCGTAGCGGGCGCCCTCGTGCCCGCCGGAGGTGAGGGCCCGCACGGCGACGGCGGCGATGTCGCTCTCGTGCAGCATCGCCATCGGCAGCGCGCCGAAGGCGCCGCGCACCACGTCGCCGGCGCGGACCTGGTCGGCCCACCACAGCGCGTTCGCGGCGAACGTGCTGGGCCACAACATGGTCCAGGCCAGGCCCGACTCCTCGACCCGCTGCTCCAGCTCGCGGTGCGAGCGGCCCACCAAGGAGTCGGGCTGGTCGCGTACCGCTCCGGAGGAGAGCAGGACGACGCGGCGGGCGCGCCGGGCGACGGCGGAGACGACCGCGGGGGCGGCCTCCGCCGTGTGGAAGGGCCACATGAGGAAGACGGACTCCACTCCTTCGAGGCACTGGTCGATGGTCTCCAGGCCGCCCTTGACGACCTGCGCCGCCTGCGGGAGGCGGGCGGTGCCCGGGTTCCTGGTCAGGGCGCGTACGGAGTGGCCCGCGGCGATGAGCTGGTGGACGACCTGGCGTCCGACGTTGCCGGTGGCTCCAGTCACGAGGATCATGCCGTCCAGGCTGGCGCGTCCGGCCGCCCGCCTCCCACTCCCGGCCTTGAGATAGTAGTTTTCCTCCATCTGGATACGCTTCAAGGATGGGATCCGCCACCTTGGACGCCACCGATCGGGGCCTGATCCACGCGTTGCAGCTCGACGGCCGCGCGCCGTTCGCTAGGATCGCCGCCGTGCTCGGCGTCTCCGAGCAGACCGTGGCCCGCCGCTACCGCAGGCTGGTGGCGGGCGGGGTGATCCGGGTCGTGGGCGGGGTGGACGGGGCGCTGCTCGGGTACGAGCCGTGGACCGTCCGCGTCCGCTGCACCCCCGACGCCGGCCCCGCCATCGCCGAGGCCCTGGCCAGGCGGCCCGACGCGTACTGGGTGCACCTGCTGTCCGGCGGCACCGAGATCTCCTGCTTCACCCAGTCCCCCGACCCGGTCCTGCTGGAGCGGCTGCCGAGGACCGCCCGCGTGCTGGGCATGACCGCGCACCTGCTCCTGCGCGGCTTCGCGCTGCCCGACGGCTGGCCGGGCCTGGCGGCGCTGACGCCCGAGCAGGCCGACGAACTGCGCCCGCCGCCCGCCGAGCGCCGCGAGATCGTCCTGAAGGAGGAGGACCACCGGCTCGCCGCCGTCCTGGCCAGGGACGGGCGGGCCGGCCACGCCGAGCTGGCCGCGGCCACCGGCTGGTCGGAGGCCACCGTCAAGCGCCGCCTGGCGCTGCTCAGGGCGTCCGGTGCGGTCAACGTCCAGCTCGACTACTCCCCCAGGCTGCTCGGCTACCGCTCTGAGGCGCGGCTGTGGATGTCCGTACGCCCGTCCGCACTGCTGGACGTGGCCACGACGCTGGCCGGCCACCCCGAGATCGCCTTCGCCGCCGTCACCACCGGCCCCGCGAACCTGCTCGCCACCGCCCTGTGCCGCGACAGCGCCGCCCTGTACCGCTACCTCACCGAGCGGGTCAGCGCCCTGGACGCCGTCCAGACGCTGGAGACCGCCCCCGTCCTGAGGACGATGAAACGCACCGGCGCCCTACCCCCGCTGTCGTACGGCCGGCCCGCCTGAGCACTCCGGCGGGCGCAGTGCGAGCAGCGCCCGCCGTCCGATTCGCCGCGCGGCTCCTCCGGCGACCCTGGAGGTACACGTCAAGGAGGAGACATGGACACTCTGATCGTGGCGGGCCCGCACTGGGGCGCCGCCGGAGGCATAGCACCGATCTTCCCGATCGTCTGGGGCCTGCTCTGGGTCGGCTTCATCGCGCTGGCCGTGCTGAGCTGGCGAAGGGGCTGGTGGGGGCCGCGCCGGGCGCCCGCCCACACCGCCGCCGCCTCGCCCACCGCGTCCGCCGAGCAGATCCTCGCCGAACGGTATGCCCGCGGCGAGATGACCGACGACGAGTACTTCGAAAGGATGTCTGTGCTGAGGGGCGGATCATCCTAAACATCACCATGAGTGCGACAACTGTCACTGGCCGCATCCGGGAGCCCGCGTTACCTTGCGAGTAACACGGCCCGAGAGAGAGTGAGGACGATGATGCGGTCCATCGCCAAGTTCTGCGGCCAGTGCAGTTGCGGCTGCCCCGAGCTGTTCGTCGACGAGACCGCCCCCGCCGAGCGCCGGGTCGTCATCGTCGACGACTTCGGGCAGCGCGTGGAGATGAGCCTCGACCAGCTCGGCTCCATCGTCGAGGCCGCCAGGAGCGGCGCGCTCGACGACCTGGCGCCCGCCCGCTGACCGTGCAGACCCTCACCCTGCTGGCCGGCGGGGTGGCCGCCGGCCTCGTCGCCGGCACCGCCACGTGCACGGCGGCGCAGGGCGGGCTGCTCATGGGGCTCGCCGACGGCCGCCAGGGGCGGGACCCCGCGCTCGTGGCCTGGTTCCTGGCCGGGCGGCTGGCCTCGTACACCACGACAGGGGCGCTGCTCGGGCTGCTCGGCTCGGCCGTCAGCCTGCCGCCGCAGGCCAGGGCGGTGCTGCTGGTCATCGCCGGCATCACCGTGATCGGCTTCGCGATCCGGCTCATGCGGCGCCCGTGCCGCACCGCGCCCGAGCCCGCGCCGCCGTCCCGCTACCGGGCGCCGCTGCTCGGCGCGGCCACCATCCTCGTGCCCTGCGGGGTGACGCTCGGCGTCGAGATGATCGCCGTCTCCAGCGGCTCGCCACTGGCGGGCGCCGCGGCCATGGCGGGGTTCGTGGCCGGCACCGCGCCCGCGTTCGCGCTGCTCGGGTACGTGCTGCGGCGCGTCTCCCGCACCCGGCTGGCCCGCTGGGCCGGGGTCGTCGCCGTGGGGGCCGGCCTGTGGACCGCGGCGGCCGGCGTCAACCTGGGCGGCTGGCTCGCCGTCCCCGCCGCCCCCGCCACCACGGAGACCGGCGCGACGACGGTCACCGTGTGGGCCACCCGCGAGGGCTACCGGCCCGCCATCGTGACCGCGCGGGCCGGCGTGCCCGTCGAGGTGGTCTTCAAGGTCGCCGGCCGGGGCTGCACCGACACCGTCTCGATCGGCGGGCGCGACCTCGCACTCCCCGCCACCGTACGGCTGCCGCCGCAGCCCGCGGGCTCGCTGCGCTACGTCTGCGGCATGGGCATGTACACCGGCTTCATCCACTTCTCTTAGAGACTTCCTCTCATTCGTCCCAGAGGCTTCGGCGATTACCGTTCGCGATCGGGCGATCACGTGCCACTCTGTCGCCATGTCCTGGCAAGGAGAGGTGGGGGTGCCGTCCGTACCGGCGCCGCGCGTGGGTGACGAGCCCGAGCTGATGGCCGCCGCGCAGGCGGGCGACGCCCAGGCCGCGCACCGGCTCGGCAAGCTCTTCGCCCAGCACGGCGACCGCGTGGCCGCCCGGCACTGGTGGGAGCGCGCCGCCGCGGGCGGCAACGTCGACAGCGCCTACAACCTGGGCATCTGGCACGAGAAACACGGCAGCCTGGAGGACGCCGTCACCTGGTACGAGGCCGCCGCCAGCACCGGCGACGCCGAAGCCGCCACGAACCTGGCGCTCCTGCTGCTGGAGCAGCGCGGCGACGTCGGCGCGGCCCGGGTCTGGTTCGAGAGCGCGGCCATGGCCGGGTCCAGGACGGCCGCCCGCAGGCTGGCACTCATGTGTGAGGACGCCGGCGATCCCGGCCACGCCCGCGAATGGCACCGCCGGGCGGCCGAGGGCGGCGACGCGGCCTCCGCCCACGACCTGGGGTTCCTGGCGTACTGCGCGGGCGAGGACGCGGAGGCCGTCCACTGGTGGGAGTGCGCCGCCAGGGGCGGGCACGCCGACGCCGCCTACTGCCTGGGCCTGTACCTGCACGCCAGCCGCGACCCGGAGGGCGCCGAGGCGTACTACCGGCTGGCCGCCAGGAGCGAGCACCCCGGCGCCGCCTCCCGGCTCGGCGGCGTGGCCCTGTCCAGGGGCGACCTGCGGGCCGCGCGCGCCTGGTTCGAGCAGGCCGCCAACGCCGGCCGCGCCTACGACCAGCGCATGTCCGGGTTCGTCTGCGTGGAGCTGGACGACACCGCGGCCGCCAGCCACTGGTTCGGGCGGGCGGCCGCCGGCGGGGACGCCGAATCGGCGTTCAACTACGGGCTGCTGCTCATCGCCGAGTTCGGGGACCTGGCGGGCGGGCAGCACTGGTTCCGTCAGGCGGCCCGGGCCGGGCACCACAGGGCCGCCGTCGAGCTGGGCGGGCTGCTGTCGGTCGCCGGCGCGCACGGCGAGGCACAGAAGTGGCTGGCCGACCCGCCGCCGCCCTCCTGGGCCAGGCCCGCCGAGCCCGAGCTGACCGCCCGTGCCGAGCTGGCCGCGGCGGCCACCGCGCGCCGGGGCGAGGCCGAGCTGCGGGTCGCCGACCTCGCCGAGGTGCTCGCCACCTGGGACCTGGTGACCAGGCCGCTGCACGACCACTCCGACGTGCTGGCCTGGCTCGCGGAGCGCAGCGGCGCGCACGCCAGCGCCATCGAGCACCTCGCGTCGGTACGCGGGGCGCTCGTCCGGCCCGGCAGCGCGCCCTGGCCCAGCCCGGCGGAGCTCCAGCACGTCCTGGTGACCGCCCGCGACCTGCGCTGGCGACTCGGGATCCGCTAGGCCCGCACCCTGGTCACACCAGCTCGGACACCGGCGTGTACGGCAGGCCGAGCGCCTGCGCGACCGGCTCGTTCGTCAGCTTGCCGCCGTGCGTGTTGAGCCCGCCCGCCAGGCCCGCGTCCGACCTGATCGCATCCCGCCAGCCCAGGTTGGCCAGCTTGACCGCGTACGGGAGGGTCGCGTTTGTCAGGGCGTAGGTGGAGGTGTTGGCCACGGAGCCCGGCATGTTCGCCACGCAGTAGAAGACCGACTCGTGCACCTTGTACGTCGGCTCGGCGTGCGTCGTCGGGCGCGAGTCCTCGAAGCAGCCGCCCTGGTCGATGGCGATGTCCACCAGCACGGAGCCCGGCTTCATGCGGCTGACCAGGTCGTTCGAGACCAGCGTGGGGGCCTTGGCGCCGGGGATCAGCACCGCGCCGATGACCAGGTCCGCCCGCAGCACCTCCTGCTCGATCGCGTACGCCGTGGACACGAGCGTCTTGAGCCGGCCCTGGTAGATGGCGTCGATGTGGCGCAGCCGGTCCACGTTCGTGTCGAGGACGGTGACGTCGGCGCCCATGCCGACCGCGATCTGCGCGGCGTTCAGCCCGGACACGCCGCCGCCGATCACGACCACCTTCGCCGGCGCCACGCCCGGCACGCCGCCCGGCAGGATGCCCCGGCCGCCGTTGAAGCGCATCAGGTTGTACGCGCCCACCTGCGGCGCCAGGCGACCGGCCACCTCCGACATGGGGGCGAGCAGCGGCAGCGCGTTGCCGACCTGCACCGTCTCGTACGCGATGCCGGTGGTCCGCGCGCTCAGCAGCGCGTCGGTGCACGGCCGGGAGGCGGCCAGGTGCAGGTACGTGAACAGCACCAGCCCCTCGCGCAGCCGGTGGTACTCCTCGGCGATCGGCTCCTTCACCTTGAGCACCATGTCCGCCTCGGCCCAGACGGCGTCGGCGCTGTCCAGGATCTTGGCACCGGCCGAGAGATACTCCTCGTCCGTGATCTGCGAGCCCAGGCCGGCGCCCCGCTGTACGGTGACGTCGTGCCCGTTGCGCACCAGCTCGTGCACGCCGGCCGGGGTGACGGCGACGCGATACTCGTGGTTCTTGACCTCGGCTGGAACGCCGATCTTCATGGCGGTGGATCCTTTCGGGAACCGGCACTCCGTCGTACCGGATTGAGGGGTGTCAGAGCTGAGCCCAGGCTTCGGCGAGCACGCCACGGAGGATCGCTCCGATCTCGTCGAACTCCTTCTGCCCGGCGATCAGCGGTGGGGCGAGCTGGATGACGGGGTCGCCGCGGTCGTCGGCGCGGCAGTACAGGCCCGCGTCGAACAGCGCCTTCGACAGGAACCCGCGCAGCAGCCGCTCCGACTCGTCGGCGGTGAACGTCTCCTTGGTGGTCTTGTCCTTGACCAGCTCGATGCCCCAGAAGTAGCCCGAGCCGCGCACGTCGCCGACGATCGGCAGGTCGCGCAGATCGTCGAGGGTCTGCTTGAAACGCGGCTCGTTCCTCGTGACGTGGCCGAGCAGGTCCTCGCGCTCGAAGATGTCGAGGTTGGCCAGCGCCACCGCGGCGGAGACGGGATGGCCGCCGAACGTGTACCCGTGAGCGAACATCGTGTCGCCGCTCTTGAACGGCTCGAACAGCCGCTCGTGCGCGATCATCGCCCCGATCGGGGAGTAACCGCTGGTCATGCCCTTCGCGCAGGTGATGATGTCGGGCACGTAGTCGAACTTCTGGCCGCCGAACATGGTGCCCAGCCGGCCGAACGCGCAGATGACCTCGTCCGAGACGAGCAGGACGTCGTACTCGTCGCAGATCTCGCGCAGCCGCTGGAAGTAGCCGGGAGGCGGCGGGAAGCAGCCGCCCGCGTTCTGGACCGGCTCGGCGAAGACGGCGGCCACCGTGTCGGGGCCCTCCATCTCGATCGCGCGGGCCACCCGCTCGGCCGCCCAGATGCCGTACTCCTCGGGCGACATGCCCTTGACGCCGGTGATCTCGTCGGCGCGGTAGTGGTTGGTGTTCGGCACCCGGATCGAGCCCGGCACCAGCGGCTCGAACATCTGCTTGAACGCCGGGATGCCAGTGATCGACAACGCGCCCTGCGGGGTGCCGTGGTAGGCGATCTGGCGGCTGATGACCTTGTGCTTGAGCGGCTTGCCGATCAGCTTGTAGTACTGCTTGGCCAGCTTCCAGGCCGTCTCGACCGCCTCACCGCCGCCCGTGGTGAAGAAGACGCGGTTCAGCTCGCCCGGGGTGTGCGCGGCCAGCCGCTGCGCCAGCTCCGCCGCCTTCGGGTGGGCGTAGGACCACAACGGGAAGAACGCCAGCTCCTGCGCCTGCTTGGCGGCGGCC
Source organism: Nonomuraea composti (assembly GCF_012034275.1). NCBI lineage: Bacteria > Bacillati > Actinomycetota > Actinomycetes > Streptosporangiales > Streptosporangiaceae > Nonomuraea > Nonomuraea composti. Next base: position 63,077 of record NZ_JAATEP010000004.1, on the reverse strand, counting down.
TCGGCCAGCTCCTGCCGCCCGTGACCCACCTGGACCACGAACAGACCGGACAGACCGTCGAGGTAGCGCTTGCCGTGGATGTCGTAGACGTAGGACCCCTCACCGCGCACGATGGTCGGGATCTCGGACTGCTGGTACGCGCTGTGCCTGGTGAAGTGCAACCACAGGTTGTCCTGCGCGGCCTTGAGGACGTCGTGTTCCGGCTGCGTCATGGTTATCTTCCCTCGTGTCTGAACTAGCCACAGTGTGACGCTTCACCTGCATCTTTGCCAAGCGAATCGGTCGCAGCACTCTGCAAGAAAATCGGGATCCGCAGATCCGCTATGTAACAGCAACGAAATCCGCAGGTAGATTAGCGCGCGGGTCAAGACCGCCCCGCACCTCGTTCCCGCAGCACAGGGCCGGTGTGATCCAATGAGACGAATCGCAGTGAATAGGTGAAAACAACCGGGGGACCCTCCGTGACTCCAGACCAGATCGAGAGCGCAGTCGCTGCCGCGATGCCACAGGCCGTCGAGGAGCTGAAGCGGCTCGCCGCCATCCCCTCCGTGGCCTTCCCCGGGCACCCGGAAGAGCCCGTGTTCGCCGCCGCCGCCATGACCGAGGACCTGCTGCGCTCCACCGGCCTGCCCCGCGTCCAGCAGGTCGCCGTCGAAGGCAGCTTCCCCGCTGTCTACGGCGAGGCCCCCGCGCCGCCCGGCATGCCCACCGTGCTCCTGTACGCGCACTACGACGTGCAGCCGGCGGGGGACCCGGCCGCATGGCGTACGCCGCCCTTCGAGCCCACCCTCATCGACGGCCGCCTCTACGGGCGCGGCACCGCCGACGACAAGTCCGGCATCATCTCCCACATCACCGCCCTGCGCACCTTCCAGGGCCGGTTCCCCGTCGGCATCAAGGTCATCATCGAAGGCCAGGAAGAATACGCCGGCGACCGCCTCGAAGCGTTCGTCGAACGCAACCCCGACCTGCTGCGCGCCGACGCCATCGTCGTCGCCGACACCGGCAACCCCCGCGTCGGCGACCCCGCCGTCACCACCTCGCTGCGCGGCATGGCCGCCTTCACCATCGAGGTCCGCACCCTGCGCGAAGCCGTCCACAGCGGCTCCTTCGGCGGCGCCGCCCCCGACGCGCTCGCCGCCCTCATGCGCATGCTCACCTCCCTGCACGACGACAACGGCGACATCCGCGTCCCCGGCCTGCCCCGCGGCACCTTCCTCGGGCAAGGACCGTCCGAGGAGGAGTTCAGGCGCACCGCCGGCGTCCTCGACGGCGTCAGCCTCGTCGGCTCCGGCCCCCTCGCCGACCGGCTCTGGTCCTCCTACGCCATCACCGTCACCGGCCTCGACGTCCCCACCGTGTCCGGCGCCGTCAACGCCGTCCAGCCGGCCGCCCGCGCCCGCGTCACCGTCCGCGTCCCCCCCGCCGGCGACCCCAAGACCACCGTCAACGCCGTCGTCGAATTCCTCCGCCAAGTCGCCCCCTGGGGCGTCCAGGTCGCCTTCGGCGACTTCACCGTCGGCTCCGGCTACCAGGCCGACTCCGGCGGCAAGGCCCGCGCCGCCCTCAACCGCGCCATGGAACGCGCCTTCGGCCGCCCACCCCGCGACGTCGGCGCCGGCGGCTCCATCCCCCTCGTCAACACCCTCCTCCGGCAGTTCCCCGCCGCCGAGATCCTGCTGTTCGGGGCGGAGGACGAGGAAGCGGCCATCCACGCGCCCAACGAGCGGGTGGACCTGGAGGAACTCCGGCGAGTCGCCACAACGGAGGCCCTGTTCCTCCAGGAGCTCAGCCTTCCTTCAGCCCTCGGGGTATGAGGTCCTTCGCATCAGCCGTGGGGGTGTGTGAGGTAGGCCGGCCCTCGCCCCCCACCCGTTACCCGTCACCGGGGCGGGCCGTCTCTGGCCCGCCCCGAACCACGGACTTCGCCCCGGGAGCGCTCCGCGCACTTCAGCTCAGACGCCCCCAACAAGGCGCCTTACGGCGCGACCCAGGCGCTCTCACCCACCCCCTTGGATCACCGGTTACCGAGCCGGCCGTCCGATCCCCCACCCCAGCCGCCATGTCACGATCAGTCGCTCTCCAGCACATACCGCAGATAAGAACCCGGCTTGGCGAGAAAACGCCGCCAGTCATCCACCAGCTGAAGATCCTCCCACGTGGCGTTCTGAATGCCGTTCTCACCCAGTTCGACGATCTGCGCTCCCGGCAGGCTGGCCAGGATCGGCGAGTGCGTCGCGCAGATGATCTGGCCGCCCTCACGCGCAACCTGGTGCATGAGATAGAGCAGGCGAAGGCAGGAGCGAAACGACAGGGCCGCCTCCGGCTCGTCCATCAGGTAGAGCCCCGGCCCGGACACCATCCGGTCGAGAACGGTGAAGAACCCTTCGCCGTGAGACTGCGCCGTAAGGTCGTCCTCCCAGAACCCGGGCAGCCCGGACACGTTCCGAGCCAGATTGAAAAGCGTCTCGGCGCGGAAGAAGAACCCCCGCCGTCTGCGCCGAGGGCCGCGCAGCAACTCGATCCCCAACGCGGTGAGTTCGACCTCAGCCGCCTCCCCGAGTGGCGACGGCATCCCGGTCGACGCGTACTTGGTGCCTGCCTTACCACCCTCCGAGTTGATGCCGCACACGTCGGCGATCGCCTCTATCAAGGTGGACTTTCCTGATCCGTTCTCACCTACCAGGAAGGTCACCTGCTCGGTGAAGACCAGCCCATGCATCTCAAGGTGACGGACCACGGGGAGAGCGGCGGGCCAGCCATCCGGAGGATGAGGGACATCAAGCCGCGTCAGCAGCACCACTACCGCCTCTCCACTGTTTCGAGAAGCCGACGCGCGAGCTTGCGGACTGCAGGTTGCGGCTCGCCATGATCCTCTACACGCCCCAGAATATGCGCGGCCGTGCGCAGCGCGATTCATCCATCCGGCGTATCGAGTAGATCCGCGAACACCTCATGTACCCGTGCCGCCGTCTCGGGCACGAGCAAGCTGTGGCAATTGTGCGGCACCGCCCTGTGTCCCACCGAGTGCCCCCAACATTCCCAGTGCCATGCACACAGGCGTAGAGCAGCCAGGTCGGCCCAGTCAAGATCCATGTGCTCGATACGCAGGACTGGACGGACGACTCAGCTCGACATGCCGCTGAACATGCCAGGCTCGTACGAGCCGCCCTGGTTGCGGACGATCACGTTCATCCGGTTGGCCGCGTTGATCACGGCGACCAGCGACACCAGCGCGGCGATCTGATCGTCGTCGTAGTGCTCGCGGACCTGCGCCCACGTCTCGTCGGAGACGCCCTGGTGGGCGTCGGCGAGGCGGGTGCCCTCCTCCGTGAGGGCGAGCGCGGCCCGCTCCGCGTCCGTGAACACGGTGGTCTCGCGCCAGGCCGCCACGAGGTTCTGCCGCACCGCGCTCTCCCCGGCGGCCGTGGCCTCCTTGGTGTGGAAGTCGACGCAGAAACCGCAGCCGTTGATCTGGCTGGCGCGCACCATCATCAGGTTCTGGGTGGCCTTGGGGAGTGGGGACTGCTCGATGGCCAGGCTGACGTTGTAGAGCCGCTTGCTGATCTTGGCGCCGAGCGCGTTGGCGAACATGTCGAAACGGGGTTCCATGGCAGCGTCCTCACTGGTGGGGCTCGTGGGCCGCGCCTTCGTGAGCGCGGCCTCTTGACGCACATGGAGATGCCGGCCGCCCGGATCCTGTGACAGTGACGTACGTCACTGGTGGGGTCGGGTGTTGACCTTCCCCCTGGGTGAAGCCGCACCATCGTCCGTACCGGCGGGGTGAGGAGGAGCGGTGCGGCTGCTGACGATCGGGGCGTTCGCGCGGGCGGCGCGGTTGTCGCCCAAGGCGTTGCGGCTCTACGACGAGCTCGGGCTGCTGCGGCCCGCCGCCGTGGACGGCGAGTCCGGGTACCGGCTCTACGACCCCGACCAGCTGGAACAGGCGCGGCTGATCGCCTGGCTGCGGCGGCTCGGCATGCCGCTGGCGCGGATCCGGCGGGTGTGCGACCTGCCGCCGGGCGCGGCGGCCGGCGAGATCGCCGCCTACTGGGAGCAGGTGCTGGCCGAAACCGCCGCGCGGGAGGAACTGGCGACGTTCCTCGTCGACTACCTGTCGGGAAGGGGCAGCACGGTGGAGGAGACGTCGAGCCTGCTGGGGATCCGGTACGCCGCCCGGTCGGAGTCCGGGCTGGGCCGCACGAGCAACGAGGACACCGCCTACGCCGGCCCGCGCCTGCTCGCCGTGGCCGACGGGGTACGCGGGTCGAGCGGCGACCTGGCCAGCGCGGCGGCCGTCGAAGCGCTCAAGCCGCTGGAGACCATGACCGTCCCCGCCGAGGACCTGCTCGGCGCCCTCGCGGACGCGGTCGGTGACGCCGACCGGGCGCTCAAGGAGATCGCCGCGTCGGCGCCGTCGGGCGAGGCGGTCACCACGTTGACGGCGCTGCTGTGGTCGGGGTCGCGGCTGGCGCTGGTGCACATCGGGGACACGCGGGCGTACCTCGTACGTGACGGGGAGCTGTTCCAGATCACCCACGACCACACGTACGTACAGGCGCTGGTGGACGAGGGGCGGCTGACGGCGGAGGAGGCGGCCTCGCACCCGCGGCGGGCGCTGCTCGCGCGGGCGCTGACCGGAACGGGCGGCGTCCGGCCCCAACTGGCGCTGCACGACGCGGCGGCCGGGGACCGGTACATGCTGTGCTCCGACGGGCTGTCGGCGGTCGTGCCGGCCGACGCGCTGCGGGAGGTGCTGACCGGGCCCGGCGCTCCGCAGGAGGTGCTGGACGAGCTGGTCGCGCGGGCATATGCGGCTGGGGCGCCGGACAACGTGGCGTGCGTGGTCGCCGATGTGGTGAGCCTGGAGACGACGCCGGGTGCGGGGGGCGGGTCGTGAGCATCCCGCCGCCCGCGCGTCGGCGTGCGAACGTCTCGCGGGACGGACGCCGAAGCGCAATCCTCTCGCCGGACGGACGCCGAAGCACGAACCTCTCGCCGGACAGACGCCGAAACGCGAACCTCTCGCCGAACGGACGTCACAGCGCGAACCTCTCGTCGAACGGACGCCGCAGTGCGGACGCCTCACAGGAGGGGAGCCGGGCGTGAGGAGGCCGTTCGGGGCCTACGTCGTCGATCGGCGCCCGCTCGCGATCCCCGCCTTCCGGCGGCTGTGGGTGGCCTCGGTGGTGGGGGCGGTGGGGGGTTCGTTCGGCGGGGTGGCCGTGCCGGCGCAGCTGTTCACGGTGAGCGGGTCGTCGGTGGTGGTGGGCGTGGCGGGGGCGGTGTCGTTCGTGGCGCTGGTCGTGGCGTCGCTGGGGGCCGGCGCCGTGGCCGACGTGCGGGACCGGCGGATGGTGCTGCTGGTGGCGCACTGCGGCCTCGCGGTGACGTACGTGGCGTTGTGGGCGCTGGCCGTCCTGGGCCCGGGCTTCGTGCCCCTGCTGCTGGTGCTGGTCGCCTGCCAGGGCCTGTCGCTCGGGGCGATCATGACGACGATGGGCGCCGCGGTGCCCCGGCTCGTCCCGGCCGAGCTGCTGCCCGCCGCGAACAGCCTCAGCTCCCTCACCCGGTACGCCGGCTCGATCGCCGGGCCGGTGCTGGCCGGGGTGCTGATCCCGGTGACCGGGCTCGGCACGCTGTACCTGTGCGACGCCCTCGCCCTGCTGGCCGTCGTGTGGGCGGTCGTCAAGCTGCCGCCCCTGCCGCCCACCCCCGGCCCCGCGAGGCGGACCGCCGGTCTCCGGTACCTGGCGGCCAGCCGGCTGCTGGTGGCGGTGCTGCTGGTGGACCTGGCGGCCATGGTGTTCGGCATGCCGAGCGCCCTGTTCCCCGAGCTCGCCCAGCACACCTTCGGCGGAACGCCCGGCGGCGGCCCCGAACTCGGGCTGCTCTACGCCGCCTATCCGGCCGGGGTGTTCGCGGCCGGGCTGCTGTCGGGGACGTTCACGCGTGCCCGCCGCCACGGCGCCCTCATGGCGGGCGCCGCCGCCGCGTGGGGGCTCACCGTCGTGCTCCTCGGGCTGGCCGCGCAGCTCTGGCTCGCCCTGGTGGCGCTGGTGCTCGGGGGTGCGGTCAACTTCGTCCTCAGCACGTTCAGGAACGCCATCACCCAGGCCCACACCCCCGACGCCCTGCGCGGCCGGATCCAGGGATCGCTCACCGTGGTGCTGTTCGGCGGCCCGCACCTCGCGAACCTGCTGCACGGCGCCGCCACCGCCGTCCTCGACCACCGCCTGGTCATCTGCGCGGGCGGGCTGCTCACCACGGTCGCCGTCGTCGCCGTCACCTGGGCGGCGCCGGAGCTGCGGCGGCTCGGCTCGGAACGGGCTCCTTCGGTCGCCGCAGATGCCAGATGATCAGGGCGGGGGTGTCCTCGTAGGCCGCGGCCGCCGCCTCCGGGCAGCGCTCCTGGGCGAGGGGGCCGCCGTGGCCGCCGGGCACCTTGCCGCAGCGGGGCTCGTGACAGCCCACGATCCGCAGGCCGCCTCGTGGATCGCCGCGATGTAGCCGGAGGCCATGAAGCGGGCGGCGGGCAGCGCCCGTACACCATCATGGCCGGCCATCGTGGGCACCCCGCCCGGGTCCCGGTCTGTTCAGCAGGCTTCGAGTGTCGGCAGGCGGCCGGCGAAGAAGGCGCCGGGGGTGACGCCCATCAGGTCGCGGAACTCGGCCGTCATGTGCGACTGGTCGTAGTAGCCGGCCGCCGCCGCGAGCTGCCCCCACGGCGCCCGGCGCCCCTGGGCGAGCACCGACCGTACCCGCCCGATGCGCTCGAACCGTTTGGGCGGCAGCCCGACCCCGTCGGCGAACACGTCCCGCAGATGACGCTCGCTCACCGCCAGCCGCCTGGCGAGGGCGGGCAGGGGCTCGCGGCGCCGTCCGGGGTGGCCCTCCAGGGCCTCGGCCGCCGCGCGTACCAGCTCGCCCCGCGCCACCTCCGACGAGGACCGGGCGGCGAGCCTGCGCAGCAGGGCGGTTTCGAGGTGTCGGAGGATGCGGGCGGAGCCGCCGGTGGGGGCGGGCGGGGCGTCGTCCCAAAGCTCCTCCAGGAGGACGACGCGGTCGACCAGCTCGCCGACCGCCACCCCGAACAGCGGCCGCGCCGCCCCCGGACGCAGCCGGATCCTGATGCAGAGAGGGATGTCCTTGCCCACGTGGTACGTGGCGCGGGTGCGCGGGCCGGCCACCAGGAGGTCGGCGTGCCCGGCGGCGGTCCTGCGGTAGAGGAGCGAGGTGTCCGGGTCCGGGACGCGTACGAGGGGTCGCCGGTCGCCGCTCCTCAGCACGGTCACCTGGCTGACCAGCGCCCGCAGCCGCTCCGGTACGTCGATGGGGGCCTCGGTGCTCATGCCCCTACCGTACAAATGGTGCCGGAAGTTCCTATAGGCGCAGGTGGGCCCGCTGCCACGCTGAACCACATGATCCTGATCACGGGTGCCACGGGCACGATCGGCAGTGAGGTGGTCCGGTTGCTGGCCGCCGGGGGTGAGCGGGTGCGCGCGATGACGCGGAAGCCGCCGGAGGTGCCCGCGCGGGCGGGCGTCGAGTTCGCACGAGGAGACTTCGACGACCCGGACTCCCTGGCGGAGGCGGCACGCGGCGCCGAGACCCTTTTCCTGCTCAGCGCTCCGGGGCCGTGGATGCCCCGCCACGACGAGGCCATGCTGACCGCGGCGCGGGACGTGCGGCGGGTGGTGAAGGTGTCGGCGATCGGCACGGGCGAGCGGGCCGGCGCCGAGGTCGGCGACTGGCACCTGCCCGGGGAGCGCGCCCTTTGGGACAGCGACCTGGAGTGGACGATACTGCGCCCCTCCAGCTTCGCCTCCAACGCCCTGCGCTGGCCCTTCCTCGGCAACGGACCCATCCCGAACATGACCGGCGACGGCGAGCAGGGCGTCATCGACCCCCGGGATGTGGCGGAGGTCGCGGTGCGGGCGCTGACGTCCGGCGAGCACACGGGAGAGATCCTGACGCTCACCGGGCCGGAACTGCTCAGCCTGCCCGACATGGTGCGAACGGTGGGCCAGGTGCTCGGACGTCCCCTGGAAACGGTGGACGTCCCCCTCGACGTCTACCGCGAACGCCTGCTCGCCGCCGGCGTCGACCCGACCTTCGCCGACGTCGCCGTCAGCGGCGCCAGAACGGTGGCCGCAGGCGGCAACGCCCGGCTCACCGACGATGTGGAACGGGTGCTGGGACGGGCACCACGCACGTTCGCCACCTGGGTCCGCGACCACCTCGCCGCCTTCGAGGCCCCCTGATCGACGCACCAACACGCAACCGCCGCCACCGTCCGTGGCGCTTACTCGCGTCGTGACGGCAAGCATCCGAGACGCGGGACCTGCGACACGACAGCCGGGCGAACGCCTCGCCCTGGCCCGGCACGGGGGTGGGCGAGAACGCCACGAACACCGGCGCCACCAGCCTCGATCCCGACGATTCCCACTCCATGGGGGTGAAGGTGGTGGACGGTTCCGGCGCAACGGTGGGCTTGCCGGTGCCCGGGCCCGGGAACGTGCGCCGGACGTCCGGAACGCGGATCAGACACCCGCCGTGCGCCCGAGAAGGTGGATCAGGCGCACGGAACGCGGGCGGAGCGCCCAGGAACCTGGATCGGGCACCCGGAGCGCGGGCCGGGCACCCGGAACGTGAGCCCAGGGACCGGAACCTGGATCGGGCACCCGGAGCGCGGGCCGGGCACCCGGAACGTGAGCCCAGGGACCGGAACCTGGATCGGGCGCGCGGAGCGTGGATCGGGCGGGCGACGGGCCCTGATCACGACCCCCAGTTCACCAGCGACAGCAGGCGTTCGGCCTGGTCCCGGTTCTCCGCGGCCAGGGTGATGCCCTTGACCAGGGTGAGCAGGTCCCGTACGTCCAGGTCGGCCCGTACGGCTTCGGCGCGTACGGCGTCCGCCAACAGGGACGAGGCGGCGGTCAGCATGGCGCGATGCCAGTCGGCGACCTGGGCGGGGTCGGCCAGGGCCAGGTCCGGTTTGGTGGCGACGTGGTCCATGAACAGCCGCAGCCACTCGTGCAGCGCCTCCTGCGGCGAGGCCGCTTCCTCGCGCAACGTCTCGGCGCTCGTGCAGAGCTGGCTCACCTCGTCGGCGTAGACGGCGAGCAGGAGGTCGGAGCGGGTGGGAAAGTGCCGGTACATGGTGGCGTTCCCGACCCCGGCCCGGCGGGCCACGTCGTCGAGCGGGGCGTCGGTGCCGCGCTCCGCGAACACCTGCACCGCCGCAGCCACGAGCAGATCACGGTTGCGCTGAGCGTCCGCTCGCATCTCTCTCCTTGCTAAGTGGGGTACCCCCCACTTAGAGTAGCCCAGCCACGTAAGTGGGGAGCCCCCCACTTAGCCGCACGGAGATGGAGGCGCGGCCATGACCGCTGGAGAGCTGCATCGCCGGATCGTCGAGCTCTACCCCCAGATGCTCGCGACCGGACGCATGGACGAGGCACTGGCCCTGATCGACCCCGACGTGATCGACCACCGGGGCGGCACGGAAGGCGACCACCATGGCCTGGAGGCGTGGCGGCAGAAGTGGGAGCGGGCGATGTCCGGCGAAACCGGCTTCCACGACGTGTCGGTAGAGGTCGAGCGGAACGTGACGGACGGCGAGCTGTCGTCCAACATCTACATCAGCCGCGGCACGCACACGGCGACGGGACGCAGCTACGAGGTGCGAGGCATCGACATGATCCGGGTAAGGGACGGCAGGATCGTCGAGCACTGGGCCATCAGAGACGCGGTCGCCATGCACCACCAACTGGGCCGATGACGCCCCACATGCGTGATCTTCGCCCCCGACATGCCCTGCGGGCCGACGGCAGCACCATCCGCGACCACCGCCCGGTCGCCACCGGCCCGCTGCCGCGCCGGATGATGCGCGACAGCGCCTTCCCTCGTCGTCATCGATCTCTCGCGCTCCGTCCCCCACTCGGCCAGGCCGAACACTGCGGACCGAGCGCTGGCCGGAAACGGCTTCCGGCCCAGCGCGCTGGGCACTGCTTCCGGACCAGCGCCCCGGGCACTGCTTCCGGACCAGCGCCCCAGACACCTCTTCCGGACCAGCGCCCCAGGCACCTCTTCCGGCCCAGCGCCCCAGGCACCTCTTCCGGCCCAGCGCGCTGAGCACTGCGATCTCGTGTCAGCTCAGATGCCGGGTGAAGAACCTCAGCGAGTTGTCCTCCTCGAACGACGGCACATCCCCGTGCTTGCCAGGGTTGGCGTGCAGCGTCTTGTGAGCCGAGGCCAGGGCGTCGAACAAGGCCAGGCCCTGGTCCCGCCGCACCATCTGGTCGTCCCACTGCAGCAGGAACTGCACCGGGACGGTGATGCGCGCGGCGTCTTCGGCCAGCCCCTGTACGCCGAGCAGGCCGAGCACCGCGGCGCGGATCCGGGGCTCTGCGGCGATGAGCGGTATGCCGAGCCCGCAACCCATCGACATGCCGCAGTAGCCCACCGGGCCGGCGCCGACCCGGTCGAGACGCTGGACCGCGGTCAGGACCGCCTGCCAGTCGGCGACGGCCTGACCGGCCAGATAGCTGTGCATGCCGGCGACCAGCGCGCCCGGATTCTCACCGGCCGCCATGCCTGCCCGCAGCTCGGCCACGATCCGGTCGAACCCCTCGTCCTTGGGGCGGTCGCCATGAGCGGGCGCGTCGATCGCGACGACCGCGAAACCAGCGGCGGCGTAGCGACGCGCGCGGGACACGTTGCCAGGGGCCGTCTTGTGCTGCCCGCCGCCATGGCCCAGCAGAATCAGGGGACGAGCCCCGCGAGCGTCTTCCGGCGTCCACAACACGCCGGGGATCTCGCCGAGGGTGAAGAACTGCTCGGTGACGCCGTCCGACGACGTCTGGGAGGTGAAGCGCATCAGCGTTTCAAGCCTTTCGGGAATGCCTTCGCGGGCGCTCCCTAGGCCATGCGAAGGAGGGAGCCCCGACCTGTCACAGCGTTGATCGGACTCACCTCCTCGAATGCGCGGTACTGCACGGCGACACTGAACGTACCATAAAGATCATCACTCGCGCCCCGTCGGGGCGAACGTTGTCTGATGCGACCCTAGCCACGTCCGATGCACTCGGCCAGTGACGTCCGACCAGCAGGGTCAGTGACGTGCGACCAGACGTAGGCCCACCTCAACCAGCATCCAGCCGACGCGCCGCCCCCACGCGCGAGCTCCGGAACGCAGCCGGCGCATCATGGGCGAACCCGGGCGGTAGCCGACAGGCCAGTCGCGGGTAGACCAGTCACGGGTAGGCCAGTCACGGGTAGGCCAGTCACGAGCCATGTCGCCGGACGCCTCCCGGGCGCGCGCCATCCGGTCGCGGGCCATCCAGTTGCGGGCCTGGCGGTCGTGGGCGGCCTTGGCCTGCAGTTCACCAGCTCTTACGTGCTCGACAAACAGGTATAAGTCGGGATGCAGCATGGAGGAGCCTCGCTTCCTGCCGGTCAGGTTCGGAACGGGAAACCGTAGGTCTGCACCGCCACGTTCTCGCGCCCCTCCGTGTCGCCCGCGGCCCGCGCCGCCTCGGCGCGCAGACGGTAGCCGCGCACCACCTCGGCGAGCTCATCGCGCAGGGAACTGAGCTCTTCCGGCCTGAGCGGCATCAGGGATTCGCTGGAGAAGGCGGAGTCGCGCCAGTCGTCGCTCCAGGTGGCCTTCGTGTCGAGGTAGCTCTCGTACAGCTCGCCGCGCTGCCGGGCGTACAGGCGTGAGACGGCGGTGTGGACGGCGTTGCGCTCGGGGGCGTCGCGGAAGTCTTCGTCGGTGGTGGAGATGCTGGTCATGACCGGACGCCACCACCGCTCCCTGGCGTCACCGCCCCCTTCGACCTCCTCGATGATGCCGTGCTTGGCCAGCTTGCGCAGGTGGTAGCTGACCAGGGACACGGCCTCGCCGACCTTCTCCGCCAGCTGCGAGGCGGTCGCCGTGCCCGCGAAGTAGAGCGCGCGGTAGAGCTTGATGCGCAGCGGGTGGCCCAGAGCTTTGAGCGTGTCGAGGTCCTTGACGCGGTGGGTCTGCTCGGCGGAGGACATGTCTCCACCGTAGATGCGAAAGGAAAGTTGCGCAACTTTTCTTTCGCATCTGTCCGGTGGTGGATGCTCGGAGCGGACCGTGCCGACGCGTCTAGCGCAAGCGCCACCGCGTCTGGGCGTAGTCGCCCTTGCGGAAGCCCAGCACCTTGGCCGGGGCCACGGCGAACACCAGGGCCTCTCCCCCGAAGCCGTTCACGAACACCCCGTCGCCCACGTCGAAGTGCCATTCGGCGGTGTACTTGGCCTCCCAGGCATCAGCCAGCCGCTTGAGCCGGCCGGGGTCGGTGACGCGCTCGGCCACACCCTCCACGACCAGGTCGAGGCCCTGGCGCAGGGAGCTGGAGCCCGTGGTGAGGACGCAGTTGCGGTTGGACTCCAGGTTTCTGGCCTTCTGCTCCTCCGCTCCCGTACAGAAGTGCAGCGCGTCGTCCTGCCAGACGGCCATCAGCGGGGTGACGTGCGGGCGGCCGTCAGTGCGTACGGTGCTCAGCCAGTACGTCTCGGCACCCTCAAGCTGCTCACGCGCCTCGGCCCAGGGGGTGGCGGTGGCGTTCTCGGCGCTGAAGCGGGCGTCCAGCTCCGTGGTGGGTTCCATGGTCGCTCCCTCGGATCGGCTGTCGTACCAACAGACCGGGGAGGCGTTCGGAACTCATCGGACCGGCAGGTCGTAGACGCGGCGCACGCTGCTGCCGAGCCTGCTCACGTCGGCCCCGTAGATGTGCAGGGACACGCCCGTCTCCGAGCTGGTGTTGCGGACCTTGTGGATGTCCCCGGGCGGGGCGAAGCCGCTGACCTCGCCCGGACGGTTCTCGGCCCGCCCGATCTCCACCAGGTGGTCGCCCATGTCGCGGTAGAGCGTCTCGTACTCGATGCCGCTGAGGATCCCGAACGTGCACCACGACACGTGGTCGTGGATCACCGTGTCCTGGCCGGGACGCCAGACGACGCCGACGACCGAGAAGTCCTCCTCCGCGTGGAGGACGTGGGAGACGTACCGGTCGGGGGAGCCGGCGCGCTCCTGCGGCGTGAGGACGTCGAGCCCTGGGAGGCGTTCCCTGAGCAGGGCGGCGACGGCGAGCGCGGTCTCGTGGGCGTCGAGGCGGCGGGCGACCACCTCGGAGACGCCCGAGACGATCGGCTCCAGCCCTGGCCTGGCGATGGTGGTGGTGGCCATATCCATGGTATCCCCCCAGGGAAAATCAGTAATCTGCCTTCCCCTCTTACGGTCCTGCATTTCGAACGATAGGTCCAACAGAAGTTCTCTGGCCCACCCATAGATACGATTGATGGATGCTGGATGTCGTACGTCTGCGCGTGCTCGTCGCCGTGGCCCGCAAGGGGTCGCTGACCGCGGCGGCCAAGGAGCTGCACTACTCCCAGCCCTCGGTCAGCCACCACCTGGCCCGGCTGGAAGCCGAGACCGGCGCCAAGCTCATCCAGCGCGCCGGGCGCGGCATCCGGCTCACCGAGGCGGGCCGGCTGCTCGCCGAGCGGGCCTCCGACATCATCGGCCGGCTCGACGCCACCGCCGAAGAGCTGGCCGCGCACGTGGGGCTGCGCTCCGGGCGGGTGCGGCTGGCGGCGTTCCCGTCCGCGCTGGGCACGTTCATCCCGAAGGCGGTCGGGCTGCTGGCCCGCGCGCACCCCGGCCTGCACCTGCAGCTCATGGAGACCGAGCCGCCCGAGGCGCTGCGGCTGCTGCGCGCCGGCCGGATCGACGTGGCGGTCATCTTCCGGTACGACGACACCGCCCCCGAGGACACCGGCATCCACATGGTCCACCTCCTCGACGACCCCAGCTACCTCGTGTCCAGCACCACGCCGGGCGCGCTGACCGACCACGCCGACTCCTCCTGGATCGCCGGGTGCGACCGGTGCCGCAGCCACCTGCTGGACATCTGCGACAAGGCCGGGTTCGAGCCGCGCATCGCGTTCACCAGCGACGACATCGTGGCCGTGCAGGCGCTGGTGGCGGCCGGGCTGGGGCTGACCATGCTGCCGGGGCTGGCGCTGGCGGCGCACCGGCATCCGGACGTCGAGGTGGCGGAGGTGCCGGGGTCCACGCGGCACGTGTACGCGGCGGTCTACGGCGAGCAACCCCACCCGCCGGCCACCGCGGCCCTGCTCTCGGCCCTACGCGAAAGCCTCTGATCGGGCCCGCCGGAAGCGCCCGGAAAGCCTTTGACGGCGGTCCTACGATTGCCACATGCCGGATATTTCGACACTCGCCGTCTTCTGTGCGGCCACGCTCGGGCTGCTGGTGGTGCCCGGTCCCGCCGTGCTCTACATCGTCACCAGGAGCGTCTCCCAAGGTCGCACGGCTGGCCTGATCTCCGTGCTCGGCATCCACACCGGCTCCATCGTCCACATCGCCGCCGCCGCGCTCGGCATCAGCGCGCTGCTGGCGGCCTCGGCCACCGCGTTCACGATCGTCAAGTACGTGGGCGTCGCCTACCTGCTGTGGCTCGGCCTGCGCAAGCTGCTCAACAAGGGCGGCGGCGAGGAGATCGTCGAGCTGAAGGTGCAGTCGAAGCGGCGGCTGTTCTGGGAGGGCTTCGTGGTGAACGTCCTCAACCCCAAGACCGCGATCTTCTTCCTGGCGTTCCTGCCCCAGTTCACCAACCCCGCCGCCGGGCCCGTCGGGCCGCAGATCCTCGTGTTCGGCCTCGTGTGGCTGCTGCTCGGCATGGCGTCGGACGGCACGTACGCAATGCTCGCCTCCGCCCTCGCCGGACGCGTCCGCAGCTCCGCCCGCGCGCGGCGGCGGCTGGACGTCGGGAGCGGCGTCGTGTACCTGGGACTCGCGGCCTGGCTCACGACCGAGAAGGCCTGACAAGCCGCGAAATTTCCCGTCCCGGGTGCGATAGTGAAGAGGAGATCAGGCGCTGATCGGGGGCTCTTCCACACGTAGCTGACAGGTAGCGGACCCATGGACACGCCACCACACCGCCTCGGGCCCGAGCGGGTCGTCGAGGTCTTCTCCGGTCATGACGGCCTCGTCGGTGTGACCGGCTCCGGGTACGCGGTCGGTGCCGACCTCGTGCTGACCGCCGGGTGCGTGGTGGAGACCGGCTCGCCCTGTCACGTACGTCCCTCATGGTCCGGCCGCCGGCTGCCCGCCGAGCCGGTGTGGCGCGGACGCGGCAGCACCGGCGCGGTGCTGCTGCGGGTCGCGGAGGCGGCCTGGGCCGCGCTGCCCGGCATCGAGCACAACCGCTGGGCCAGGGTGGCGGGCGGCGGCTCCTACCGCGTCCGCTGCGCGGCCCGTGGCTTCGCGCGGGGCGGCGAGCAGGGCGAGCATGGCGCGCGGTGGGTCGGCGAGCATGGCGCGCGGTGGGTCGGCGAGCATGAGGGACAACGAGACGGCGATCAGAGCGGGCCGTGGGGCGGCCGGCAGGGCGGGGTGCGGGCCGCGGAGACGCTGTCCGGCCTGGTGAGCCCGCCGACCAGCGCGGTGTCGAGAGTGCTCACGGTGAGCGTGCTGTCCCCCGAGCTCGACGCGACGCCCATCTCGCTGTGGCAGGGCATGGCGGGCGCCGCACTGCTCGCCGAGCCCGCCGGCCAGCTCATCGGCGTGGCCACCCCCGCTCCCAGCGGGTACGCGCTGCGCCGCCTCGACGCCGTCCCCGTGACCGCGTTACTCAGCGACCCGCGCTTCCGCGAGCTGGCGGGGGTGCCTCCCGGGCCGCTGGAGACCGTCTCCGAGCTCGAACGTTCGGTGGCCCTGCCCGCCCTGCTCGTCCCCGCCCGCGAACGGCTGCCGCAGGACTGCCCCGACTGGGCGCTGCTGATGGCGCGGCACGCGGTGGTGCCGTTCCTGGGACGGGAGGAGGAGCTGGGCGCGCTGCGCGCCTGGGCCGCCGAGCCCGGCCCGCTGTCGATCGCGGTGCTGAGCGGGCGCGGCGGGACGGGGAAGACGCGGCTCGCGGGCGAGTTGTGCGTGGAGCTGGCCGAGGCTGGATGGGACGCCGGATTCCTGCCCATGGACGCGTTGACGAGGCTTTTGTCGGGGGAACTTGCGGCGCGCTATGCGTCCGGCGGGCTTTTGGCTGGCGTTGCCTCCGGTGGGCTTCCCGGCGGTGATGCGGCCGGCGGGCTTCCCGGCGGTGCTGCGGCCGGCGGTGCGGTGACGCTCGATGCGTTGCGGCCCACCCTGATCGTGGTCGACGGGCCCGAGGCGTCGCCGCCTGTGGTGGGTGAGCTGGTGCGGCGGCTGGCCAAGCACGGCCACAATCCCCGCGTACGGCTCCTGCTGTTGGCTCGCGGGCCCGGCGAGGCCGAGTGGTGGCGGCGGCTGGACACGGCGGCGGGCGGCTGGCTCAGGCGGCTCAACACGACGACCGTGCAGCTCAACGCCCATCCGCTCACGCTCGCCGAGCGGAGCGAGCACGCGCTCGCGGCCATGAAGGCGTTCGCCCCGAGCCGCGCCGCCCTCCCCACCCCGCCACGCCTCGACGACCCGGAGTACGGCCTGCCCCTGCACGTCCACCTGGCCGCACTGCTGCGGCTGTGCGACGGGGACTCACCGGCCGGAACGGCTCCTGAAACGCCTGCGGACCCGGCGATGGGCGACGCTTCCGGCACAGCGATGGGCGGGCCGACCGCGGGCGACGCGGCGGGCACGATGGCAGGCCGACCGGCTGCGGGTGCGATGGTGGCGGGTTGGCAGGGCGGTGGTGGTGGGCTGGTCGGGCGGTTTCTGGCGCGTGAGCAGGGCCAGTGGGAGCGGGTCTGGCCGGAGGGTGAGGAGCCTCTGGGCGGGGTGGCGGCGCGGCAGGCGGTGGCGGTGCTCACGCTCACCGCGCCCACCCCGGCCGAGCTTCCCGGCCTGCTGACCGCCGTTCCGAAGCTTCGCACCCCGAACGGTGCGCCCTCCTCCCACACCGGCACCCTCACCACGGCCCGCTGGCTGGCGCGGCTCTTCCCGAGCTCCCCTGACCAGCCGCAGGGCGGGCGGCTCGCCTCGCTCGGGCCGGGGCCGGTGGCCGAGCGGTTCCTGGCGGAGACCGAGGACCTGGATGCGCTCGTGCTCGCCGTGCACGACCACGAGGGCCGCACGGTTCATCACCTGGTACGCATGCTGGACGTCCTGCGGCTGTCGGCCGGCACGGAGCCGGTCAGGGCGGCACTGTGGTCGCTGGTCGCCAGCCGCATGGGCAAGCTGGTCGCGGAGGCCGAGTCGCACCCGGCGAGTGGACTCGGGGACGCGCTCAGCGCCGCGCTCCTGCTGTTCCCGGGTGACCCGCAACTCGCCGAGACCGCAGCCTCACTGCCCGGCCAAACGGACCAAGCGGGCCAAGCGGACCGAGCGGGCCAAGCGGACCGGTCGGACGTGGTTGTGCGGCCCTATGGGGTGGAGGGGCGGGAGGCGGGGCTGGGGTGTCGGGCGCTGCGGGTGACGTTGGCTGAGCTGGCCGTGCAGCATCGGCGGGGCAGCGGTGGGCGGCTTGCGCTGGCCAGGGCGTTGACGTGGCTGTCGGGTGGGCTGGCCGCCGTGGGCCGGGCCGGGGAGGCGGTTGTCGCGGCGGCGGAGGCCGTGGAGACGTATGCGGGTGCTCCCCCATACGAGGAGGCGGCCGGGCGGGCTGAGGCGCTGTTCGGGCTGGGGGCGTGCCTCCTGCTCGGTGGTGAGGCGGGCGGGGCGTTCAAGCCCGCGCAGGAGGCGGCGGCCCGGTACCGGATCCTGGCCGAGGAGGATCCGCGCTACGCCGGGCACGCTGCCAGGGCGCACTACAACGCGGCCTGCGCGCTGCTGGAGCTGGGGCGGCTGGGTGAGGCGGTGGAGGCGTTCGAGGCGGCGGGCGGGAGCGCCGAGTTCGCGTCCTATCTGCGCGCGATCCTGTCCGTGCTGCCCGGCTCGGGCGATCCCCCGGGCCTGGTCGGGGCGCCGTTCTCAGCCGGTGGCCCGCCCCGAGCTGGTGCGCCGCCCTCGGCGGGCACATCTCCGCTGGCCGGCGCATCGCCCCTGGCGGGCGCATCCCCCTCGGCGGGCGCGTCGCAGGTGGCGGGCGTGTCCGGCGGGCGAGCGGGTTCTCCCCCGGCCCACGACGATGCGGGCACCTCTTCGGTGCAGTCGCCGGGGCCCATAACCCCGTTCGAGGGAGGCGAGGTTGCCTCTGTGCTGCCCGAACTGGCTGCCTGTCTGGGTGTCGCTGCCGTGTCGGCGGTCAGGAGCATCGCCCCCACCAGCAAGAACGTCGCTCACCACCTGCACTTGGCCGCCACATGGCTGGAGGCGCACGGGAGGTCGGCCGAGGCTCGGGTTCCGGCTGGTGAGGCCGTCGTGCGGCTGCGGGGCCTGGCCGCTGAGGAGCCGGGGTTGCGGGCCATGCTGGCGTCGGCTGCGGCCGTGCTGGGCCGGTTGCACGCCCGTATGGAGGATGCGGACGCCGCCGTGCGTTCGGCTGCCGAATCCGTACGGAATCTGCGGGCCCTCGTCACGCTCGATCCTGACGAGCACCGCCCTGCACTCGCCGAGCAGCTTCTCGATCTCGGTGAGCTGCTGCTGATCGACGATCGTCCCGAGGAGGGGCTCGCCCCGCTCCAGGAGGCGATGGCCGTGGCGGCGGAGCGGCGCACGGCGACGCAGGCCAGGGGCCGGTGGCTGCTCGGGCTCTGCCTGGACGAGCTGGGCAGGACCGCCGACGGTCTGACGCAGTTGGAGATCGCCGCCGAGCTGTACGACGTGCTGGCTCTCGGGGACGCGTCGTACCTGGCCCGCCGCGACGAGGCCCGCAGCCGCCTGGAGACCGCCCAGCGGCCCGACCGGCCGGCTGAGGAGCCCTGGTTGCCGTCGGTGAGCCGGCCTCAGGAGGCGGTGGAACGGGCGGAGCGGCGGCTCGGCGAGTGCGGGAAAGCGGTCGAGAGCGCTGGTACGCCGGGGATCGAGCGGATTCATGCGTACCTGTCCGCACAGGCCACGCTTGCCCGGGCATGGGCGGACGCGGGGCGGGCCGCGGACGCGTTCGTGCTGGCGATGCAGGCGGCCGAGCTGCTGCAACGGCACGCCGCGCCCGAACGGCCGCACGCGATCGCCGTCGGCATGGTCGCCGCGGCGCTCGGGCGCTCGCTCGTCGGGCTCGGGCGGCACAAGGAGGCCATCCCGCACCTGCTCACGGCCATCGAGTCCTACGAGCCGCACGCCGGGGCGAGCGAGGAGTTCCGTACCGAGCTGGCCCGGCTGATGGTCCTGGAGACCGTCGCCCTGTCGCACGCCGCCTGCCCGTCCGAGGCGGAGGCGGCGGCGAGCCGGGTGGTCGAGCTGTGCGAACGGCTGGTGGCCGAACGCGCCGAGCCTCCCCTGGCTCTGGCTTACGTGCTGCGACTGCAGGGTGGCATCCGGTTCACCAGGCAGAATCCGGACGGCGCGCTTCAGTCGGTCACGCGCGCGCTCGACCTTCTCCCGGCCGCGTCCGGCGACCCTCTCCCATCACCGTCCGGCGGCCTCCCGCCCGTGCCGTCCACCGGCGAGGAGCGGCTGCTCGCCGCCACTTGCCTGGAGTTGGCGGGATTGTGCCTGGCCGAGCTGCACGAGAGTGACGCCGCCAAGGATCGGCTGGCCGCCGGGACCGCGGCGATGGCCGGGCTACAGGCCGTGCCGCACGATCTCGTCGGTGTGCACCTGCTGGCGCTGGTGCGGCTGGCTCGGATGCGGGTGGAGGAGGAGGGGCCGGTCGCGGCGATCGCCCTGTACGCCGAGATCCTCGGCCTCCGGCCGCTGCCCGGTCCGCCGGTGCTCGACACCGTCCTGGAGGAGCTGGCCCGGCTCGCGGGTCCGGACGGGGTTGCGGGAGTGGCTGCAAGGTTCGAGGGTGACGCCGCAGGGGTTGCTGCGGGGGCGAGGAGTGCCGCTGCCGATGTGGTGGAAGGGCTGGTGGGGCCGCTCACGGCGTTCACCGAGGTGCTGGAGCGGGAGGTTGCGGTCAGCGGCGCGCCGGAGACGCACGAACGGTACGTGCGGTGCCTGGCACGGCTCGGCGGTGAGGCCGCCCGGGCGGGTGACACCGCGAGCGCCGTCGCGATCGCCGAGCTGGCCGTGCGCGTCTGCCGGGGCCTCGCCTCCGTCTCGCCCGCCTACCGTCAGGCCCTCGCCTCGGCCCTCGCCGCGCTGTCCGCCCTGCCCATCGCCCAGGACCGCGCGGGTCAGGACCGGCTCGCCACGCTGGAGCAGGCCATCGACCTGCTCACCCAGCAGCAGGCCCAGACCGCCGGCGCGGCCGGTGGGCGTCAGGGCCGGATGCTCGCCGGAGCCCTGCACCGCTACGCCGCTGAACTGCTCGACCGGGGGCGGGCCGTTGAGGCGCTGGCTCACTGCGAGCGGGCCGCCGATCTCTGTGACGAGCTGGAGGATCCGGCCATCGCCGCCGCCGTCTACGCCCAGCTCGGCTCCACCCTGGCCGCGCTCGATCGACCTCAAGCCGCACTGGAGGCCATCGCCTGGTCGCTGGCCGAGCTGGACCGCGCCGAGACGGAGGAAGAGGCCGGGGGCGAGCGGGCCGAGGGGCGGGGGGCAGGCGACGGAGAGCTCGGCGAGGGGCGGGAAGCGGGCGAAGGGAAGCTCGGCGAGGCGGGCTGGGATGAGAAGGCCGGCTGGGGGGAGGTGGGCGAGTGGAGTGAGGTGCGGCGGGTGCGGGCGCGGGCGGTCCAGGTCAGAGGGCGGGTGTTGCGGACGTTCGGGCGGGAGCGGGAGGCGATGGCGCACCTCGTGGAGGCTCTGCGGCTGTTCGGTGAGCTGCGGGAGCCGCTGGCCGCCGCCGAGACGGCCGCTCTGATCGCGGACGATCTCCTGGCCGCCGGTCGTCCGCAGGAGGCCGTCGAGTACGCACGTACCGCCACAAACGGGTATGAGCCGGGCACCGTGAAACATGCGCTGGCCACGCAGCGGCTGGCCAGGTGTCACATGATGCTGGGTGAGCTGGTCGCCGCGAATGAGCTGGTGGAGGGGCTGATTCCGGTCGCCAGGCGGGCGCCGGGCGATCTGACGCACCGGGCGATCCTGGCCGACTCGCTGGCGCAGAGCTCGGAGATGATGCCGTTGTTGCGGCTGGACGGCGGGGCGGAGGCCGAGGCACGGGCGCGGGAGGCGATCGCGATCTACGACGAGCTGCTGACCACCGGCATGAACGCGCAGGCCCTGCACACCAGCCGCGCGGGTGCCTGCCTCGCGCTGGCGTCGGCGTTGCGGGTGCGGGACCTGGCGGCGGAGGCGATCCAGCCGTTGCGGGAGGCGGTGGCGGCGCTGGAGCGGTTCTCGCCGGGGAACCCGATGCAGGCGGGGCTGCTGTCTCGGGCCATGCTCATGCTGGGCGACGCGCTGATGGAGGCGGGCCGGGCGCTGGAGGCGGGGCTCGTCTTCCACCGCAGCACGCAGGTGACGCGGGACGGGCTGAGCAGGGCGGTGGCGCATGCCCGGCTCGGCTTCTGCCAGCAGGAGCTGGGCAGGGACGACGCCGCCGACGCCGCCCTGCGCGTCGCCGCCGACCTGCTGCGGGAGCTGTCGGGAGCGGAGCGGGGCCTGTTGAAGGAGGTATCGGGGGCAGGTCAGAGCCTGTGGCGGGAAGCGTCCGGGCCAGAGCGGAGCCTGCTGCGGGAGGTGCTCGCCGCTCGGGCCGAGTTGCTGGGGCGGACCGGCCGGGTGGAGGAGGCCAAGGCGGTCGAGGAGGAGCTGCGCCGCCTGCCATGAGCCGGCGACCCGCTCACCGCATCGGCCGCCTGCCATGAACCATGGTCAATCAGGGGCCTTGTTGAGGTAGGTGAGGACGGCGAGGACGCGCCGGTTGCTGTCGTCGTCGTCCACGAGCCCGAGCTTGCCGAACATCGAAGTGGTGTACTTGCTGATCGCGGAGTCACTGAGGAACAGCCGCCGGCCGATGGCCTGGTTGGACAGCCCTTCGGCCATGAGGGCGAGGACGTCGTGCTCGCGTTCGGTGAGCCGGGCCAGGCGCCGGTTGGAGGTGCCGCTGGACAGGAGCCGGGCGATGACGGCGGGGTCCATGGCGGTGCCGCCGGCGGCGACGCGTTCGAGCGCGTCGATGAACTGGTCGGCGTCGAAGACGCTGTCCTTGAGGAAGTAGCCGATGCCGCCGGTGCCGTCGGCGAGCAGCTCGCGGGCGTAGAGCTGCTCGATGTGCTGGGAGAGGATCAGGACGGGCAGCCCGGGTGCTTCGCGGCGGGCGGCCAGCGCGGCGCGCAGCCCTTCGTCGGACTGGCCGGGCGGCATGCGGACGTCGACGGCCGCGACGTCGGGCCGCCACTTGAGCAGCGCCTGAAGCGTCTCGGGCCCGGTGGCGGCGGTGGCGACGACTTCGTGCCCGTACGCCTGGAGGAGGCGGACCATCCCGTCGCGCAGGAGGTAGAGGTCTTCGGCTACAACGATGCGCATGGCAGGACCATCCTCACACGCGTCGGCCCGCCGTCCGGACTGGTGATCTCCAGGGAGCCGTCGAAGGCGGCCAGGCGGCGGCGCAGCCCGCTCAGCCCGCCGCCGGATGAGGCGTGGGCGCCGCCGTGACCGTCGTCCTCGACGTCCGCGGTGACGGAGGTGTCCTGCCGGGTGAGGGAGACGTGGGCGCGGGTGGCGGCGGCGTGCTTGGCGGCGTTGGTCAGCAGCTCGGCGATGCCGAAGTACAGGGCGGACTCGATGGGCGGGTCGAGGCGCCGGGGCAGGTCGGCGGTGACCACGGTTTCGAGGGGGCTGTCCATGGCGAGGGCGCGGACGGCGTCGGCGAGGCCGCGTTCGTTCAGGACGGGCGGGCTGATGCCGCGGACCAGCTCGCGCAGCTCGGTGAGCGAGGTGGCGGCGCCGGCGCGCGCGTCGCGCAGGAGCGCTCTGGCCTGGTCCGGGTCGGTCTCCATGAGTTTCTCCGCGGTCGCGAGGGCGAGCCCGAGCGCGACGAGGCGGGCCTGGGCGCCGTCGTGCAGGTCCCGCTCGATGCGGCGGATCTCGGCGGCCTGCGCGATCGTGGTGTCGGCGCGCTGGGCGGTCAGCTCCTCCACGCGGCCGGCCAGCGCCATCGCGGGGGTCGGGCGCAGGAAGCGGACGGTGATCCGTACGGCGGGGCGCCAGGCGTACGGTGCGGTGGTGACGGCCACGACCACGCCAAGAACCGCGACGGCGGGTGACGGCGAGAGGAGCGCGAGGACGGCGGCCGCGGCGGCGGCCGGCGAGACAGCGGCCACCAGGCCCGCGGTGAAGGGGACGATCGCGCAGAACCGCAGGTCGCGCCAGTTGGCGGGGTCCTTCCAGCGGAGGTGCCGGCTCTGGTCCATGAGGGCGTCGCGCCGGGTGCGCTCGTAGCTGAAGCCGTTCCACCAGTAGCCGGTGGAGAGCTGGGTGACGGGCCCGGCCTGACGGTAGCCGGCGGGGACGACGGTGCCGGTCCAGCTCGCGACGAGGAAGCGGAACGTCCGGCAGACGGGGCGGGTCAGGGCGAGCGTTCCGGCGCAGGTCAGCACGAGTGGCCCGAGCCACGACCACGGGTTGGCCGCCCCCCACCGGATGCCCCAGGCGACGGAGACGGCCCACACGGCCGGGATCAGCATGCTGACGGCCGCCACGGCGCAGGACCGGAGGAATCCCGCTGCGGCGCGGGCCGGCCACGATGCCCGCAATTTCATGACTTTTCCTCGCTTCGTTCGGTGCCTCCACTCTTGCACCGGACGGAGCGTGCTTTGCCCTGGTCAGGCCGGAAGTGTGGCTAGCCCCACCCGATCGTGGGCCCAGCCACCGCCGCGCGTGGGCCAAGGCCACGCGTGGGTCAAGGCCGCACGTGGGCCAAGGCCACGCGTGGGTCAAGGCCGCACGTGGGGCCGGGCCGCGCCAGCCCGGCCCCCGGCGCCGTCAGCTCTCGGGCTGCCCGGCGCGTGCGGCGGTCTCGCGGGCCCACCGGTAGTCGGCCTTGCCGGCCGGCGAGCGCACCATCTGGGACACGAACGCGTACGTGCGCGGCACCTTGTACCCGGACAGGAGCTGCCGGCAGTGCGCATCCAGCTCGGCGGGCGTGACCTCGACGCCGGGCCGCGGCTCGACGACGGCGGCGACCCTGCTCCCCCAGCGCTCGTCGGGCACCCCGGTCACCACGGCGTCGAACACCGCCGGGTGCCCCTTGAGCACGGCCTCGACCTCCTCGGGGAACACCTTCTCGCCGCCGGTGTTGATGCACTGGGAGCCGCGGCCGAGGACGTTCACGGTGCCGTCGGGGTCGACGGTGGCCAGGTCGCCGGTGAGCAGCCACCGGGTGCCGTCCTCGTCGGTGACGAACGTGCGGGCCGTCTTGGCGGGATCGTTGTAGTAGCCGAACGCCACCCGCCCCGACCTGGCCACGGTGCCGGGCACGCCGGATCCGGGCTCGACGGGGCGGCCCTTCTCGTCGAGGACGGCCAGCTTGACCACGGAGTTCGGCTGGTAGCGCAGGCCCTTCTCGGGTGAGGAGCCGGCCACGCCGGAGGCGGTGTAGCCGGACTCGGTGGAGCCGAAGCTGTCCATGATCATCACGTTCGGTAGCAGCTCCTGGAGGCGGTCGCGGACGGCGCCGCTCAGGATCGCGCCGGTGGAGCTGATCACGAAGAGCGAGGAGACGTCGTACTCGCCGCGCTCCAGGGCCTCGGCCAGCGGCCTGGCCATGGCGTCGCCGGTGATGCTGATGGTGTTCGCGTGCTCGCGCCCGACCGCCCGCCACACCGCGTCGGCGTCGAACTTGCGCACGAACACGATGGTCGAGCCCATCCACCAGGTGAGGAACGTGGCCATCTGCGCGGCCCCGTGCATGAGCGGGGAGGCGGCCAGCATGACCATGGGGTTGGCCTTGACGGCTTCGTCGATGACCTCCTGCGGGGTGGCGCGCGGCTCGCCGTACGGGTTGCCGCCGCCGAAGCCCATGAACAGGTCCTCGACGTGCCACATGGCGCCCTTGGGCATGCCGGTGGTGCCGCCGGTGTAGATGATGTAGACGTCCTGGCCGGAGCGCGGCGCGAAGCCCCGTTCCGGCTTGCCGCGCTCCAGCGCCGCCGCGTACGGCACGGCCCTGCCGATCTCCGACGGCCCGCCGACGTGGACGAGGTGCTCCAGCAGCGGCGCCTCGTCCAGCACGGCGGCCACGCGCGGCTCGAACTCGACGTCGTAGACGAGCGCCCGGATGTCGGAGTCGCGGTAGAGGTAGAGCAGCTCGGACTCGACGTAGCGGTAGTTCACGTTGATCGGCACGGCTCGGATCTTGAGGGCGGCGAGCATGCCGGTCAGGTATTCGATGCTGTTGTAGAGGTGCAGGCCGACGTGCTGGCCGGGCTGGATGCCGAGGTCGAGGAGGTAGTGGGCGAGCCGGTTCGCCTCGGTGTCGAGCTCGGCGTAGGTGCGCCGCTCGTGGTCGCAGACGACGGCCGTCCGGTCCCCGATCGTGTCCGCGAGGCCCTCGAACAGGTCAGCGTGGTTGAACTCCATCAGGGCTTCTCCCGTCCGACGATCCACATCGCGAAGAACTGGGCTCCCCCGCCGTACGCGTGGCCGAGCGCCGTCCGGGCGCCGTCCACCTGGTGCTCGCCCGCCATGCCGCGCACCTGCAGCGCGGCCTCGGCGAACCTGATCAGCCCCGACGCCCCGATCGGGTTGCTCGACAGCACCCCGCCGGAGGCGTTCCACGGGGTGTCGCCGTCGAGCGCGGTGGCGCCCGACTCGGTGAGCTTCCAGCCCTCACCTTCCGCCGCGAACCCGAGGTTCTCCAGCCACATCGGCTCGTACCAGGAGAACGGCACGTACACCTCGGCGACGTCGATCTGCCGGCGCGGGTCGGCGATGCCGGCCTGCCGGTAGACGTCGGCGGCGCAGTCCTTGCCCGCCTGCGGGCTGACGGTGTCGCGGCCGGCGCGGAAGATCGGCTCGGAGCGCATGGCGGTGCCGTGCACCCAGGCGGGGGTGCCGGTGGCGGCCGATTCCGAGGCCAGCACGATCGCGCAGGCGCCGTCGCTGGACGGGCAGGTCTCCAGGTAGCGGATGGGCTCCCAGAGCATGGGCGTGGACTCGACCATCTTCTGGTCGATGCCGGGGATCTTGAGGTGCGCGTACGGGTTCTTGAGCGCGTTCAGCCGGTCCTTGACCGCCACGAGCGTGCCGATGTGTCCGGGAGCGCCGGATCTGCGCATGTACTCGCGGATGTGCGGCGCGAAGTAGCCGCCCGCACCGACCACCAGCGAAGCGCTGAACGGCAGGTGGGTGGACAGGGCCCAGGTGGCGTTGGACTCCGACTGCTTCTCGAACGCGACCACGAGCACGCGCTCGTGCACGCCGCCCTGGATGAGCGAGGCGCCGACGAGCGCGGTGGAGCCGCCGACGCTGCCGGCCGTGTGCACCCGCATCATGGGCTTGCCGGCCGCGCCGAGGGCGTCGGCGAGGTACGCCTCCGGCATCATGACGCCCTCGAACAGGTCGGGCGCCTTGCCGATGACGACGGCGTCGATGTCCTTGAACGTCAGCCCGGCGTCCTCCAGGGCGCGCAGCGCCGCCTCGCGGACCAGGCCGGCGATGGAGACGTCCCTGCGCTTGGTCGTGTAGTGCGTCTGGCCGACGCCGATGACCGCACACCGGTTACCCATGGTCATGCCTCCAGGACGGTCACGAGGTTCTGCTGCAGGCAGGGGCCGCTCGCGGCGTGCGCGACCGTGCGGCTCGCCGTCCCGTCGTGGATGCGGCGCGCGGCCTCGCCGAGGCGGATGAGGCCGGTGGCCATGACGGGGTTGGCGGCCAGGGGGCCGCCGGACGGGTTGATCACGGTGTCGCCGCCCAGCTCCAGGGCGCGGCGCAGGATGATCTCCTCGTGGGGGAACTGGGCGTGCAGCTCGGCCACCTCGACGGGCCCCTTGCCGACGCCGGCGGCGCGGGCGGCGTCGGCGGCCGAGGCCGATTTCGCCAGGTCGCGCAGGCCCAGGTAGTGCGGCTCGGTGCGGTGCGCGATGCCCCGGATGTAGGCGGGGCGGTCGCACAGCTCCGTGGCCAGGTCCCCGGCGGCCAGGACGATCGCGGCGGCGCCGTCCGTGATGGGCGGCACGTCCGCTTTCCCGAGCGGCTGGACGGCGAAGTCCTCGCCGCCAGGAGGGTCGGGCAGGTCGAACGCGTACGGGTTGCTCCTGCCGTCGGCCCGGCTGCGCCGCACGATCTCGTCGAGCTCCCCCCGGTCGGCCCCCACGGCGGCGGCCTGGAGGGCGGCGTAGGAGAGCTGGTCGAGGCCGAGCGGCGCCAGATAGTACGGGTCGAGCTGCAACGTCATGATCGTCCGCAGGTCGCCCAGGGACGACTTGCCGAAGCCGTAGACGAGGGCGGAGTCGATGTCGCCGTGCTGGAGCCGCACCCACGCCTCGTACAGGGCCCAGGCGCCGTCCATCTCGACGTGGCTCTCGGAGATGGGCGGCCAGGCGGCCAGCGCGTCTAGCGCGGACACGAAGGAGAACGGTGCCCCCGCCAGGTAGTCGCAGCTCCCCGAGCAGGTGAAGCCGAAGCGCCTGAGCCCGGTGCGCTCCTTGACCTCGCTGATCACCGGGTGGATCAGCTCGTGCTCGCTCAGGCCGGTGTCGTGATCGGTGTGCCGCGTCTGCGCGAACGCGACGATCGCCACGTCTCTCATGTCAGCTCCACGTCGGGCTCGCCGGTGGGGGCGAACCAGCGGATGTTCGCCATGGACGCCGTGCGCTCGCTCTCGGGCACCCAGACCGCCTTGACCCGCATGCCTTGGCGCACCTCGTGTGCGGGTACGTCCCCGATGAGGGCGATCATGGGGATGTCGGCCCCGTCGAGCAGGATGTACGCCGACACGAACGGCACCTCCGGGGCCCGGGGATCGGGCAGGTTGTTGATGGCGAAGGTGGTGATCGTGCCGGTGTCGGGGAGTTCGAGCGTCTCCGGGAGGGTGTTTCCGCATTCGGGGCAGGCCAGCCGGAGCGGCACGTACACCTTCTCGCACTGCTCGCAGCGGCTGCCGAGGAAGACGCCGCGCTCGACGCCCTCCAGGAAGACGCGCAGCGCGCCGCCGGCCTGGAGGCGGTACTCGGCCCGCACCTCGGACACGATCTTCGTGACCTCGGGGGCGAAGTGGGAGATGTCGGTGATGTGGCCGGTCGGCCGGTCGCGCCACACCGGCCAGACGCGGGCGCCGGCCGCCAGAGCCTTCGGGTTCTCGGCCGCCACGGCGTGCAGGAGGTCGGAGTCGGCGCCGTCGAGCCGGATGAGGGCCCAGGCGAAGGGCCGGTCGAGGGGGTGGGTGTCGAGCGGCTCGTCCACCCAGGCCCACGTCGTGATCGTGCCGGCCGGGCCGACCTCGACGTACTCGCCGGTCACCGGCTCACCGGTCGCGGGGTCGTACTCGAGAGGGGGGACGAGCACCCGCCCCTCAGCCGTCCGCACCCCGACGATGCGGCGCGCGCGCAGCTCGCTGAGGAAGCGGCCGATGACCGGCCCCGTCGTACGCGTGTAGCCGCCGGGGAACTCCAGGACGTGCTGAGCGACCAGGGGATCAGATGGCACGGTCGTGTCCCTCCCAGTACGGGTCGCGGAGCTTGCGTTTGAGCAGCTTGCCGTTCGGCTCGCGGGGCATCTCGGCGATGAAGTCGATGCTCTTGGGCCACTTCATCCTGGCCAGCCGGCCCTCCAGCGAGGCCAGCAGCTCGGCGGCCAGCTCGGGGCCCGGCTCCGCGCCGGGGGCGGGCTCGACCACGGCCTTGATCTGCTCGCCCCACTCCTCGTCCGGGATGCCGAACACGGCCACGTCGGCCACCTTCGGGTGGACCATGAGCTCGTTCTCGATCTCGGCGGGGTAGATGTTCGTCCCACCCGAGATGATCATGTCGGCCTTGCGGTCGCAGAGGTAGAGGAAGCCCTCTTCGTCCAGGTATCCGATGTCGCCGACCGTGAAGTGGTCCTTGAGGCGGTTCGCGGCGGTCTTGGCGGGGTCGCCCTTGTACTCGAACTGGACGCCCATCATCTTCATGTAGATCGTCCCGGGGGTGCCGGTGGGCACCGGCTCGCCCTGCTCGTCGACGATCAGCAGCTCGCTGATCGGCCACGCCTTGCCGACGGTGCCGGGGTGGGCCTTCCAGTCGGCGGGCGTGGCGAGGGTGCCGCCGCCTTCGGTGGCCGCGTAGTACTCGTACACGCAGTCGCCCCACCATTCGAGCATCGCCCATTTGACCGGGACGGGACAGGGGGCGGCGGCGTGGATCATCCAGCGCAGCGACGACAGGTCGTACTTGCGCCGGGTCTCCTCCGGGAGCGCGAGCAGGCGCTTGAAGTGGGTCGGGACCAGGTGGGAGTTCGTGACGCGGTGGCGCTCGCAGAGGGCGAGCATCTCCTCGGCGTTCCACTTGTCCATGTAGACGAGCGTGTGCCCCATGTGCAGGGCCGTGCCGCCGAACTGGGTCACCGCCGTGTGGTAGCTGGGCGAGGTGACGAGGTGGGCGTTCGGGCGGCCGGGGGTGATGCCGAACAGTCCGAGCAGGAACGTCATGAGCTCGGCGGCGTCGTCCGGATCGAGGCCGCTGAGCGGCCGTCTGACCCCTTTGGGCTTGCCGGTGGTGCCGGAGGTGTAGTGCATGGTGGCGCCCGCGGTGCGATCTTCAGGCGCGCTGCCGGGCCGCCCTTCGACCAGCTCGCTCATCGGACGGAAGCCGTCGATCGGCGAGCCCACCCGCCGAAGCTCCTCAGCCGGCTCCGCGTTCAGCAGGAAGCGGCGCTCGGGCGCGATGGCCTCGGCCCCCCTGGCGCCCTCCTCGGCGAAGCGGGGGTGCACGAAGAACGCCTTGGCCTCGCTGTCCGAGACGATGTAGGCGATCTCGGG
Source organism: Nonomuraea composti (assembly GCF_012034275.1). Classification (NCBI taxonomy): domain Bacteria; kingdom Bacillati; phylum Actinomycetota; class Actinomycetes; order Streptosporangiales; family Streptosporangiaceae; genus Nonomuraea; species Nonomuraea composti. The sequence continues at coordinate 33,216 of NZ_JAATEP010000004.1, read as the reverse complement.
CCCGGTCAGGTGCCAGTTGATCGGCGTGTAGTACCAGCCGGCCTGGAGCGCGGCCAGGTAGAGGACGAGCCCGTCGGCGCCGTTCGGCACCAGGCCGCAGATGCCGTCGCCGGGCCGCAGGCCGAGCTCGCGCAGGCCGTGCACGAGCCGGTTCGAACGGGCCAGGAGGTCGCCCGCGCGGTGCTGGGTGCCGTCGGGGTCCACGGCCGCGATCCACTCGGGATCCGCCTGCGCGAGCCTCCAGAAACCGAGCGTGCCCATCTGATCTCCTCAGCTCAGGGCGTGCAAAACAGGAACCTGTTCTCGTTTGCTGGTCGGAGCGTATCCTGGGCCCAACTTCGTAGCAAGCGCTTGATCTCATCACTCCGGAGGCGTCCGTGGAGCTCCTGCCGATCAGCACCCCCCACTGCCGGATCGAACGCGACGGCCACGTCCTGACCGTCACCATGAACCGGCCGGAGGCCCGCAACGCCCTGTCCTCGGACATGCTGATCGGCCTCGCCTCCGCCTGGGCGTACGCGTCGCAGGAGCCCGGGATCCGGGTGGCGATCCTGACCGGGGCCGAAGGCACGTTCTGCGCCGGCGCCGATCTGAAAGCCATGGGCCAGCCCTCCACCGACCCGCAGGTGCAGGCCAGGGCCGCGCAGATCCCCAACTTCCACTGGAAGGGCCTGCTGCGCGAGGACCTGCCCACCAAGCCGATCATCTGCGCCGTCGAGGGCTACGCGGTCGCCGGCGGCACCGAGCTGCTGGTGGGCACGGATCTGCGCGTCGTCGCCGAGTCCGCCACGCTGGGCCTGTTCGAGGCCAAGCGGGCCCTGTTCCCCATGGGGGGCAGCGCCGTGCGGCTGCCCCGCCAGATCCCGTACTGCCACGCCATGGACCTCCTGCTCACCGGCCGCCCCGTCACCGCCGCCGAAGCCCTGTCGATGGGGCTGGTCAACCGCGTCGTCCCGGACGGCCAGGCCCTCGCTACGGCCCGCGAGCTGGCCGAGGACATCGCCGCCTCGGGGCCGCTGGCGGTGCAGGCCATCCTGCGGACATACCGGGACACGCTGGGCATGCCGGAGGTGGAGGCCCTGAAGGTGTCGGACGAGCTGGGCTGGCCGGTGATCGGCTCGGAGGACGCCAAGGAGGGCACCCGCGCCTTCCGCGAAAAGCGCCCGGCCCGCTACGAAGGGCGGTGAGCGAGCTCGGCGGCGCGAGGCACGGGCAGGACGCATCATGAGGTCATGAATCGCACCGGCCTGGGCGCCGGCGACCTGTGGCCGGCGCCCGTTCGAGTGGTCAGTCGCCGGTGAGGCGGTCCAGGCGTTCCACTGCCTCGCCGTACTCCTCCACGAGGCCGAACACCACGTCCTTGGCCGAGCGGACCTGGTTCATCACGCCGATGATCTGCCCGGCGGGGAACGTGGCCAGCTCCGTGGCGTCCGAGCGGCCGATGCGGCGCAGCGCGTCCGAGACCAGCATGAACTGCAGCGGCATCGGCAGCGTCCCCGGCGACTCCTCCGACTCCCACGCCTCGGTCCACTCGTTCCTGAGCAGGCGGGCGGGCTTGCCGGTCCAGCTGCGGGAGCGGACGGTGTCGCGGGAGGTGGCCTCCAGGATGCGGCGCCTGGCCGGCTCGGGCGTGTCGGCCTCCTCGACGGTCAGCCAGATCGAGCCCGTCCAGACGCCTTCGGCGCCGAGTGCCAGGCCGGCGGCCATCTGGCGGCCGTTGCCGATGCCGCCCGCGGCCAGCACGGGCACGTCCACGGCGTCCACGACCTGCGGGATGAGGACCATGGTGGAGATCTCGCCGGTGTGGCCGCCGGCTTCGGTGCCCTGGGCGACGACCACGTCCACGCCGACTTCGACCTGTTTGAGCGCGTGGCGGAGGGTGGAGGCGAGCGCGGCGACCTTGACGCCGTGCGCGTGGGCGAGCTCCACCACGTCGGCGGGCGGCGGCCCGAGGGCGTTGGCGAGCAGCGCGATGGGGTGGCGCAGGGCGACCTCGACCTGCGGGCGGGCGGTGGCGTCCGTCCAGCCGAGCAGGACGCGGCCCGCCTCCGCGTCGGCCGACAGCGGCGGGACGCCGTGCTTGGCGAGGAGGTTCTCGACGAAGGCCCGGTGGCCTTCGGGGATCATGGCCTGGAGGCGGCCGACCAGCTCTTCGGGGGCGAAGTCGGCGCCCTCGTACGAGGCCGGCATGACGACGTCCACCCCGTACGGCTTGCCGTCCACGTGGTCGTCGATCCACTTGAGCTCGGTCTCGAGCTCTTCGGGCGTGAAGTAGAGCGCTCCGAGCACTCCCATGCCGCCGGCCCGGCTGACGGCGGCGACCACGTCCCTGCAGTGGCTGAACGCGAAGATCGGGAGCTCGATTCCGAACATGTCCGTGACACGTGTCCGCATGGCCCGACAATACGTCCGGCGGACGGCAAACTGCAACGTGTTCTAGACTAGAACCTTTCGTCTGGTACTGATGAGTAACGTCGGGCTATAACTCGTTCTAGTAAAGAATGGCAGTCAATGAAAAAGGGCCCGTTCTCACGGGCCCGATAAATAGCGCCTGAATTTACTCGGCCGGCTCCGGCCGGCGGCGGCCGACGAGCACCCCGGCCACGAGGAGCAGGACGCCCACGACGAGCAGCACCAGCGGGATGACGTTGCGCAGCAGGTTGATGGTGTTCTTGCCGCTCTGCGCGTTCTTGACCAGGTCGTTCACCGTCGCCTCGGTCATCTTCGCGGTGGCGATGAAGGCCGCCGAGCGCTCCACCCCGTCCTGGGTCTTGAGCACCTCGTGCCGCTGCACCTCCTGCCGCACCGGCGAGCCCGTGACCGGCTCCACCCAGAACGTCGTCTTGCCGTCGTACCAGCGGTCCACCTGCACGTCGCCGGTCTCGCCGGTGATGCCGAGCACGTTCGCAGGAGCGGTGCGGGTCTCGGTCTTGGTCGGCGGCACGGTCTGCTCGAAGACGTAGACGGGCAGCCCGTTGACCTTGTCCTCGCGCACGAACACCGCGTCGAACGCCTTCTGCGCCGTGGCGTTGAACACCTTGTACGTCTTCTTCTCCACGTCGAAGGGGAACTTGTAGACCTGCCCCTCCAGCGTCACCGGGGCCTTCTCGACGTTGTTGCTGCAGCAGTTCACCGCCAGGCCGGTGTAGCGGTTGAAGGCGCTGCGGCGCTCGGAGATGTCGATCTGCGGGCGGCTGTTGGTGACGTCGTTGACGACCGTGGCCTCGTCCCAGACCACGTGGTCGTCCTTGGCCTCCTTCACGTCCCCGCGCGTGGTGACGATGATGTCGAGGTCACCGGTCAGCACCTTGAGGTCCTGGAGGGAGAAGTACCGGGCGCCCTTGGCCTCCAGCCGCGAGATGCCGAACTGGTCCGCCGGCGCGGAGATGATCTGGCCGGCCGCCCAGAATTTCAGCAGGGGCGCCAGCGCGATGAAGAAAGCCCCGAACCCGATGAGGACGAGCGTGGAGATACGACCCATCGAGGCCTCCGCATTTTGTAGAACATGTTGTCGTTTGTTCCCGATCGTCGAGCAACAAAGTATGACAGTGAGTGAGGGACGTCACCGGCGGCCCGCGCACCGCAACCAAATTGATAGAAACAAGTTCTATCGTGGTTTCGGCCCCGGCCCGCTACCTGTCGGACGGCCGGGAAAGCGAGAAAGCAGGAGCAGCGATGAAGAGCAGGGACGCCGCACTCGACGGCATCCGGGCGATCGCGGCACTCGGCGTCTGGCTGCTGCACGTCGGGAGCAACACGGGTGTCATGTACCGCGAGGGCATGCTCCCGTGGATGATGAGCCGCCTCGGGATCGCCGTACCCATCTTCTTCCTCCTGTCGGGCCTGCTGCTCTACCGCCCGTGGGCGCGCGCGGTGATCGAGAATACGGCACGGCCACAGCCGCTGCGTTACCTGTGGCGCCGGGTGCTGCGGGTGATGCCGGTCTACTGGCTCGTGACCGCTCTGGTGCTGTGGGCGTGGAGCCCGTTCGACGACTGGACCGGCTGGCTCAAGTGGCTGCTCCTGGCCCAGAACTTCTTCCCCGGCGACCCGGTGCCCGACGGGCTGTACCAGATGTGGACGCTGCCCATCGAGATGTCGTTCTACGTGCTGCTGCCGATCCTGGCGTGGCTGCTGCACCGCTTCGCGCGCCGCGGCAACACGCCGGTGCGGCTGCTGGTCGGCATCGGCGTGCTGCCGCTGATCACCGTGGCCGCCGTGGTCGCCGCCCGCCTGTTCGAGCAGCCGCAGATCGCGCTGCTGCTGCCGTACCACCTGGTCTACTTCGCCTGCGGCATGGCGATGGCGGTGCTGTCGGTGTGGATCGGGCACAGCCGCGTGATCGACTCGCTGGCGCCGCAGCTCCTCGTGCTGGCGGGCCTGCTGTACGCCGTGCTCAGCACCGAGCTGGCCGGCCCCCGCACGCTCACGCTGCCCACCCTGTCGCAGTCGTTGTGGCGGGTCAGCCTGGAGACGGCCGTGGCCGTGCTCCTGGTGGCGCCGTTCGCGCTGGCCTCCCGCCCCGATTCGCTGCGGAACCGCGTGCTCGGCAACCCCGTCGGCGCCTACCTGGGCCGCATCTCCTACAGCTTCTTCCTCTGGCACGCGCCGGTGATCACGCTGCAGCTCAAGCTCACCGGCGCGCAGCCGTTCCAGGGCGACTTCGCCAGCGTGGCGGCGGTGTCGTTCATCGTGACGATGCTGCTGAGCGTCGGCAGCCACCACCTCATCGAGGTGCCCGCGCTCAGGCTCAGCGGACACCGGTCAGCACCTGCTCCGCCCGCTCCCGCGCGGGCTCCGCTGCCGGCCGCGCCGGCTCCGTGACGAGCTGGCCGAACAGCACGCCCACGGCCGCCACGGCGGCGAGCTGCGGCACGTGGTCCATCAGCGGCTCCACGTCGATGCCATAGTCGCGCAGCACCATGGCGGCCGCCAGCGACACCGTGGCCACGCCGAAGCTCCCGGCCGCCGCCCAGTGCGCGGGCCGCCCGCGGGCCCGCAGCAGCAGCGTCACGAGCACGGCGGCGAGCACCGCGAGCATGCCCTGCCAGTTCGCCACCCAGCCGCCGAACGCCAGCGCGAGCACCACCACGACCGGCGCCCGCGGCCGGGCCAGCCGCCCGGAGGCGGCGGCGGCCGTCTCGCGCACGTGCTCGGGGCGGGGCCCGCGCAGCGCCAGCGCGGCCAGCGCCAGCAGCGCGATCCCGGCCAGCCCGAGCAGCAGCGCGAGCCGGTAGGGGCGGTCGGGCAGGTAGTCGAGCCTGACGGTCCCCTGCGTGCCGGCGGGCAGCTCCCAGCCCTGCTTCCAGCCGTCGATCCGTACGGGTTTGAGCGTCTTGCCGCTGATCTGCGCCCGCCAGCCCGCGTTGTAGTTCTCGTTGACGACGAGGAACGCGTCCTTCGGCGCGCTCACCGTGACCTCGCGGGCCGAGGTGGTCCAGAGCCCGCGCGACACCGAGCCCTCCACGCCGTCCGGCCGGCGCGGCAGCGTGCCGAGCACGAGCGAGTCGATCGCGTACGGGTCCCAGCCGGCCACCCGCACCCGGTTGTCCCCCTCGGCCAGCTCCGCCTTCGAGCAGCCGAGGATCTGCACGGGCCGCTGTTCGAGCAGGTCGGCATGAGTGCCGGCGACCTTGGTCGGGATGGCTTTGCCGTTCACCTCGATCCTGGGCCCGAGCCCGCAGGCCAGCCGGAGCGGGACGTCGGCGGGCCGGCCCACCGGGTCGACGCCGGGCACCACCAGCTCGGTCACCTGCAGCCGCTTGGAGAACGGGGTGAAGCGGAGCTTGAGCCGCGAGGTGGACATGGCCTTGAACGTGAGGTTGCCGCGCTCGTCCACCCGCCCGCCGCGCACCTGCCCGCCGTCGCCGCTGACGATCACGTCCAGCGGCTGCTTGTCGCCGCCCGGGCGGCCGATCTGGATCCGGGAGATCTTCCGCTTGCCCTTCCAGGCGAGGGTGAGCGTCGGCTCGGCGTCGTCCGAGTCCGGGATCCACGTCGTGCTCCCGTCCGCGTCGAACGCCGACCTGGGCGCGACCACGGCGTCGTCGCTGAGCTGGGAGGAGCCCGTCACAGTGGTCAGGTCCGCACGGATGCGGGTGAAGCGGTCGACCAGCGCCGGATCCTTCAGCACGGCGGTTCCCCGCACGTTCGCCGTCGAGCCGGACGCGGCGCTGAAAGTCCGGTCGAACCCGGTCTCCTCCCCCTTCCTGGCCAGCGCCACCTCGTTGCACACCCACCGGTACGGGTTGCGCATGCACGCGGGCCGCTCGTCGAGCCCCCGGTCCATGACGTAGACGTCGCCCTCGCCGGGCAGCCGGATCGTGCGGCCGGCCGTGACGCCGGGGATCGACAGCTCGACGATGCCGATCCGCTGGCCGTAGCTCCACGTCGCGCTCGCCGTCCGGACGACCTTGAGCCGCACCCAGGTCGTCGGCCCGTCGGGCACGCGCAGCCGCTGCGGGTCGGTGCTGTTGGTGACGTCCTGCACCAGGCTGCCGGCCTCGGTCTCCACGGCGATCCGCCGCACGGACTGGCCGAGCAGCAGGTCGGGGGCGAACATGACGTTCAGGTACGGCAGCCGCATCCGCCCGGCCAGGTCCACGCGCAGCCATTCGCCCTGCGGGGACTTGGAGCCGTCGTTCTGCCAGCCGGTCTCGACGTTGCCGTCCATGGCCGCCCAGGGGCCGCTGCCGCTGCTGCTGATCCCGGCGATCGCGTACGGGTCCGCGACCGAGGAGGACGCGCTGATGCCGGCGATGCCGTGGTACTCGGCCACCGCCGTCTCCTCCAGCCAGCCGTCCTCCAGCAGATCCAGCTCCCTGACCCCGCCGAAGTCCGCCTTGCTGTCGGCTGTGAGGGTGGGCGACCAGTTCGACCGGATCTCGCCGAACGAGCGCTCGCGCAGCCGCAGTGCGTCGCTGACCACGGTCGGCGCCTCGCGGGTGCCGGCGTCGCCGTTGACCAGGACCGGGCCCTCGTCCAGCAGGCCGAGGTCGCCCATGGCCAGCAGCGAGTCGGGCCCGCCCCGCACGGCCAGCGCGTCGGCGGCCGGCTGCACGGAGACCAGGTCGGAGCTGCCGGACACCTCGTACAGGTCGAGCGCGGGGAACGGGGCGTCCACCTGGTTCACCGCGTCGTCGGTTTCCCGGTCGCCGACCAGGTCGCCGAACGAGCGCACCTTCCTGATGCCGGGCGACTCGCGCAGCGCCTCGTACATGCGCGACGGCCAGGCGCCCTGGAGGTTGGCCCGGTTGAGGTCGTTGCGCACGAGCAGGTAGCGCACGCCGAGGCGGCGCAGCACGGCCGTCACCCCCGGCGAGCCCTGGCCGGCGGTGAGCCGCTGGTCGATGGCGTCGAGCAGCCTGCTCAGGCCCACGGAGCCGGGCGGGGTGATCTGCCTCGCCGTCCAGCGGGCGGTGGTCAGGGCTTGCAGGGGCTCGTCCAGGGGGCGGCCCCAGACGTACTCGCCGAACTTGGCGCCCGGCACCACCAGCACGCCGTCGTCGCCGGCGTTGCGGTCGAGCCAGCCGGCCGCCTCCCGCCAGTGCGTCGGCACCTGCTGGAAGTCACCGGGCGCGGCCAGGCCCTGGTTGAAGACGGGCAGCACGAGCGCGACGAACGCGGCCACGGCCGTCGTCCGCAGCGGCAGCCTGGCGCGTACCAGCAGGTGGGCCAGCCCGAAGGCGAGCGCGAGCCGGACGAGCGGGTCGAACTTGCGCAGGTTGCGCAGCGGCGCGAGCGGCCCGTCGAGCAGCCAGCGCACCGGCTCGGCCACGATCGGCTCCAGCGCGCCGGCGTGCCCCGCCACCAGCGCCACCACGCCGACCAGGAACATCGCCACCACGAACCCCTTGGCGGGCAGGTCGCGGCGCGACAGCCCGGCCAGGCCCAGCGCGGCCAGCACGCCGGTGACGACGACCATGGTCGCGGAGGTGGCGATCGTGAAGCCGGGCGGCTGCTCGAAGACGCCGTTCAGCGGCAGGTAACGCACCCAGTCGGAGGCGCCGCGCAGCACGTTCGTGAGCGAGGTGACGGCCGTCGTGGTGCTCGCGGTCTCGGTGTACGGCAGGAAGTTGAACGCGTAGCGGCCCACCAGCAGCAGCGGCAGCGACCAGAACAGGGTGGCCACCGCGACGGCGCCCGACCACCAGGCCAGCAGCCGCCAGCGCGGCACCGGGTACGGCCTGGTCACGATGTAGAGGACGGGCGCGACCAGCACGGCCAGCACGGCGACCGCGTTCACGCCGCCGCACAGCGCCACGGCCAGCGCCGACCTGATGGCCCCGCGCGCCCGCTGGCCGGTCTCCGACGCGGTGAGCAGCGGGATGAGGATCCACGGCAGCATCGCGGCGGGCAGCCACTCGATCGAGATCTCGCCGAGGATCGACAGCGTGCGCGGGGCCAGCGCGTACGCCAGCGCGGCCACGATGCGGGTGCCCGGCGTGCCGATGCCGAGCTGCCGGCCCAGCCGCTCCACGCCGAGGAAGGCCACGCACATCAGCAGCGTCAGCCACAGGCGCTGCGTCACCCACGGCGCGACGCCCGCCAGGTCGCCCAGCGCGAAGAACGGGCCCATCGGGAAGATGTAGCCGGCCACCTGGTTCTGGAGCTGGCCGAAGTGTTGCAGGTCCCACAGGTGGGCGGCGCGCTCCAGCCAGCCGACCGGGTTGAGCGCCAGGTCCATCTTGGTGTCGGAGATGAGGTGGCCCGGCTTGGTGGTGAACGCCAGCAGGCCGAAGCCGAGGCAGCACAGCAGCAGCCAGAGGCGGCGCCGGGCCGCCTCGCTCACCGGGCGGCCGGCGCCGGTGCGGCGCCCGGCCACCAGCTTGTCGGTGGGAAGCAGGGTGGGCACTTGGCTTCTGACCGGCCGGTCGCCCACCGCTCCTCCCGGTGGCCGCTTGCTCACCGCTCCTCCCAGCCCGGTCCCGGGTCGGAGCCGTGCAGCAGGGCCGTGAGGCGTTCGGCGCTGCGGTCCCAGGAGAACCGCCCGGCCCATTCCCGACATTTCACGGTATAAGTGTGGTCCAGCTCGTCGAGTGCCGCGCCGATGCCCTTGGCCAGGTCGGTGCTCTCCGGCAGCAGCCAGCCCGTCTCGCCGTGCCGGACGGCGTCACGCAGCCCGTCCACGTCGAACGCCACCGTCGGCACGCCCAGCGCGGCGGCCTCCAGCACGCTCAGCCCCCACCCCTCGCCCTGCGAGGTGCTCACGTGCAGCCACGCCTGGGCGACGAGGCGGGCCTTGTCCTCCTCCGGCAGGTAGCCGTGCAGGGTGACGCCCTCGGGCAGCCGGGCTCGCAGGGCCGCCTCCTCGGGGCCGCGGCCGATGATGTCCACGACCAGGCCGGGCCGCTGCTCGCGCAGCTCGGCGATGGCGTCGAGCAGCAGGTGGACCCGCTTGTGCGCGACGAGCCGGCCGAGGCAGACGAGGCGCGGAACCGGACTTTTCTCGATGTCTCCGGGCTGAGCGACGCTCACCCCGTTCGACACGATGTGCACGGGACCGCGCCACCCGAGCCGCTCCCGCATGGCCCGCACCGTGGACGGCGAGACCGCCACGCTCGCGTGCCGCCGGTAGCTCCACCGCGACACCGGCCCCTCCAGGAAGCGCCCGAACGCGGCCAGCCACCCCGGCAGGTGCACCCCGAACTGCCGGTCGTGCACGTGGTGCACGACGCACAAGACGCGGGTGCGCCGCCGTACCACCCAGGGGGTGAAGAACGGGATCCCGTTCTGGCAGTCGAGCACCGCGTCGAAGCGGCCCCTTCTGAGCAGCAGCCAGCCCAGAACCAGCGGATAGACGGAGAAGACCCCGCCCATCCGGACGAAACGCACCCCCTCCACGGTGTCGCGCCGGCGCTGCCCGGGCGCCCGGGCCGTGACGAAGCACACCCGGTGGCCCGCGCGCGCGAGGCGGCGGGCCAGCTCCCAGGCGAACGTCTCGGCGCCGCCGGCCTGGGGATGCCAGGGGTCACGCCAGTTGACGACAGCGATCTTCACGGATATCCGACGGGGTCGAGCGGCGGCTCCCAGGCCGGGTGCGCGGCCGTGGCCGGCCGGGGCCTGGTGTGCAGCCGCAGCCAGATCCGGCCGAGCTCCAGCACGATGCCGAGCGTGTGCCGGGCCGGGGAGAAGCGCGAGCCGGGCATGTCGTGCCAGCGGACGGGGATCTCCCGTACCGTCGAGCCCCGCTCGACACAGCGCGCGAGCAGCTCGACGTCGAACGCGAAGCCCGGCGTCCGCAGCCGCGCGGCGGTCTCGCGGGCGAGCACGCCGTCGAAGAACTTGAAGCCGCACTGGGTGTCGCCGACGCCCCGTACGAGCGCGCCGGCCAGCGCACGGAACCCGAACGCGCCCAGCTCCCTGACCTTGCTGTGGCGGTTCTCGACGTGCGAGCCGCCATGGGCCCTGGAGCCGATCACCACGCGCTCGCCGGACAGCAGCAGCCCGAGCGCCACGTCGATGGCGTCGAGGTCGGTGGCCATGTCGGCGTCGCAGAAGCCGACGAACGGGGCGCTGGTGCCGAGCAGCCCGGCCTTGACGGCCGCGCCCTTGCCCGGGGTCGCGCACTGGATGAGGCGGACGGGCACGGAGCCGCGCGGCCAGCCGCTGACGATCTCGGCCGTGCGGTCGGTGCTGTTGTTGTCCACGACGATGACGGACGTGGGGAACGGCATGCGGGCAAGCTTCGCGCACAGCTGCAGGAGCCCCCCGGGAAGCCGTCGTTCCTCGTTGTGGGCCGGAACGACGATCTCAAGCAGTGGTGGCCGGCTCGCCCTCTCGTCCCCTTGCGGAGAGGGTGGCATGGTCGGCTCGGGTTACCGGTCGCCGTAGTTGTAGAGCGGCTGGTTGACCGGCGTGGCGGTGGCGCCGGTGAAGGAGACGGTGGTGACCGTCGCCACGAGTGCCGCAACGGCGATGCCGATCATCGCTGCTAAGAGGATCTTGATCACGGGGTTCCTCCTCGAGCGGACAGTGGTGCGGGCGTCCCTAAACCTAGAACCAATTCTTGCTACTCGGAAGTAGCTAGACGAAATCTTAACAAAGACGCTGATCAGCGTACCTATTCCGGCGGAACCGCCGTCACCGGGCCGTCGAAACGGTACAACCGCAGGTCACCGGTATCGATCAGGACCCTCGCACTCCGTAGCCACATGCCGAAGCTCTGCCGTTCTTCAACTGTCCCCGAGTCGACTATCACGTAGCGAAACCCCGCCCCCGGCAGGTCGGGCGAATCGCCTTCTAGTACGTGTTCTAGCCCCTGGACCCGTGGATCCTCGCTCTCGACGACCATGCCGCCGACCCGTACGGCGTCGTTGGAGACCACCCGCCGGCCCGGCGTCGCGAAGAAGCGCTGCGCCGGATCCAGCACCGCCCGCCCGCCGTTCCACGGGAACCGCCGGTACGACTCGAACGGCAGCACCAGCACGTCACCCGGGTCCTGATCCCGGGCGATCACCTCCCGCGCGGCCGTCCAGCTCGCCGGATACGCCACCGCCCCCAGCCGCCCCAGCGAGCCCCACGCCATGGTCGGCAGCACGGCCACCGGCACCAGCGCGAGCGCCCCCACCCACACGCGGTCCCGGGCCACCCGCTCGGCGAGCAGCCCCAGCCCCAGCGCCGCCACCAGCGCCAGCGGCGCCACGTACTGCTGGGCGTCCCTGAACACCGCGAACCCGCCCCACACCTCCCCCACGACCCAACGGAACGCCGCCCGCCCCGGCTCGCTCACCCCCGCACACGCCACGCCCAGCCCGATCGCCGCCGCCACGCCCAGCCGCCGCTTGTACGGGACCTGCGAGCGCAGGAAGAAGACGACCCCCACAAGGGTGAGCGCCAGCCTGGCCGCCGCCCCGACCACGCTCTCGTACCCCGGCGGCACCGCGTACCTGTTCCAGATCCCGCCCAGCGACAGCAGGCTCCCCACCGTCCCGAACGGCGTGTCGGCCCTGGCCGCGAAGGCGTCCACCCCCACCGGGTCCCCGTCGATCCCCTCCGGCCGCAACGCCGTCGGGACCAGCCACGGCAGGCTGAACACCGCCAACACCGCCACCACCCGCACCAGCACGCTCCGCCGCGCCACGGGCAGCGCCGTGAGCGCGGTGACCGTCATCGCCGCGAACCCGCCCACCGCCGCCGGCAGCACCGCCACGGCCACCCGCCGGCCCTCCCCGACGGCCCGCACCACCCACGGCAGCCCCGCGTACCCGAGCAGCAGCGCCCACTGCCCGATCAGCAGCCGCTCGGCCACGTACGGGTTCCACACGTAGCACGCCCCCGCCACCAGCCTCGGCCCGAGCGCCTGCGACGGCAGCAGCAGCGCCGCCCCCGAGCAGCCCAGCACGAAGATCCCCAGCAGGATCCCCTTCTGCACCAGCTCGGCCGGCACCACCTGCGCCAGCGCGGTCACCACGGCGTCGCTCGGCACCACCCGCGCCGCCCCGCCCGCCAGCCCGAACGTGAACCGCGAGAACACCGGGTCCGGCACGAACACCATGTCCTGGAGCAGCGTGAACCCCCACCCCAGCGCCGGCCCCAGCGCCAGGCACCCCAGGACCAGCCCGAGAAGGGCGGCGGCGAGCCCGGCTCGGGCGGTGTGCGGCATCCCGCAATGACATCACAACCCCGAAACGCCCATTCCACTGATCACCTCCGCCTGGTTACTCTTCGCCGGGACGGGAGGCTGGGGGCCATGACCGCACAGGGGACGCGATTACGCGGCGGCGACGTCGTGCTCGCCACCGGGATCGTGATGGTGGCGGTACAGCTCGTCTGGAAGTACGAGCTGGTCAGACGGACGTTCTTCCGCCAGGACGACTTCCACTACATCATCAGGGGCCAGGAGAGCGGCTTCACCTGGGACTACCTCATGTGGGTCGACGTCGGCCACCTGCTGCCCGGCGGCTTCGGCATCTCCTGGGCGATGGCCCGCCTCGGCGGCTACAACGAGGTGCTGGCCCACACGATGACGATCGCCCTCCAGGCCGGGGCCGGCCTCGCGCTGCTGCGGCTGCTGCGGCTGCTGTTCGGGGCGCGGCCGGCGATCCTCGTGCCGCTCGGGTTCTACCTGCTCACGCCCATGACGATCCCGTCGCTGTCGTGGTGGGCGGCGGTGCTGGAGACGCTGCCGCTGCAGCTCGCGCTGCCGATGGCCCTCTCCTCGCACCTCCTGTACGTGCGGGACGGCCGCATCCGGCACGTGGTCGCGGCGTGCGCGTGGACGCTGTTCGGCCTGCTGTTCTTCGTCAAGGCCGCCTTCATCCCGATCCTGATGCTCGTGCTCACCGCCGGCTGGCTGGCACGGGGCTCCGCCCATGAGGCAACGGCGGCCTGGAAACGGCTCTGGCGATACTGGCGGGCCTGGCTCCCCTACACGGCCCTGCTGGCCGCCTACTCCTGGATCTTCTTCACCGGCCTGTACAACTCCGTCCAGATCAACAACGCGACCCAGACCCCCGGCCTGCCCGACCCCGCCGTGGCGGGCGAGTTCTTCTGGATGCTGGGCTCGCGCGGCCTGATCCCGTCCGCGCTGGGCGGCCCCTGGCAGTGGCGGCCGATCGGCGACGACTACGCCATGGCCGCCCCGCCAGACGCGCTGACCTGGGCGGGCCTGGCGATCACCGCCGCCGTCGTGGCCGTCTCCGTCCGGTGGCGGCGCCGCGCCTGGCTGGCCTGGTCGACCCTGCTCGGCTACTTCCTGCTCGCCGACGTGGTGCCGGTCCTGCTCGGCCGCATCGAACTGCTCGGCCCCGGCATCCTCGGGTACGAGCTGCGCTACCTCGCCGCCACCGCCACCGTCGTCGCCATCGTGCTCGGGCTGGCCTTCATCCCCCTCGACGGCGAGGAACACCCGTGGCTGCGCCCGCGCACCCGGCTCCGCTGGGCGTGGGCGCCGCTGGCCGCCGCCGTCACGGCCGGCTCCGTCTGGTCGGTGGCCGCCTACGCCGACCGCCCGCTCGGCCGCACCGTGCGCGACTACGTCGGGACGGCCACGCTGGCGCTCACCCGCGTGCCGCGCGGCACCGCCGTGCTCGACACGTACGTGCCGCCCGGGGTCGCCGCCGCCGCCTTCTTCCACGACTACGCCCTGCACTCCAAGGTGCTCGGCGTCCCGGACCCGTGGCCGGTGACCTGGCTGCGCGAGCTGTCGGGCCCCGTACCGAACCCGCTGACCTTCGACGCGCAGGGCCGGCTGCGGCCGGTCGCCATCCAGGGCCTGCGCCTCCCGCAGCGCGGCGGCTGCGTCCCGGTCGGCCCGTCCGAGGTCCGCTTCCGCCTCCCCGGCCGCCTCCCCGGCGGCGTCTACACCGCCCAGATCTCCTACCTGAACTCCGCCGAAACCACCCTGTCGGTCCGCCTCGGCCTCGGCGTCACGGAGGTCCGCGCCGGCAAGGATCTCGGCCGGACGTTCGCCCGCATCGCCGGCGGGGGCGGAGAACTCACCATCCGCACCACCGGCAACGGCCCACCGGCCTGCCTCGGCGAAATCCGCATCGGCCACCCCATCCCCGACGAAACCGCCCCAGCCATCCCCCCACAACCGGTGGACAGCTGACCCACCGCTCGGCTCCCCGCGCTGGCGCTGCGCTCGCCACGGCGATTAGCCACGCGCAGGGGCGCTTGCCACAGCCAGCCCCGCGACGCGCACGACCCTCGCCTCAGACCTGGCTGCGGCGTGAGATGCCACAGGCTGACGGCCTTGCCCGCGCGGTCACCACAGAGCGGCGCCTTGCCCGCCCACGCGGTCCCCACAGGCCAGCCGCCAGCGCCCGCACACGCGGTCGTAGCGGGCCGGTTCGGCCTGCCCGCCACGCGGTCACCGCAGGCTGGCCTCCTCGCCCGCGTACCGCGGTCACAGCAGGCCAGCCGCCGACGCCCGCGCACGCGATCTCCGCACGCCAGCCGCCAGCGCCCGCGCATCGCGGTCGCCGCGGGGCGGTCGGCTCGCCCGTGCCGAGGTCGCCGCAGGCCGACCCCCGTGGCGGTCGTACCCCTTGCCCCTTCCCCCAAAGGACAGCACCGAAGTGCGGTGGGAAGGGGCGGGCGGGCAGGATGTGGGGGCGGCCCGGACGAAAACCTACTTGCCCGGCTCCGGATCCCGAGGCAACCCCAGCATGCGCTCGCCGATGATGTTGAGCTGCACCTCGGTCGTGCCACCGTAGATGGTCATGGCCCGGGTGGCGAGCACGGCCCGGTTCCAGTACCCGGCGTCCCCGAGCTTCATGTCCGCCGCGACCACGGCGGCGGCCCCGAGCAGCTCCACCGCCGTCTCCGACACGTGCTGAGCGTGCGAGGTGGACAGCAGCTTCCGTACGGACGCGTCGGCCCCGGGCTCGGTCCCGGCGAGCTGCTTGAGCGTGACCCGCAGCGACAGGGCGTTGATGGAGTGCCCTTCGCACACCACTTCGGCCACCCGCTGCGCCTCGGCGGGCGTCAGCTCGCGACCGAGCCGTCCGACGAGCCCGAGCAGGTCGGGGACGGACGCGCCGGTGCCGCCGGAGCCGGACGACAGGGAGACGCGCTCGTTGGACAGCGTGTTGCGGGCGACCTTCCAGCCTTCGCCGACCTCGCCGACGACGAGGTCGTCGGGCACGAAGACGTCGTCGAGGAAGACCTCGTTGAACAGGTTCTCGCCGGTCATCTCGGTGAGGGGCCTGACGGTGACGCCGGGGGCCTTCATGTCGACGAGGAAGTACGTGATGCCTTCGTGCTTGGAGCCTTCGCTGGAGTTGCGGGCGATGCAGATGCCCCATTCGGCGACGTGGGCGACGGACGTCCAAATCTTCTGGCCGTTGAGTTTCCAGCCGCCTTCGACCTTCTCGGCCTTCATCTGGAGGGAGGCCAGGTCGGAGCCGGCGCCGGGCTCGGAGAAGAGCTGGCACCAGATCATCTCGCCGCTGAGCGTCTTGGGCAGGAAGCGCTGCTGCTGCTCGGGTGTGCCGTACGCGGCGATGGACGGCACCACCCAGGCGCCGATGATCATGGCGGGCAGGCGTACCTTGGCGGCCTTGAGCTCCTGCGCGATGAGCACCTGCTCCAGCGGCTTGGCGTCGCGGCCCCACGGCTTGGGCAGGTGCGACATGACGAACCCCTGGTTGGCCAGGGCCCGCTTCTGCTCCTTGCCCTCCAGCTTGGCGATCTCGGCGATCTCGGCGCGGATCGACTCGCGCAGCGCCTCGGCGCCCTCGGGCAGGTCGATCTCCATCTCGCGGGAGACGCCCTGGAGGGACAGCTCGGTCACGGTGGCGGCCCATTCGGCGGACGGGCCGAGCAGGGCGCGCAGGGTGAGCGCGCGGCGGTAGTAGAGGTGGACGTCGTGCTCGAAGGTGTAGCCGATGCCGCCGAACGTCTGGATGGCGTCCTTGGCGCACTGGACGGCGGCGTCGGGGGCCATGACGCCGGCGACGGCGGCGGCGAAGCGCAGCTCCTGCCCTTCGGCGCGGGTGGCGTCCCAGACGGTGGCGCGGGCCTGCTCCAGCGCGACGAGCATCCGCGACAGCTTGTGCTTGATGCCCTGGAACTGGCCGATGGGGCGGCCGAACTGGACGCGTACCTTGGCGTACTCGGCGGCGGCCGTCACGCACCACGAGGCCAGGCCGGCCGCTTCGGCGCCGAGCAGGATCGCGGCCAGGTCGCGCACGTCGGTGGTCTCGACGCCGTCGAGGACGCCCTCGGCGGGGACTTCCACCTCCGTCAGCTCGACCTTCGCGGCCGGCCTGGTGAGGTCGAGCGACTTGATCTCGGTGACGGTGGCGGAGGAGGCGTCGATGAGCACCCACACCTCGCCGTCGTCCGTGGTGACGGGCAGCACCAGCGAGTCGGCCAGGGAGCCGCCGAGCACGGGCTCGGCCGTCCCGGAGACGATCAGCGAGCCGTCCTCGCGGCGGGTGCCGGTCAGTGAGCCGGTCAGCGCGACGGCGGCGGTCAGCGTGCCGTCCACGAACGACTCCAGGTGCTCGGGGCGCTTGGAGGCGTTGATCACGGCGCTGGCCAGCACGGTCGGCACGAACGGCCCCGGCGCCATGCGCTCGGCCAGCGCCTCGATGGCCACGGCCGCCTCCAGCAGCCCGTAGCCGGAGCCGCCGTACTCCTCGGGCACGTGCAGCCCGAGCAGCCCCTGCTCGGCGAGGCCCGGCCAGAACGCGGGGCGTCCTTCCGTGCCGGCGCGCAGCAGCTCCGAGGGGATGTTCCGCTCCGCCCAGCCGCTCACCGACTCGCGGAGCGCCTCGTGCTCCTCGCTCAACCCGATCGCCATTGCTCATCCTCCAGCCAGGTCCGAGTCATGCCCAGAATCATATTCTAGAGGATGCTTCTGGCATACCGCACGACCCGGACGGCGGAAAGGGCACGACGGGCGCCCGCTACAGCGGACGGACCTGCTGCACCAGCGTGTTCAGGTCGCGCCACCGGGTCTTGTTCGTCTCGGGGATCGAGGCCATGAGCATCGCCGGCTTCGTCTTGCCCACTTCGACGACCGTCACCATGGCCTGGGCCTCCTGCTCCTTGCCGTCGAAGGTGTAGGTCACCTTGTAGCCGAGCGTCCACCCCTTCCCCAGCGGCACCTTTTGCGAGGCCGTCCACTCGTCGAGCTTGGCGCCCGCCGGATACTGGGTGCGGATCGTCCAGCGGGCCGCCTGGGTGGCGATCTCCCGGTAGTCGGCGTTCGTGCTGGGCTTCTTCTCCGGCGAGTCACCCGGGTACATGGCGGAGGCGATCACCGTGTGCGGGACGGCGACCTTGCCGATGCGCTGCGCGACCGAGAACGGCGGGAACGACTTCGCCTTCCACGGCGAGGCCAGCCTCGGGTAGGAGATGCCGCTGTTCTTGTCCGTGATCGTGCCGGTGACGAGGGACGCCGTGCCCGACAGCGTGGCGAACTTCTTCGACTCCGGCACCGGCGGCAGCACGATCGGCGTCTCGGTCGGCGTCGGGCTCGCCGACGCCGTCGGGGTCACCGACACGGACGGCACCGGCGCGACCGGGATGATCTGCTCGTCCGACTGCTGGTTGGCGGGCACGTCGCCGCGGAACACGACGAAGACGAGCAGCACCGCCAGGACCGTGCCGAGGATCGCGCCGACCAGGTAGATCGCCCTGATCGGGATGTCCCCGAGCCGGCGCCCCCTGGGCTCCGGCGGGAGCGGCGGCACGGGCGGCAGCGGCTGCATGTACGGCTGCTGCTGCGGCGGATGCCCGACCCGCAACGCACCCCCATGCACCGGCATCGGCCCGGCCCCATGACCGGGACCCGAGCCCACGCCCGGCCCCGGAGGCACGCCTGGCCCAAGCCCCGCCGCACCCGACGCCTGACCCGGCCCCTGGCCGGCACCCTGCGCTTGGCCCGCAGCCTGCGCCGCACCTGCGCCGTGCGAGAGGCCCGTACTCTGCGCTGGAGCCGCGCCCTGTGAGGCGCCCGGGCTCTGGGGCTGGCCGGTGCCTTGCCTCGGCCCGCTGCCCTGTCCCGATCCCGGAGCGCCCGCCGGGGGCACGGCGGAGGGCCCGCTCGGGGGCTGCCGCTTCGGCGGCTGGCTCGGCACCGGGGCAACCTTCTTGCCCGGCGACTGCACGGGAGTCTTGCCCTGCGTCTGGGCGGGCGCCTGCCCCTGCGGCTGGCTGGAACCCTGCCCCTGCCCCTGCCCCTGCCCCTGCGACTGGCCGGGAGCCTGGCCCGGGGATGGGCTGGGCGACTTGGCAGGCGTTTTCGCGGGAGCCTGGCTCGGCGACTTGGTGCCCGTCTTCGCGGGAGCCTGCCCGGCGGCCTGCCCCTTGGGCTGGTCGGCGGCCTTCCCGGTGGACGAGCCGGCGCCCTTCCCGGGAGCCTTCCCACCGGACTTTCCGGCCGGCTGCGCAGGTGCCGGTGACTGCTCCTCGGTCGCACCAGAGGCAGGCCCGGAGACAGGCCCGGAGGCCCCGGGCGCGGGCGGCCGTGAGATCCGGATGGTCTCCTCCGCGGGCAGGACGACCTTGCGGAACGGGGTGGTGGGTGAATCGTAAGTGCGCCTGCGCTCGCCGTCGTCCGCCATGGCCTTGAGATTACGTCACTACAGAGCGGGACAATTCCTCTATTCCCCCAGCAGAATCTAATTCTGTAAGGTCTGCGGACATGAGGGGTTTCTACGAGATCGCCGCCAACGACCCTGAACGCCCCGCCCTCCTCGGCGACGAGGGCATGACCTACGGCCGGTTGCTGGACCGCGTCAACCGCGCCTCCCACGGCCTGACCTCGCGCGAAGTCGCTCCGGGCGACTGTGTGGTGACGGTGCTGAAGAACGGGGCCGACGCCCTGACCATGATGCTGGCCACGTACCAGATCGGCGCCTACCTCGTCCCCGTCAACTGGCACTTCACCACCGAGGAGATCGACTACATCATCGGCGACTGCGGCGCGAAAGTGGTCGTCGGGCCGGGCGCCCTGTCCGTGGACGAGCTCGTCGCGGGCCAGTCCGCCACCGCGCCCGAGCACCGGCGGGCCGGCTCGATGATGCTCTACACCTCCGGCACCACCGGACGGCCCAAGGGCGTGCGCCGGCGGCTGCTGGACCTGACGCCGGAGGAGCTGTACCCGATCCTGATGCGCAAGAGCTGGCGGCACTTCGGGCTGCCGATGGGCGGGGTGCACCTGGTGTGCTCGCAGCTCTACCACTCGGCGCCGTACGGGCAGGCGATGATGGCGCTGCAGTTCGGGCACGCGATCGTGGCGCCGGAGCGGTTCGAGGCGGCCGCCGCGCTGGAGCTGATCCAGCGGTACCGGGTGACGAACGCGTTCATGGTGCCGACGATGTTCCACCGGCTGCTGGCGGTGCCGGACAAGGAGTCGTACGACCTGTCGTCCCTCACCCACCTCTACCACGGGGCGGCCCCGTGCCCGCCGGCCACCAAGCAGGCGATGATCGACTGGCTCGGGCCGGTGCTGTGGGAGTACTACGGCTCCACCGAGGCGGCCGTGGCCACCATGGTCTCCTCCGAGGAGTGGCTGGCCAAGCCGGGCACGGTCGGCAGGGCGCTGGACGGGATGTCGTTCACGATCGTGGACGAGGACGGCAACGAGGTGCCGCCCGGCTCGCCCGGCCTGGTCTACATCGGCGGGATCAACCGCTTCGAGTACCACGGCGACCCGGACAAGACGGCGGCCGCCATGCGCGGGCGCGACTACACCCCGGGCGACATCGGCTACCTCGACGAGGACGGCTACCTGTTCCTGCTCGACCGCAGGACCGACCTGATCATCTCCGGCGGCGTGAACATCTACCCGGCCGAGATCGAGGCGGCGCTGCTGGAGCACCCCTCCGTGTCCGACGTCGCGGTGATCGGCGTGCCCGACCCCGAGTGGGGCCAGAAGGTGGTGGCGCTGGTGCAGCCGGCGGCCGGGGTGTCCGGCGGCGACGAGCTCACGGCCGAGCTGCTGCGGCACTGCGCGCCCCGCCTGGCCCGGCTCAAGCATCCCCGGCTGATCGAGTACCGCGCATCGCTCCCCCGTACGCCGACAGGCAAGCTGAGCAGGCGGAACGTCCGGGAAGCGTATCTTTCGGGCTGAGCTGGGAAGAGTCTCCCCATGAGGGAGATCGTCGCAGGACTGGCCGCCGCAGCCGTACTGGTCGCCGGCTGCGGGCCTCCCCCCACCACCACAGGCACCACCGGCCCGTCCGCCTCGCCCTCCTCGGCGCCGAGCACGACAGCGGCCTCGCCCACCTCGCCCACCTCGCCCACCTCGTCCCCGCAGGCGCTGGAGGCGGCGTACGAGAAGGTCATCTCGGACGTCCTGCCGTCCATCGTGCAGATCACCACGAAGGTGGGGCTCGGGTCGGGCATCGTGTTCGACACGCAGGGGCACATCGTCACGAACGCGCACGTGGTCGGCGAGGCTACGCAGATGAACGTGACGATCGCCACCGGCGGCCCGCCGCGATCGGCCCGGCTGGTCAAGTCGTTCGCCGGCGGGGACCTGGCCGTGATCAAGGTGGACCGGCCCGACGGGCTCAGGCCGGCCCGGTTCGGCGACTCGTCGAAGCTGCGGGTGGGGCAGATCGTGCTGGCCATGGGCAACCCGCTGGGGCTGTCCGGGAGCGTCACGAACGGCATCGTCTCCGCGCTCGGCCGTACGGTGACCGAGCCGCAGAACCCCGACTCGCCCGGCGCCACCATCGCCGGCGCCATCCAGACCTCGGCCGCCATCAACCCGGGCAACAGCGGCGGCGCGCTGGTGGACCTGTCCGGCCACGTCATCGGCATCCCGACGCTCGCCGCCACCGACCCCGACCTGGGCGGCGGCGCCGCGCCCGGTATCGGCTTCGCCATCCCGAGCAACACGGCCACCGACATCGCCCGCCAGATCGTCAAGGACGGCCGGGTCACCAACAGCCACCGGGCCGCCCTCGGCATCCGCGGCAGCACGGTCATCGGCTCCGACGGCCAGCCGAGCGGGGTCGGGGTGGCGAGCGTCGACCGGGGCAGCGGCGCCGAGAAGGCCGGCATCCGGGCCGGGGACGTGATCGTCTCGATCAACGGCAAGGACACGTCGACGATGGCGCTCCTGGCCGAGACCATCACCACCCTCAAGCCGGGCGACCACGCCAGGGTGGGCGTGATCCGCTCGAACGGCCGCACCGAGACGCTCAACGTGACCTTGGGGCAACTCCCGGGCGAGTGACACGCCCGCTCACGCGTCCCGTGCGGGTGACGGTGGTGCACCGGGCGCCCGTCCGCACCCGCGGCGGGCATCCGTCACCGTCCGCGCGCCCGCCCCTCTACTGCGCGGTCCTATTGCTTGGCCGTGAAGACGATCTCGACGCGCCGGTTCCTGGCGCGGTTCTTCTCCACGGGCTTGCCGCCGACCATGTTGGGCACCTTGGGCCGGCTCTCGCCGTACCCGCGCGCCTCCAGCGTCACCCCGGCCGCCGACAGCAGGTGCCGCATCTCGCTCTCGACGGCCTGCGCGCGCCGCTGCGACAAGGTCTGGTTGTACGCGTCGGTGCCCTGGTCGTCGGTGTGCCCCTCGATCTTCACCACCCCGCCGGCCCCTTCGTCCCGAACCTTCCCGGCCACCTTGGCCAGCCGCTGCCGGGCCTTGTCCGTGAGCCGCCACTTGTCGAGGGCGAACAGCACGTCGCTGGTCACCGCGACCGTGACCTGCCGGCCCACCTTGCTCTCGCTCTCGGCGCCGTCCATGGACTCGACCTCGCCCACGATGTCCTCGACGGGCAGGACGAGGTCCTCGACGGCGCCGGTGGCGTTCGCGGGCGGGCTGGGTGCGGGGGTCGGGGACAGGACGAGGGCGAGGGCGACGCTAAGAGATCGGAACATCGGTGATCACGCCGAACATCGGCATCTCGATGTTGATCTTCGTGACGTCCGCGGGCGGCGCCGCGAACACCGCGTACAGCGTGGAGGCCTCCCCCGGCTTCAGGAACTGGCCCTGCGTGCCGGAGCACACGCACGCGGCCCCCTGGTCCGTGCCGTTGCGCGCCACCCGGTACCGCTTGGCGTTGACCGGGTCGATCAGCGCGACGGACGAGACGGTGAAGTCGAGCGGGCCACTGCCCAGGCCGTTGTGCAGGTTGACGTCGCCGTCGAGGGCCGTGACCGTCCAGGTGAGGCTGAGGGTGCGGCCCTGGCGCTTGAGGCCGGTGACGTCGACGCGCGCCTTGCCGTACATGTCGCCGCCGCCGACCTTGGCCTCGCGGCTGGCGATCACCTCGGTCTGCTGCGGCGGCGCGCTGCTCGCCTGCTCCTGAGGGGCCGTGGAGGCGGGCGTGGCCTGCCCCTCCGCGGCGGCCCGCGTCTGCCGCTCCTCACCGCCTCCGCCCTGCTGACCCGGCAGCACACCGCAACCTGCCAGCGCGATCGCGGCCACAGCCAGCGCGAACGTCTTACGCATTTACCTGGTCACCTTCGTTGTCGGGGTTGTGGCCCTCACCCTAGGGAGGCGACCTTCAGGATCCGCATAGTCGGCTATATGCGCCGATCACGCCGCCTGGCGGCCTCCCTCGCGAGCCTGTCGGCCTCGGCCTTGACCTCGTCATCACCGAGGCGGTCAAACTCTTCCATACCTCTCACAAGGGTCTCAACCGCCTCATCCAGCTCGCCGAGCTCCAACCCGGCCCTCGCCAGCGCCAGCCGCGCCCGCGCCGCGCCCCGCCGCTCCCCGTACGCGGTGAACGTCTCCAGCGCCGCTCGCGCCGCCTGCGCCGCCGCTGCCGGCGCGCCCGCCGCCTCCTCGATCTCAGCCAGGACGAGCAACGCCACCGCCTCCGGCAACCGGTCACCCAGGCGACGATTGATCCCCAGCCGCCACCGCACGCACTCGCGGGCCTGACCGTGGCTCCGGGCCGCGAGATGCAGCCTGGCCAGGTCGAGCAGCGCCTCCGCCGCACCCCGCAGATCACCCAGCTCCCGGTAGGCGTCCAGGCTCTCCTTCAGCGCCGCCTCGTCCCCACGCAGGCAGCCGAGCGCCCGGAGCGCGTCGGCCCGCCCCCGCCGGTCACCCGCCTCCTCGAACTCCCGCAACGCCCGCACGAACGCCCGCTCCGCCTCCATCACCTCCGACGCCCGCCGCCCGCCCATGGCCCGCCCCGGGCTCCGACCGGCAGCCTGAACCAGAGCCCCGCCCGCAGCAGCCTGAACCTGAGCCCCGCCCGCGGCGGCCTGGACCAGGCCCAGCCTGAGCGTGATCCTTGCCAGCTCCAGCCCCTCCACCAGCGGCTGGGCCGCCCTCAGCGCCGCTGCCGCCGCGTCCGTGCGGCCCTCCACCCGGTGCAAGTCGGCCAGGCCGCGCAACAGCAGCGCCTCGCCGTGCCGGTGGCCCGCCGCCCTGGCCGCGTCCAGCCCGGTCGCGGTCGTCGCGTGCCAGTCGTCGTGGTGGGCGCCCAGCTCGAACAGCGGCGTCAGGTAGAACGCCAGCCGCCACGCGGCCTCGTACAGACCGGCCCGGTAGAAGTCCTCGACCGCCGCCACCAGGAACCGCCGCTCAGCACCCAACCACCGCGCCTCCTGCCGCAACCACCCCGTCTCCAGCCCACCACCCGGCCGCGACCACCCGCTACGCCCCCAGAAGGGCTGAGCACCCACCCCCTCCGGCGGACGCCCCCACGACAGGTGATCGTGCGCCGCTGTCGCAGGTGGGAGGAGTTCGGTGCGGCCGGTGCCGGGCTCGGCCGGGAGGAGGGCTTCGCGGGCCCGGCGGGTCCGCTCCAGGATTCCGCCCGCCACGGCCGCCAGCACCACGGCCGGGCCGCCGTCCTCCTCGGCCAGGCGTTCAGCGGCGTACAGCCGGGTCAGGTCGTGCCAGCCGTACCGTTCCTGACCGGCCTCGTCCAGCCCGCGCGACTGCAGCAGCCCCGCCTCCACCAGCGGCTCCAGGTCCGCGCCCAGCACCCAGGGCGCGAAGTCGGGCGCGGACAGCGCGCCGAGCCGGCGCAGGAGCCGCCGCTCCTGCGCCGGCAGCCCTCGATACCCCAGGGCGAGGCTGCCCCGGACGGCGAGATCACCCGCGCTCAGCTCGTCGAGCCGCCGCCGCTCATCACTCAGCCGCCCCGCCAGATGGCCCAGCGTCCAGCCCCGCTTCCTGGCCAACCGGGAGCCGGCGATACGCAACGCCAAGGGCAGATACCCACACAGCCGGACGATCCGGGCAGCGGCCTCGGGCTCCGCACCTACCCGATCATGCCCGGCCACGCCGCCGAGCAGCGCCACCGCCTCGTCCTCATCGAGCAGCCCCAGCTCGTACGCCCGCGCCGCCTCCAGCCCCGCCAGCGGCGACCGGCTCGTCACCAGCGTGAGGCTGCCGGGCCCCGTGGGAAGCAGCGGCCGCACCTGGGACTCGTCGGCAGCATCGTCCAGCACGACGAGCAACCGTCTACGAGCCGTGATGCTGCGGTACAACCGCACCCGCTCATCCAACGCAGCCGGCACCGCACCGTCCGGGCACCCGAGCGACCGCAACAGATCCTCCAGCACAGCACCGGGCGGACGCGCCCCGAGCACGGCGTACAGGCGGTCGTACGGGAGGCCGTCTCGCTGACCCAGCGTGGTGGCGGCGTGCACGGCCACGGCCGACTTTCCGCAGCCGGGCGGGCCGTGCAGGACCAGGTGAACGGGGGCCGGGACACGTTCGGCGGCCATGCGCGCGATCCAGCCGAGCACCGCCCGCCGCCCCGCGAAGTCCGAAATATCCGGCGGCAACTCATTGACCGGCCCCACCGCACCTTGGGCACCAACCCCACCCGCGAGGCCACCGATCACCCCCGCCGCGCTGACCACATCCAGGGAGCCGCCAGGCAGCGACCCGATGTCGTTCAGTACGTGCTGATGCGCGGCCACCAGCTCCGCCCCCGGCTCCAGGCCGAGCTCCTCCACCAGCGTCCGCCGCACGTCCTGGTACGCGTCCAGCGCCTCCGACCTGCGCCCCGCCTGGTGCAGGGCCTCGATGAGGCGGACCCAGGCACGTTCCCGCAGCGGGTGGGCCGCGACGAGGGCCCGCAGCTCCCCCACCACCTCGGCGCCCCGGCCCAGCCGCAGGTCGAGCTCCACCCGCTCCTCCAGCGCGGTGAGCCGCAGCTCCTCCAGCGGCACCCCGTACGCCCGCCGCAACACCGACGACTCGACGTCCGCGAGCGCGCTCTGCCCCCGCCACAGCCCCAGCGCCGCCCTGAACCCGTCGGCCGCCTCCGCCACCCTCCCGGCCTCCCGCTCCTGCCTGGCCGCCGCGACCAGCCGTTCGAAGCGGTGGCAGTCCACGTCGTCCCGCTCGACGTCGAGCAGGTACCCCCCGGGCACGGTACGGATGCCGCCGACGCTCTTCCGCAGCGCACTGACGTACACCCGCAGCACGGACTCGGCGGAAGCGGGCGGCCGGTCATCCCAGACGGCGGACAGCAACCGCTCCACCGGCACCCGCTCACCCGCCGACAGCAGCAACGCCGCCAGCAACGCCCGATGCTTGGCCGGCCCCGGAGCCCAGCCGCCGCCACCGTCGTCGTCACGATCACCGCCGCCATCGCGGGCACCACCACCGTCGCCGCCGCCGACGCGCACCGGGCCGAGAACGCCGAACCGCGGCGGGCCGGGCACGCCGAACCGCGGCGGGCCGGGCACACCGGACCGCGCTTGGCCGGGCACACCGGACCGCGGCGGGCCAGGCTCGCCGGACCGCGTGCTCACCGGCTCCCCGGCCTCACGTGCCGGTCGCCGGTCTGACGGCGAAGGACTCGAAGCGGACGCGGGCCAGCCGGGTCGCGCTCGACGCCGCGTGCACCCCGGCCTCACCGGCCCCGTACGGGGCGTCGGCGTCGGACACCTCGGCGACCAGGGTCTCGTTCAGCCACATCCGCAGGGTCACCTTGCTCCCGCTCTGGCCGCATTCCGCGACGATGCGGTTGGCGGCCGTCCTCGGTGCGTCCGCCGGCCCGTAAAGGATCTTGCCCTCCGTGCCCGTGCGGCGCTTGACGATCGAGACCTTGCCCGCGCCGCTCACTCCGAACTCGTAACGGTTCCCGGAGCTCGCCGAGCCGTGGCACCACACACCGTACTCCCCGTCGCCCTCCTCCAGGGTGCCCTTCGCGCTGACGACCACGCCGCTCTCCGGCTCGTTCACGGGCGCGGACTTCCACAGCCGCCACCCCGGCTTCACGTCCAGCTCGTAGGCGCCACCGTCCGTCCGGGCGCTTCCACCCTCGGACGCGCCGACGGCCCACCCGTCGGCGAATCCGGCCTCGTACGGCCAGGTCTGTGCGGTCAGCCGGCCGGGCAGGATCTGGGCGGCAAGAACCCCAAGGGCCAGCGCCCCGCTTCCGGCCGCTCCCCACACCCACCTACGCCACCGCCGCCCGCCGGAACGAGCCGTGCCCGCTACGCTGACCGGCCGATCGTGCCCAGCCTCCGCCCACGGGGCCCGCGCGTCGGAACCCGCGGATGGGGCGGACGGCGTGCCGGCACGCGCGGCACCGGGCGGTGCGGGTGAGGTGGCGGGCGCAGCACCGGACGGCGCGAGTGGCGCCGCAGGCGCGACCGCGGGCGCCGCGCTGCCCGGCGCGGTCGGCGCAACCGGCGCAACCACTGGCGCGGCACCAGGCGGGCCAGCACCAGGCGGGGAGGCGGCGGGGGCGGGGGCGATGCGGGCGGCGGAGGTAGGGGCGGCGGGGGTGCGCAGGTCGGCCGTGGCGGTGCCCGTCCACGTGCGTTCGACCACTTCCGTGGCCGTGGCCAGGCGCGTGCCGCCCACCAGCTCAGCCAGCAGCTCAGAAGCGGTGGGCCGAGCGAGGGGATCCTTGGCCAGCGCCCGCTCGACGATACTCCTGATGCCGTCGTCCAACCCGGAGAGCCGCGGCGGTTCGTGGGCGATCCGCCACAGCGCCGCCTCCGAGGATTCGCCGCCGAACGGCGGCCGCCCCGTCCCCGCGAACGCGATCACCCCGCCCCACGAGAACACGTCGGCGGCCGGTGTCAGCGGTTCGCCGCGCGCCTGTTCGGGCGCCATGAACGCGGGCGTCCCCAGGATGGCCTGGCTGGACAGGGCGTCGTGGCCGACGAGGCGGGCGATGCCGAAGTCGATGACGCGCGGCCCCAGGGGCGAGAGCAGCACGTTGCCGGGTTTGAGGTCGCGGTGGATGACGCCGGCGCCGTGGATGGCGCTCAGCGCGGTGGCGACGCCGACGGCCAGCGCCTCCAGGTTGCCGCCCGACAGCGGCCCCTGCTCGCGGACGGCCCGGGCGAGGTCGGGCCCTTTGACGTATTCGGTGACGAGGTAGGCGACGCCGTCGTCGATCCCGGCGTCGAGGACGGGTGCGGTGCAGAACCGGGCGACCCGTCGCGCGGCCGCCACTTCCCGTTCGAAGCGTCGCCGGAAGGCGGGGTCGCCGGCGAGGGCGGGGTGGATGAGCTTGACGGCGGCCAGGCCGCCGGTGGGCGTGGCGGCGAGGTACACCTCGCCCATGCCGCCGCGCCCCAGCAGGCGTCGCAGCGTGTAGCCGCCAATGACCCGGTCGCCGTCCATCGCAGACACATTAGCCAGAGTCCGGACGAACCGGACCATGCCAGGAGGGTCAGCCGGCGGCCTGGGTGAGCCGGTAGTGGGAGGGCGGGACGCCGTACCGGTCGATGAACGCCTGCCGCAACGTCTCCGCCGTCCCGAACCCGCACCGCACCGCCACCGCCGCCATCGGCAGCGAGGTGGAGGCGAGCAGGTGGGCAGCGGCCTCGGTGCGGACCTGGCGGACGTAGCGGCCGGGTGTCTGGCCGAGGTGCTTGAGGAACAGCCTGGTCAGGTGCCGCTCGCTGACGCCCGCCTCGACGGCCAGCGCGGCGGTGCTGAGGTCGTCGCGCAGGTGGGCCGAGATGTAGTCGATGGTGCGTTTGACGAGGCTGTTGGCGGGCGACGGCGCTTCGACGAACATGCTCATCTGCGCCTGGTCGCCGGGCCGCTGCAGGTAGGTAACGAGGTTGCGGGCGACGGTCCTGGCGAGCTCGTCGCCGTTGTCCTCGGCGACGAAGGCGAGGATGAGGTCGAGGGCGGCGGTGATGCCGGCGGAGGTGGCGACGTTGCCGTCCCTGACGAAGATCGGGTCGGGGTCCACGACGACGTCGGGGTAGCGGTCGGCCATCGTCTGCGCGAAGCCCCAGTGCGTGGTGGCGCGGCGCCCGTCGAGCAGGCCGGCGGCGGCGAGGACGAACGCGCCGGTGCAGACGGAGGCGACCCGCCGGCTCTCCCTGGCCAGCCGCCGGACGTGACCGACGATCAGCGGGCTGGCGGCGGCGTTCTCGGCGCCGATCCCGCCGGCGACGACGAGCGTGTCGAGGGGGCCGGTGACACGTTCGAGGGTGAGCTGGGCGTCGAGGGTCAGCGCGGTGGCGGTGGTGACGGGGTGGCCTCCGGGGGTGGCCACCCGGTACTCGTAGTAGGGTGCCGCGCCGTGCCAGTTGGCGCTCTCCAGCGTCGAGGTGATACTCGCGATCTCGAGCAGCTCGGCCGCGTCGTAGGCCACGACCACCACCCGTCGTCGATCCATGGCCACGACTTTAGGTGCGAAGGACGCGGATCCCAAGTTTCCGGACCTTCTCGGTCGCCGGTCTTGGCCGCCGGCGGCCGTACCAAGGACAGTCGGGGACATGACGACGACGACAACGCCCAGGACGGGCCGCCGCTGGGGCAGATTCGCCCTCCACTACCTCGAAATGATCATCGCGATGTTCGTCGGGATGTTCGCGCTCGGCATGCTGCAGTCGGCCGTCGGCCTCGGCGTCTCCCACGCCGAGCAGCCGGAGCTGTGGTACCTGGCGATGGCGCTGAACATGTCGATCGGCATGGCCGCGTGGATGCGCGTGCGCGGCCACGGCTGGGCCCCGACGCTGGAGATGTGCGCGATCATGTTCGCGCCCGCCGTGCCGCTCTTCCCCCTGCTGTGGACGGGGGTCATGGACGCCGACGGGCTGATGCTGGTCTCGCACGTGGTGATGTTCCCGCTCATGCTGGTGGCGATGCTGCGCCGCCTCGACGAGTACGCCGGGTGCGCTCATTGAGCTGCTTGCGGAAGGCGTCCATGACGTCCTGCCGCAGCAACTGCCCGAACCCCGCCCGCTCCAGGCGCGCCGCCAGCATGGGCACGCCGATCCGGAGCGTGGCGGCGGTGGCGGGCAGGCTCCAGCCGTGCGCGGCCAGCGCGCTCAGCAGGTGGCCGCGCCGGCTCTGCGCCTCCGACAACCTGAACGTCTTCAGGTACGCCAGCCGCCCCTCGCCGTCGGTGATCGTCTCGCCGAGGTGGTTCTCGCTCTTCCTCTCGAACGACGGCAGGAACCGGCTCAGCGTGAACCGTCCCATCCGGTAGACCTGCTCCACCCGGGCGGGGGCGCGCAGGAGCCCGGCCGCCATCACCGAGTCGTGGAAGCCCGCCCACTCCCGCTCGTGCCGCTCCGCCTCGGCGCGCAGGTCGGCCAGCGAGGTGACGGCGCTCTCGTCGATCACCGCGGGGAAGTCCCTGGCGGGGTGGAAGAGGGCGTACTCGTAGATCAGCTCCCCGTACAGGTCGCGGATGAGGGTCGGGTGCAGCGCCCGGTAGTCCTCCGGATGCGGCACCACGAACGCGCCGGCCAGCGTGTCGCCCGCGTACAGCAGCAGCCCGCACTGCCCCGGGTGGATCTCGAACACCTTGAGCGCGTCGTCGAGCCCGCGCACCTCCGCGCCGGTGTAGGCGTCCTCGGCGCGCGGCGACAGCCCGTGCGCGACCGCCTGGCGCGACCACTCCTGCCACGCGATCTCGGGGCCGCCGAAGTGCAGCGCGAGGAAGCCCTCCAGGGCCAGGTGCAGCGGCAGGAACCGCAGCCGGCCCGGCTCCACCCGGCGGGCCATCCTGCGCCGCACCCTGACCGGCACGTGCCGCAGCGGCTGCCCGAGCTGCGTGCCGTACGCCGCCGCCGGGGTGCCGTCGCCGGTCCAGGACGCGACGAAGGCGTGCGGGACGTACGCGGTGTAGAGCGTGCGGTCCGGCAGCAGCACCAGGCTCGCCTCGTCGCCGTACACCTTGGCGTGCAGCCGCAGGTCCTCGATGGAGTCGCGGCGCACGAGTGGGACGAGCCGCAGCGCGCCCCACGTCTGCGCGGGCCGCGTCTCCAGCCCGCCGAAGTCGATCAACGTGCCGCTCAGTGTGCCGGTCATCGTCGTGCCGCCCGATCCTCCAGGTACGCCCGCAGCTCCGCGAGCCCCGTCCGCCCCTCGGCGAAGCGGGCCAGCTCCACCAGCGCCGGCAGGTCCTCGGCATCGCGGATGCCGGCCGTCGGCACCACCGTGGCCAGCCGCCGCACCTCGATCTGCTCGGCGTCGTAGACCGGATTCAGGTGCACGATGCCGACCTCGCCCGCCGGGTCGAGCTTGCGCCGCCAGACGCGCAGCACCTCGGCGGCCAGGCCGGGGGGCGCGTTGTCCCAGCCGTCGGAGACGATGACGAGCAGGCCCGGCCGCCCTTCGAGGGCGTCGAGGATCCGCCGTCCCAGCGGCGTGGGCCCGGTGGGGCGCGCCTGGAGCGGGTCGGAGCGGCCCGACAGCCACAGCCCGCGGTAGGAGCCGGCCAGCGCCCGCAACAGGTAGTGGCAGGCCAGCGCGACGGCGAGCGGCCGGCGGCGCTTCACGGGCGAGCCGAAGGAGGAGAAGCTGTCGTCCAGCACCGCGGCCACGTCGCCCCACGTGCCGGCCCGCGCCCCCGCCGCCCGCGCCGCCGCCGCGCGCAGCGCCGCGACCAGTTCCGCGCGCCGCCGCGCGCGCACGTCCGGGGCCAGCGACAGCACGTACGAGGCCAGCCTGACCAGCGGCATCGCGGTCAGGTCCGCCTCGGTCCGTACGCCGTCGCGCTCGGCCGCCCCGGTCAGCCGCAGCCGCTCCAGCTTCGTCAGCCGGGGCGCGACGCGCTCCAGGAAGGCGGCCCGGCTGATGCCGTGGCGGGCGGCGAAGCCCTCGGCGACCGTGTACGGCAGCTCGTACAGGGCGTTCTTGTCGTAGTGCGCCCGCCGCCACGCCTCCAGCAGGGGCGCCTCGTAGCGGGCGCGGCGGAACGGCGCGAACAGGAAGTCGCCCAGCTCGCCCTCGGGCCGCAGGTGCGCGTGCCGCACCGCCGACTTCAGCGCCGAGCGGTACTTCACAGCGTCGAAGGCCAGGTCGGGCCGGGCGGCGAGCCAGTCGCGGATGATCGCGCGGGTGCGCCGGTTGTTGACGCCCGCCCGCCGCAGCTCCTGGAACAGCCGGTAGACGCGGGGCGGGCTCATCCGCGCCAGCCGCCCCGCGATCAGCCGCGCGTCGCCGGCGCCGGGGAGGCCGGCCCCGCGCTTGAGGAGGTTGGCGATGATCAGGGCGGCGTTGTGGTCGTTGATGTCGAGCGCCAGCGTGGCCGCGTACAGGTCCGGATAGTTGCCGTGGATGTAGTCGTGCAGGAAGGCGAGGGACAGCCGCTGCTCGCCGGCCGCGCTGTGGAACTCGCGCTGCCCGGTCGAGGTGATCGCCGCGTTGGCGAAGAGCAGCACGTCCTCGCACTCGATCAGGTCGGCGTACGTCTCCATCGGCTCCCCCAGGTCGTGGACTGGCCGGGGAATGGGGGCACGAGCTGCGAAGCGTCGCTTTCAGAGGCGGTTTCCGGAAGTCGTACCGGAGTCCCGCGGCCAGTCTGGTTCCGGACCTTACCGAGGGTTCGTCACGGACGCGAAGGATTTACCCCCTGCGCTTTGATACGTCCCAGCGCGTGCTGCCGGTCCCGGATGTCCGAGATCAGCACGTGCGCGACCAGCAGCAGCCCCAGGCAGAGGACGTCGGCGGCCCACCAGGGGATCTCGGCCAGCAGCAGGTACCCCTGCCCGTCGCTCAGCGACCTGATCACCACCGTGACCACCGCCACCACGAGCGTGACCAGCCCCCAGCTCCACAGCGGCGGCAGGCTGCCCTTGTTCCACAGCCGCACCCGCCAGTTCATGAACACGGCCAGCACGCCCAGCAGCGCGCAGAAGCCGATCAGCCACCACGGCAGGGCGAAGGCCGTCTGCTCGGAGATCTGCTCCCGCGTCGTCCGCAGCTCCGCCTCGGCCTCCCGCCTGGCCCGCTCGGCGGCGGCGAGCTGCCGTTCGAGCTGGGCCACGCTCTTCTGCTGCCGCGCGGGCGGCGTGGCGCTCTCGGTCGGCAACATCCGCGTCACCACCGTCAGCATGATCGCCACGAACGACAGCGCGAGCACGATGGCCATGAACAGGTCGATGAACCGCAGGTCGAGCGGCGGCGCGAACGACCGCGGCGGCCTCCTCCT
This sequence comes from Nonomuraea composti, assembly GCF_012034275.1. Lineage (NCBI taxonomy): Bacteria > Bacillati > Actinomycetota > Actinomycetes > Streptosporangiales > Streptosporangiaceae > Nonomuraea > Nonomuraea composti. The sequence goes on along the minus strand of NZ_JAATEP010000004.1, from coordinate 451 downwards.
CACTGTTCCCTCACCAGCGTGTACTTCTGCGGCCGGCTCTCGGCGGCGGCCAGCCGGTCCACGGCGGTACGCAGCGCGTCCAGCCCCTTCACCAGCTCCTCGGTCCTGCCCCGCGAGTGCGCCAGCTCCTGCGTGAGGCCCTGCATGTGCGACAGTTCCCTGGTCAGCCCCTGCACCTGCGCCAGCTCGCGGGTGAGCCCCTGCAACCCGGGCGCGGCCTCCTTGCCCGGCAGGCGCGCCAGGTAGATCAGGAACACCTCGTCGGCCGCACCCACGTTGGCCCGCTCGGCCCGCTCGACCAGAGCCATCGCCCCGAACGCCAGCACGCTCAGGAACAGCGCGATCATGGTGACGCCGAACGCGGAGGCCAGCTCCGGCAGCACGTACTGCTTGAGCGCCGCGATCAGCACGCCCGGATCACCCCGCCCGTCCAGCGCGTTCCCGAACGACC